>DASPYG010000165.1:0-23479 GCA_035636885.1 Candidatus Nitrosopolaris sp.
GGAAAGGTTGCCCACGTGTTACTCACCCGTTCGCCGCTAGGAACTTATCTCTCTTGCGAGAAATAAGCCCTCGCTCGACTTGCATGTGTTATGCGCGCCGCCAGCGTTAACCCTGAGCCAGGATCAAACTCTCCGTCTAAACGGAGGACCCAAGGCCTTCGCCCTGAGTCATAAGACTCTCAGAGTCTTTCCCACTCTTCAGTTGTCAAAGTGCTGGTTCCCCTGACAGCCACGCCGCCTTTTAGGGCGCACGAAGCCTTCCATCAGGACAACCGGCGAATTGTACCGGTGATCAGGCCCACTTTGCAACGACCGCCCGGGAAACTTACCCCCCGGACCTGATCCCAAGCTCATCCAGGTGCGCAAGCAGGTCGGCCGGATCGTCATAGACGCGATAGGCACCCGCCCGCTCGAGCTCCTCCTGACCGTAGCCTCCCGAGAGCAGCCCGACCCCCAAGGAGCCGGCTCGCTGGGCGGCGAGCAGGTCCCAGATGCTGTCACCAACCACAAAACAGTCGCCCGGCGGGACGCCGAGGCGCTCGGCGGCAGCCAGGAAGAGGTCCGGGTTCGGCTTGGCATAGGCAACCTGGTCCCGGGTGACGATGGGTGTGCCTTCAGGTATGCCCAGCATCGCGAGCGTCGGGCGGGCGGTTCTCTCAGCGCCGCTGGTCGCGATCGCCCAGGGCACGTGCAGCTCCGACAGCGTCTTCAGCAGCTCGCGCGCCCCCGGTAGAGGCCGGACCTGGTCCAACCGTTCGAGCAACGCTTCGGCGTGTGACTGGCGAAGGCGCTCGGCCTGGGCTTCGGTGAGGTTGCTCCCGAGCTCCCGGTCGAGTGCCTTCAGGAAGAGTCCCCCGCTCATGCCAATCCGGCGATGAATGCGCCACACCGCCAGGTCGAGCCCTTCCGCGTGAAGCGCTTCGCGCCACGCCAGCACGTGCTGGTACACGCTGTCGACGAGTGTGCCGTCCAGGTCGAACAGAAGGGCCGGCCGCGCCGACAGTTTCGGGGTCGACATCTAGAAGGACCGGCGGCCCGCCATCGCGCGGGCCAGCGTGAGCTCGTCGGCATACTCCAGATCTCCGCCGACGGGCAATCCATGTGCCGGCCGCGTGACCTTGATGCCCAGGGGCGCCAGGGCACGCTGCAGATAGACGGCGGTCGCCTCACCTTCGATGTCTGCGTCGGTGGCCACGACCACCTCGACCACGCCCTCCTCACGCGCGCGTTCGAGAAGCTGGGGCACGTGGATCTGCTCGGGCCCGATGCCGTCGATGGGCGAGATCACCCCGTGGAGCACGAAGTACAGCCCGTTGAACTCAGCCGTCCGCTCGATCGCGAGCACGTCGAGCGCCGACTCGACGACGCAGATCACCGATGCATCACGCCGTGGCGAGGAGCAGATGGCGCACAGGCTGCCCTCGGCGATGTTGTAGCAGCGCTCGCAGTATCCGATGCGCGCCTTCACATCGGCGATGGCTTGCGCCAGCGACTCGGCGCGCTGCCGGTCGGCGCGCAGCAGATGGAACGCGAGGCGCTGCGCTGTCTTGGGGCCGATGCCCGGCAGTCGCGACAGCTCCTGCACCAGCCGTTCGAGTGGCTCCGGGAGCTGCGGCAAGCTCGGACTAGATTAGGCCGGGTGGCAGGCCCAGACCGCTCGCGACCGCTTGCATCCTGGTCGCCGCCAGCTGCTTTGACAGCTCCATGGCTTCGTTGACCGCCGCCACGACCAGGTCTTGCAGCATCTCCGTGTCCTCGGCCGCGGCTGGGTCGATCACCACCGACGTCACCTTCTGCGTTCCGGTTGCGACGACGCGCACCGCGCCCCCGCCAGCGCTGGCCTCGACGGTCTCGTTTTCGAGCTCGGCCTGGACCTTGGCCATGCGATCCTGCATCTGCTGGACCTGCTTCAGCATCTTCATCGGATCCTTCACTCCGAGACCTCCTTCACCCGCGTCACGCGCCCGTCGAACCGGCGGACCACCTCGCGCACGAACGGGTCGTCCTCGGGGCTCGCCGAAGCTGTGCCGGCGGGCTTGGAGGCATCTGACGGCGCCTCGCGCAGCCTGAACTCCACCTTGACAGCATCTCCAAGCCAGGCGCGCACGAGGGGCAGAAGCTGCGCCGACTGGTCCTGGGCCTTCTTGTGGTGGAAGCCATACCGGAACCACAGGATGAGCAGCGACCCGTCCACCTCCGGCTGCGCGTCGAGATAAGCGGCTCGGACGGTGCGGCTGAGCTTGTCCAGAACATCGGTCCACCCTGATACATCTCCCTCCCCACGCAGTGGGGACGGGCCCTCCCGCGCCTGCGGCGCGGGGACCCCAGCGGTGGCGCTGACCGGTGGGGGTGCTGGCTCCGGAGGGGCGACCGGGAGTACTGCCTGTGCTGTGCTTGGCGTAGTCAAACCCACCTCCACCGCGAGGCGCGCAAGCGTCGCCTCGACGAGGAACCTCGGCTCCGCGTGGCGCCGAACCTCGCCGTCGAGGTGAAGAAGCGCGTCGAGCACCGCCGACAACCGGCGTGCACCGGCCTGGTCATGTCGAGACAGCGCCGCCACGAGCCGGTCGCGGCAGCCCTCCATCAGACCGCGCACCACCTGTCTCAGCTCCGCCCCGTCTGCATAGACACGGTTGAGCTCGGCAAGCGCCTCGGCGGCGCGGCCCTCGAGCACGTGGTCGAGCAGCTCGTCGAGAAGGCGCGGGTCCGCGATCCCCAGGAGCGATCGCGCGCCATCCAAAGAGATGGGGCCGGACGCAAGAGGCACCAGCTGGTCGAGCAGGCCGACCGCGTCGCGCATCGATCCCTGCGCCGTGCGCGCGATGAGCTGCATCGCCTCGGGGTCGACCGACACGTTTTCCGCCTTCGCTATGTGCGTGAGCCGCGCGACGATCTGCTCTTCGCTGTGACGGCGAAACACGAACTGCTGGCAGCGTCCGATCACGGTCAGTGGGATCTTCTGGGCGTCGGTGGTGCAGAGCACGAACACAACGTGCGCCGGCGGCTCTTCGAGTGTTTTCAGCAGCGCGTTGAAAGCCGGCTCGGTCAGCATGTGGGCCTCGTCGATGATGTAGACCTTGAACGGCCCCAGCGCCGGGGCGAGGTTCACCTTCTCACGCAGGTCGCGAATCTCATCGATTCCGCGGTTGGACGCGGCGTCGATCTCGATGAGGTCGAGCGCTGAGCCCGCTGTCATCTCCAGGCACGACTGGCACGTGTTGCACGGCTCGGCGGAGTCACGCTTGCGCCCGGAGCAGTTCAGCGCCTTGGCCAACAGGCGAGCGGCCGAGGTCTTGCCCGTTCCGCGGCTGCCGCTGAACAGATACGCGTGCGAGACACGATCGCCGATGATCGCACCTTGCAGCGCGCGCGACGCGGCGTCCTGGCCAACCAGGTCGCCGAACGTCTGCGATCGGTACTTTCGGTAGAGGCTCTGGTACTCAGGCATCGATATTCAGTGGCCGCGCACCCCCGCTTCGATCGAGGTGCCCCAGCTCGCACCGCGGTTCACAGCTCCGGCCCGAATGACTGCGGCACCCCCGGGTTCTCTCCTTACCGCTGCTTCCTTCCGGACCTGGCGGGGTTCGGAGACCCAGGCTGCGCAGGTCCCGACCTTCAACACCGTTAGCCGCGGCCAGGCTAAGGACCTGACCTCAGCGCGGGAATTCGGTCCGGCTAAGGCGGATTGCCGGTGCAGGGGACCGCCAGCACCCCACTTAGCGCGACCAACATCAGTTTACCCGGCCCCAGAGCTCGGCCCGGCGGCTCGAGAAAGAAGCACCGCGCCCACTTAGCGCGACCAACATCAGTTTACCCGGCCCCAGAGCTCAGCCCGGCGGCTCGAGAAAGAAGCACCGTGCCCACATAGCGCGACCACGAATAAGTGCTACCCCGCCTCAGATGCGGCCACCCCCGGTCGCCTCGTCGCGGCCCACCCCAGATGCACGAACGTCGCCACGGTGGCGATCGGGATGGCGACCTCTGCTCCGGCGACGACGTTGGAGGCGTCCTGGTTCAAGAACCGAAACAGGCAGATCCCGCCGACGAGGACGATGATCAGCGCGGTCGAGATCTGCCCGCTCACTGTGTGGCGAAGCTCCGGCCGCCGGTGCATCGAGATCAGCACGGCGCCGCCGACCGCGGGCAGCAGGTACCGCGCCACGATCACCGCGGCGAGCCAGAAAGGAATGATCGCACTGACCACCAGACCGACCCCCACCGCTCCGAGCAGCACGCCGTCGACCACCGGGTCGAGCCCGCCACCGAGGTTTGAAGGCCGGTCGAAACGGCGGGCGATGGTGCCGTCGACAAGGTCGGTCAGGCCGGCGATCGCGAGCACCACGGCAAGCGGCCCGAGGTTACCGGGCGCCATCGAATAGGCCAGTGCGGGCGCGGCCAGGTACGCACGTGCGAGCGACACCTGGTTGGCAAGGCCGGGGATGAACGCGCCCACCACTGCGACCAGGACGAACCAGCCGACGAACAGAGCAGCTGATCCCGGTGGCCTGGCAACCAGCGTCCAGGCCAAGCCCAACACGAGGTAGGTCGCGGAGATAAGAACCCCAAATCGGGTGATGCGCACCGGCTCAGGCTAAAGCTAGCCTTTAGAAGACGTCGGCGAAGGGCTCGGCGAAGGAGGATGGTACGGCGCAGCGCCGGGTGGTGGGTTGGCTCCACAGGCGAAGTTGGGCTCCCCGACCCCCTTCAAGAAGATCTCGTTATGACCGCCGCTCGAGATGTAGCCGCCGTCGTAGTCGCAGACCATCCGCGTCACGACCCCGGCCGGCTGCGTCCACATCGCCGGCCACGGGTGGCTCGAGTAGTACGCCTCGAGAAAGGGCTTCCACACGGAGGTGCCGACGTTCTCGCCGAAGAGCACGCCGGTTGGGCACTGCCAGCCGGACGGCGGAAAGTTGGTGGCCAGGTATGCGTAGCCCGACTTGCATAGCGGTCCGGCGTCGATGTGCATGAGCGAGGCGGCCACCGCAAGCTCGGGCGTGTAGCCGATGAAGATCGAGCCTGTGTAGGCCTCGGTCGTCCCCGACTTGCCCGCCACCGGCCGGCGGCCGAGGTCTCCGAGGTACAGCTTGACCGGCCCGCGCAGGAGGTCCGTCATCACGTAGCCGAGGTCGGAGCTGATCACCTGCACTCTCGAAGCATTGGGGTCGAAGGACTCGAGGATCGTGCCGTCGGCGTCCACCACCTTGAGAACTGGATGCGGCGAGATACGATAGCCGCCGTTGTCGAAAGCCGAGTAGGCGGCGAGGTGCTCGGCCATCGAGATGGCGTCATGACCCAGCGTCGTAGCGACGCCGTCGGGGTTCTCGATCGTCGCGGTGACACCGAGCTGATGGAGGAATGTCGTGACCTGCGCGCCGCCGACCTGCCGATATGTCCACAGCGCGGGCAGGTTGCGCGACTGCGCCAGCGCCACACGGAGCGAGATGTAGCCTTCGTGCTTCGCATCCCAATCGTTGAAGGTGTGGCCACCAATCACGCCCGACTGGTCGTTGAGCAGGCTCGCGGGCGTGACGAGCCCCGCCTGCAGCGCTGCCCCGTACGTGTACACCTTGAAAGACGAGCCCACGCCGCGCCACCCCAGAGGGTCGACACCGGTCAGGTTGATCTGGCCACGGATGGCGGCGTTGTTGTAGTCGGCGCTTCCGACCATGGCCAGGATCTCGCCGTCGCCCGGATTCATTACCAGCATCGCGCCGGTGTTGACACCGCGCCGCGCATACGTCGAAACGCCTGACTTCACCCACTTGTCGGCCAAGGCTTGTGTGGAGAGGTCGAGCGTCGTATAGACCATGAGCCCGCCTTCATAGAGAGCGCGGGTGCCATAGCGTTGCGAGATGTACTGCTCAACGTAATCGACGAAGTGCGCGGTGAGCGGATTGTGTGCGTTGGGCAGCGCCTTGTGGGCCGCGACCATCTTGTCGATCAGGTCGCTGTTGAGCGCGGCGTTTGCAGCGGCCGAGCTGATGTCGCCGACCGTCACCATGCCATCGAGCACCTGGCGCCACCGCTCCTTCGCGGCGTCGAGCTGTTCGGGGGTGCCGAACGGGTCATAGTCGGCGGGCGCTTGCGGCAGGCCCGCGAGAAAGCTGGCCTGCCCCCAGCTCAGGTCGCTGGCGTGCACCTGGAAGTACGTTTCGGCCGCTGCCTCGGCGCCGTACGCACCGTTGCCGTAATTGATGCTGTTCAGGTAGAGGTCGAGGATCTGCTCTTTCGAGTACCGGCGCTCCATCTCTTCAGCGAGCACGAGCTCGTGAAACTTTCGGCTGATGGTCCTGGACTGCGCTTCCTGTGTGTCGAGCACATCGTTCTTGACGACCTGCTGCGTGATGGTCGAGCCGCCCAGCGTGGCCGAGTGATGCGTGAGGTCATAAGCGATGGCGATGGCGAGGCGCCGGTAGTCCACCCCGGAGTTGGCGTAGAAGGAGCGGTCCTCGGTGTCGATGGTGGCGCGCTGCAGCTTGATGCTGATCTTGTTCAGCGGAACCACGGTCCGGTTCTGGTGATACAGCGCCTCGATCAGCTTGCCATTGCGATCGAGGATGCGGCTGGTCTGCGTCAGCTTCGACGTCTGCAGCTGTTCGATGGTGGGCAGGTCGCCGGCAAAGTAGTCGACCATCCCGATCGCGGTCACCGTGCCCACGAGGCCGACGGCGCAGATTGCGATCATCGCCACCAGCGCGGTGCGCGCGAGCCAACCCCTGGACACGTGCCGGCCGCCGCGCCTGGCGCGCGCACGCGATCGGCTCCTCTGCTTCAGCGAACCTGCTGACGCGGTGCGCCTACCGGCGCGCCGTCGACGGTGTGTGCCCGCCAGGGGAACGACCTCCAGGACGTTTGGTGTGACGAGAGCTGCGACGCTTGGCGCGAGTCTAGCAGGGGGTCAGCGGAGCAGAGCTTTGGAGGCCTGGTCGGCCAGGCTGACTATTGGGTTGGCGAAGACGCCGTAGCCCGCGATCACCGCGGACAGGGCAATAGCGCCGTATGTCGACAGGCGCGTCAGCACCGGCAGCCGCGCGCCGGCAGCGCGGCGGCCCTCGTCCGGGGGATTCTGCAAGTAGATGGCGCGCAGGGTTCCGACTGCCGCGGCCACGCTCATCACGGCGCCCAGAACACCAACCGCTAGCAGCCACAGGTTGCCACTCTGGGCCAGCGACGCGGCGACGGCGAACTCACCGAAGAATCCAGCCAGCGGGGGCGCGCCGGCAAGCGACAGGAAGACGAGAGCGATGGCGGCCGCCCGCGCCGGCCGCAGCAAGCCTATGCCCGCGAGCGCGAACTCGCCGACGTCGGCTCCAGCCATCACGGCTGGGCCGGCCGTGGCGGCGATGGCAAACGCGCCGAGCAGGAAGACCGACGCCCCAAGGCCAGAGCGGTAGTGCGTTGCGAGGCCGGCAGCGATCCAACCCACCTGGCCTGCGGCGAGATACGCGAGCCGAGCCCGCGGCGACCTGGTGGCGAGCGCTGTAGCGCCGCCCCCCACCATGGCCACCGCGGCAGCCACCATCAGATAAGGAGAGAAGGCCGCGGGCACCGTCATCAGGGACGCTGCCATCTTGACGGCCACCGTCAGTGCTGCGGCAGCAACGAGCCCGATGACGATTCCCGCCCCCAGCGGCGATGCCCCAAGACCTACGGGCACCCGCACGAACTGAAGCGGCGGCAGGCCTGCCCGCACCGCCAACCCACCGAGCAGGAGCAGCACCGGGATGCTGAAGGGCAGCGTCGTGGCTGTCGAAGCGGCGGCCTGGCGCACCGCTTGAAGATCCGCCGCGCCGGTGTTTGCGTAAAGGAACGCAAGGCCGATGAGCAAGAGCGCGCTGGCGACGCCGCCCGCGACGAGCAGCCGAAGGCCGAGGTCTGAGCGGCGCAGGGATACGAGGACCACGCCGGCAGCGGCAGCAACCTCGAGCCCGGCCCACAGCCCGACGAAGTCGCCTGCCGATGCGATCACCATCGCGCCGAACGCGGCGAGCAGGATCATGGCCATCCCCGCCGCCGGCGCGTTCTCGTCCGTCCAATCCGTGACCGCGATCGCGAGGGCAGCTGCGAGCAGCACGGCCGCCTTCGCGAAAAGGGCAAACCGGTCCTGAACGACCGCCCCGCCAAAGAACGTCGCCAGGGTGGCGCCCACCCAAAGCTCCACCACCAGGGCCACGAGCGCAAGCCCGGCGGCCGCGCTCGGAAACCACGGGCGCGATCTACCTCGCGTTCGCCCCGCCAGCAAGAGCATCAATGCGCCCGCTACGACCAGGGCTTCGGGTACGAGGACGAAGTTCTTCATTGCGCAGCCGTCGGCGCCGGCGGGACGTACGGTGACGCGATGTCCGTGATTCCCGCCGACAGGACGTTCATGAACCCGGGATCGAAAATGGGCAGCTCGGTTCCAGGCAGCTTGGGCCCGCCGGGAAACAGTCCCACCCAGAGCAAGCCTCCCGCCAGCAGCCCGAGGTACCAGGTCTCGCCCAGTGAAGCGTCGGACACAGCCGGCGCGTCGGGGTTCGGTTGTCCAAACAGGACGCGGTGCGCGAGGACCGCCAGCGCGACGGCCGTGAGGACAAGTCCAACCGCGACGGCGAATGCGCCGACGGGCTGCGTTCTGAACGACCCGAAAAAGATCATGGTCTCCGCTGGGAAAGAAGCCAGCAGAGGCACGCCCAGCAATCCCAGCGCGCCCAGCACCAGCAGCCACGTGATGACGGGCATACGGGGAGCCAACCCGCTGAGCACCGTAAGGCTCCGCGTCTGCGCCCGATCCGTGAGCACCCACGCGGCGGCCACGATGAGCGCCGCAGCCAGGCCGCCCGTAAAGGTCGACAAAACACTGCCCGCGATGGACAGTGGGGTCAGGGCGGCCAGGCCCATGACCGTCATCCCGCCTGGCACCATCGCGAGATGAGCCGCGGCCCATCGCAGGTCGACAGATCGAAGAGCCACGATGGCCGCGTACACGATCGTCACGGCGGCGAGCGCCGCCAGTAAGGGCGATAGAAGTCGGGCCGCATCGGGTTGGGCCGCCACGAGCCCGCGGAGGAGCAGATATCCGCCCAGGCGGGACGCGGTTCCGGCGACGATGACGGATACGCCAAGGGGCGCCTCCGAATACACGTCGCGGACCCACCCATGCAGCGGAAAAAGTGGCAGCCTGGTCGCGGCTGCGACTATCAATGCCACGCCCGCGGCGAGCTGCACCCGAGGCGTGAGCGCGGACTTGAGCAGCACATCCATGTCGAAGCTGCTCCCCCCGCTCGCGGCGTACATGGTCATGATCGCGACGAGCAGTGCGGCCGTACCGATGCCCCAGTACCCCACGAGCCGCCAGGCCGCCGCCTCACGTCGAGGTCCACCCCACCCAAAGATCAGCAGGGCTACAGGGATCGTCGCAGCCCCCCAGAACAGAAGCAGGACGAACATGTCGTGTGCTGCGATGGCGCCGTTGACCGCTGCCTGCGTGAGCAGAAGTAAGGTGAAGTAGGACCGCACCCGTTCGCGTATGCCCCATGAGGCGAGCACCGAAGTGATGCCGATGAGACCCGACAGCATCATCATCGTCATGCTCGGGCCGTCAACACCGAGGTGATATGTCACACCGATGGCCGGCAGCCAGGGCAGCTTCTCCTCGTACTGTGCGGTTGGGAGGAAGGTCTCGAACTGGTTGTAGGCGATGAAGAGGACGAAAAGGATGCCGAAGTTCGTGAAGAACGCGATCTGCTTCATCAGCGTGTCGTAGCGGCCGCGCGGGTTGGGGATCGTGTTCATGAATATGGCGACGGCGACCGGCACCCAGATCGAAAGGCTGAGGATGAGGGGTGAGGTGAAGATGCCAGCGCCTGGCACGCTGACGGGGGTCGGAGTTGCGGCAGCGATCCCGGCGAGCATCATCTGAGCAGCTCCGGCGTGGCCAGGCCGACCGCGAGGGCGAGCAGTGCGGCTATGACTACCAGCAAGGGAACGGCGGGCGCACGCGCCGCGGCAAGCGCGAGGCGGCCAGAGGCGGCGGCCGCCTGAGCCAGGCTTCCGTCACCCTCAGGGATCCATTCGTACACCCGCTCTGTGATCGCGGCGATCGGCTCCCAGATGAAGCGCGACCCCGCCGCAGAGGCTCGGCCCAGCCACCGGTACAAGAGGTAACCCAGCGCCGCCGAGGCGCGAAGAGCCCCGTCCTTGTCGGAGCCGTATGCGAACGCCGTGAGCACGATTCCGATAGCGACCACCCCTGCCCACAGGCCGACTGCGGCGGGGGCTCCGGCCCTATGCGGCTGGTTGTCGAGGTAGCCGACCCAGCTCGGGAATAGCGTGGCCACCAGGAGCACGGCGCCCGCAAGGGTCAGCCAGTACGGCCAGCCCTGGGATGCCCGCGGTGCGTCACGCACGCGATCCGGCTCGAATGCTCTGCGCCGGCGCAGCGGGCCGATCGCGACGGCGATGGCCACGCGGATGGCCGCGATCGAGACCAGCAGGACCGCCTCGCCCAGCGCAAGGGCGAAACGAGAGCGGGAATTCGCGGTAAAGGGCAATGCGAATGCGGCGGCGAGGACGATGACGATGCTCGACAAGAACAGCGCCGTGGTCGTCACCCTCATCCGACGCCAACCGTCGCCCATCTCCCCCAGGTCGCTGGTGCGCATCGCGGCGACGATCGCTGATGTCGTCAGCGCCGCCGCGGCCCGCGCCGGAGCCGCCGCCAGCACACAGAGGACACCGAACAGCGCAAAGGTGGTCGCCGATGTCTCGTAGGCGTGGAGTACCAGGGCGGCCCCGATGGCCGCAACACCCGACCCGGCCAGCACTATCGCCCGGCGCGGCTCGTTCCCGAACAGAGCCAGCAGCGGCGCGGCCATGGCGGCCACGGCGCTTGCATACACGAGATTGCGAAGCGTCTGGGTGTCCGCCGCGGCGATGACCGGCATGATCCGGTACAGGACGACGATGGCCACGACCGACCACAAGGACTGAACGATTGCGCTCGCCGCGGGCGGCGCTGTGGGCGCGGTGCGCGTCAGCCACATGTGGAGCGGCCACAGCCCAAGCCGGCCGGCCACGCCGACGAATAGAAGGATGGCCGCGGTCGTCCATGTCTTCGCCCCAACGCCGAGTGTGTTGTGGAGGATCGGCACCAGGCTGCTGATGCTCTGCACGCCGTAGTGCGAATAGATGACGGCGATCCCGCACAGAAGGCTGAGGTCGAAGACGAAAGGCAATGCAAGCGCGATACGGCCGCTGCGCGAAGCCTCGACCGAGCCCCACCGATGGGCGAGCATGAGGTAAGTCGCAGCGCCGGCCAATCCCCAGAAGGCGAACAGCTCCGCGAGGTCATAGCTGACCAGCGCGCCGATGGCGCCGAACAGCAGCGTGCTCACCAGCGCGTAGAACCTTGGCCCGCCCGGCTCGACGCGTCCCATCACGCGATGCCATGACAGGGCGCCGATGACGCACAGCTCGACCACGAGCAGCGCGAGCACTGTGAGGCGATCGACCCGGATCACGATGTCGATGCCGAAGCCCTGGAAATTGGTGGCGCCGGTGAACGCGACGGGGATGTTCACGTATGGATAGCTGACCTGGAATGGCGTCGACCGTCGCGTCATACCCCAGGCAACCAGCAGCGTGAGCGCGAATGTGGCCACCGCGCCGAACATGCCCATGTTCGCGGCCGAGCGCCGCGTGCGCACGCTGGTCGCGGCGAGCACGAATGCGAGGAGCGGCACCAGCACCATGAGCGGCACCGCCCAGCCGAGGGTCGTTGACGGGTCGAAGTGGAAGCCGCCCGCCGCCGCCGGGCGCGAACCGGAGGCCGCACCAGACGCTGCCGTGAAGATGTCGCCGATGGCGACGAGCAGGCTCAGCGAGGGCTCTCCCGGCCCGCCAGCCCAACGCCGAGGGCGACCGCCGCGAGCGCCGCGATGGCGAGCACCACGGCCATCTCCTGTCCGAGAAGCGGAGCGCCAGATGCCGCGCCGAAGCGGG
The DNA here is from genome assembly GCA_035636885.1 of Candidatus Nitrosopolaris sp. Taxonomy (GTDB): domain Bacteria; phylum Chloroflexota; class Dormibacteria; order Dormibacterales; family Dormibacteraceae; genus UBA10449. Next base: position 11,986 of record DASPYG010000165.1, read on the forward strand.
CGACGCCCACAAACGCGGTTCCCGCTCCGGCGAACATCACCGGAAGCCCGGTCAGCGCGGTCGTGAGGTCACGTCTCCAGGCCGCGATGAACGCGCCGAGCGCGGTCAACGCCGCGGAGACGAACAGCACCGAGACCAGCGTGACCGTCACCGTCGGGTCTCTCTTTCGTCTCGCGGCCGCTCGCGGCGCCATGCCAGGGCCGCGCCGACCAGCGCCACCAGCACGAGCCCGGCGATGGCATCGGTGGCGACGCCGTCATGCGCGAACAGCAGACGCCCGACGGAAACGGCGCCAAACGGGCCGCCGTAGAAGGTCGCGTGCGCGAACTGGCCGCGAAACGCCGCATAAGCCAGGCCGATGAACAGGAGAGCGGCGCCGACCGCGCCGACCTGGCGCCAGATCGCGCCCGCCGCCTGCTCGACCGTCCTGTAATCAGGTCGCGCGATGAGCAGCGCGCCAGCGATGTATGCGAGCAGGACAACCACCGCCGCAAATCCCGCGGACAGGGACGCGTAGATACCTGCCACGCCGAGCCCGGTCAGCGCGAGCGCCGTGCCGCGACGCGATTGGCCGTTCAGAAGGGCGACGGCGATGCCGCCCGCGCCAGCCAGTGCAGCGGACACGTAGAAGCCGATCGCGTGGAGGGAGTCCATCCGCACTCCGTGGTTGGAAAGAGTGGTCCTTGCCGGCTACTCGACCGAGGCGCCGGTGACAGCGCGCCAAGCATACAGGAGCCCGGTGGCGGCGATTCCGACCACAGCGGCTGCGGCCAGCGCGCCTCCGGAGGTCGTTGGGGAGATCGCCAGCGCATATCCGTACGCCGCCAGGACCACGAGCCAAACCACGGCCAGCCCGATCGCGGCCATCCGCGGTTCTTCGATCCTGCGCAACCGCCTCGAAAGTGGGGCCACGAGGGCAGTATCGCAGACGAGCGAATCAGGCCAGGGACTCGACCCACTGGCGGTGCAGCGACCCATATCCGCCGCTGCGCTCGCGCAGGTCGGCAGGGGCCCCGTCCTCGACGACGCGCCCACCATCGATCACCAGCACTCGGTCGGCGATCTCGACCGTCGACAGGCGGTGGGCGATGATCACCGCGGTACGGTCGCGCAGAAGGGTGCGCAGGGCCCGTTGTACCAGGCGCTCCGACGGGAGGTCAAGCGAGGAGGTGGCCTCGTCGAGGATGAGCACCTGGGGATCAGCCAGGAACGCGCGCGCGAACGCGACGAGCTGGCGTTGGCCTGACGACAGCCGCACGCCGCGCCGGCGCACGTCGGTCTCATACCCGTTGGGCAGCGCGCTGATGAAGTCGTGGGCCCCGATGGCGCGCGCGGCCTCCTCCATCTCGGCGGCGCTCGCCTGCGGCCGCCCGAATCGAAGGTTGTCGCCGACGTTGCCCGAAAACAGGAAGCTCTCCTGCGTGACCATCACCACGGCCCGGCGTAGATCCTCGGTCGCGATCGAGCGCAGATCGACGCCGTCCAGGGTGACCCGCCCGGCCGTCGGGTCATAGAACCTGGCCATCAGGCGCGCCATCGTGGTCTTGCCGGCGCCGGTCTCGCCGACCAGGGCGACGATCTGACCCGCGGGGATCTCGATGTCGATGTCGTGGAGGACGGCGTTGTCGCGGTAGGCGAACGTGACCCCTTCGAAAGCAACGGTGCCTTTGATTGGGCCCATGCGCACCGGACTCGCCGGCTCAGGCACCGTAGGCGCCTCCTCGATCACGCCGGCCAGCTTCTCGAGAGCCGCACCGGCCGCCTGAAAGACGTTGTAGAACTGCGACAGGTCCTGCATCGGCTCGAAGAACTGCCTCAGGTACAAGACGAACGCTGTGAGCACACCCAGGGTGAGCTGGCCCTGCACCACCAGGTAGCCGCCGAACAGCAGCACTGAGGCCGTGGTCAAGCGGCCGAGCAGCGTGATGCCAGGACCGAACGTCGATGCCAGGCGGTTCGACCAGATGTTGGCGTCCCGGTAGCGTCCGTTCACGTCCTCGAAAATGAGCTGGTTGCGCGGCTCGCGCCGAAACGCATGGACGGCCCGGATCCCGCCGAGGGACTCGACGTAATGCACGATCACCAGCACGATCGCGCGCCGCACCGCGCGGTATGAGCGCGCCGAGTTGCTGCGAAACCAGTAGGTGAGCCCGAGCACGAGCGGCATCGCGACAAGCGTCACCATGCCGAGGCGGGCGGCGAGGTGGATGAGGATGACGCTGATCGCCACCACCGAGATCAGGGACGTGATCACAGACGTCAGGCCGGTCGCGAGAAGCTCGTTGAGCGCGTCGATGTCGGAGGTGAGGCGCGAGATGATTCGGCCGGACGTGTAGCGCTCGTAAAACGAGAGCGACAGCTCCTGCACATGCCCAAACAGCGCGCGGCGCAGGTCGAACAGGATGTCGGCGCCGATGCGGCCTGAAAGGCGGAGGAAGAGGTAGTTGGCGGCCGCGTTGATTACAAGTGCAAGCAGCAAGGCGCCCACGATGAGCGCAAGCGTCCGCAGGTTGCCGGTATGGCCCGGACGGATGCCTCGGTCGATGCCGAGACCAACCAGGTACGGCAGGGCCAGATACGCGGCCGAGCGGATCAGGATCAGGACCGCTGAGAGCGCGAGCTCCGTGCGGTAAGGACGCGCGAGGTTCCCGAGCAGCCGCCGGCTGCGCCTGCGCAGCAGTCCGGCCACGCTCGGCGAGAACTCGTCGACCTCTTCTGACGCGACTCCTCGCCAGCGATCCGCGGGGCTCATTGCACTCAAGCGGTCTGCATCCTTGAGGCCTCGTACTCCTGCGACAGCAAGGCGCGGTACAGGTCGTTGGACTTCAACAGGTCGGTGTGGGCGCCGATGGCGACGACCGAGCCGCCATCGACCAGGGCCACCCGATCCGCGAGCGCGAGCGTCGAGGGCCGGTGCACGACCAGGAGGGCGGTCACGCCGTCGAGCACCCGGGCGAGCGCCTCCTCGATGACTGCCTCGGTATGAACGTCCACCGAGGAGAGTGGGTCGTCCAACACGAGTACCGGCGGGCTCCCCAGCACGGCGCGGGCGAGTGCGAGTCGCTGCCGCTGGCCTCCGGACAGCGTGTAGCCCTGCTCGCCGACCCGAGTCTCCAACCCCCATGGCAGATCCCAGACGAACCCGGCCTGCGCTACGTCGACGGCACGCTTGAGCTCTTCGTCGGAGACGATCGGCCTGCCCATGACGAGGTTCTCATGGACCGAGGCCGAGAACAGGATGGGGTCCTCGAAGGCGACCCCGATGTGGGTGCGAAGCGAGCGAAGCTGGAGGTCGCGCACGTCGATGCCGTCGACCAGGACCTGGCCCTCGGCGACGTCGTAGAGCCGCGGCAGCAGGTAGGCGAGCGTAGTCTTCCCACTCCCGGTGCGGCCGACGATGCCGACGGTCTCTCCGGGCTCGATGGCCAGGTTCAGGTCGCGAAGGATCCATTCGTCGGACTTCGGGTACTTGAAGCCGACGCCGCGAAACTCGAGGCGCCCTGTGCACCGCTCGAGCGAGCGGGCGCCGGACCGGTCGGCGATCTCGGGCCGCGAATCGAGGACCTCGTTGAGGCGCTCCGATGCGGTGCGGCATTCCTCGCTCATCGACAGCACCCAACCGATCGCGTCCATCGGCCATGTGAGCATGAAGACATAGTTCATGAAGGCGACCAGGCCGCCGATCGTCAGGTGGCCCTGGACGACGTTGAATCCGCCTAGCAACAGCACGGCCACCAGCGAGAGGTTGGGCAAGAAGTTGAGCTGGGTCCACAGCCGCGAGCGGGCGCTGATCCCCTCCAGGCTCGTGGTGCGCAGCAGCCGGCCCTGGTCCTCAAAACGCTTCTGCATGAGCGGCATGCGTCCGAAGGCCTTGATGATGCGAACGCCGGTCGCCATCTCTTCGATGATCGTGGTGAGGTCGCCCTGCTGGTCCTGCAGTCGCCGGGCGATGACCCGGTACCTGTCCTGGAACCTCTTGCTGAAGTAGGCGATCGGCAGCATGCAGGCGACGACCACGAGCGCGAGCACCCAGTCGAGGCTGAGCATCAGCACGAAGACGACGGCGAACGTCACGAACGTCTGCAAGAACCAGATCAGGCCGAAGCTGACGAAGCGGCGCACAGTTGCGATGTCGGAGATCGCCCGGGATAGGAGCTGCCCCGACTGCCAGTTGTCGTGAAAAGAAACCTGCAGGTTCTGCAGGTGGGCGTAGAAGTCGTTGCGCAGATCCGTCTCCATGCGCAGCGAGACGATGCCCGAGTAGTTGCGCCGAAGATAGATGAAGGCGAACTCGAGCAGGCCGATGAGAACGAGCAGGCCCGCCATGGGCAGCAGCTGGCCCAGGCGGTGATGTGAGATCGGCCCGTCGAAGATGACCTGGATCACCTTCGGGATCGAAGCCGCAGCGGCGAGGCTGCCGAGCTGAGCCACACCGAAGACCACGACCAGCCCGAGATATGGCCGCAGGTACGGGAGGTAGCGCTTCAGCGCCAGGAGACCCAAGGATTCGACCTACCTGCGCGCGGTTTTTTGGCGCGCGGAACAACCGGAGGGATGGGGGTCGCTCAGTTTAACTCGCCTCCCAGCTTCGCGGGGAGGTCGGCCCGCTCGCGAAGCGCGCCGGCCGGGTGGGGAGCTACAACGTCGAAGAGCGCACGCTATCCAGCGAGGTCTCGGATCGAGACGATGCCGATGACGTCGCCATCCTTGACCACCGGCAGATGCCGGAAGCCCCTGTCGAGCATCGTCTTGAGTGCGTCTTCGACCTGAACATCAGGCCCCACTGTCACCGGCTCGCGCGTCATCCATGACGAAACGGCGTGTGATGGTGCGTCATGGGAATGCGAGATGGCGCGGACGGTGTCGCGCTCGGTGAAGATGCCGTCGAGCTTAGTGCCCTCCATCACCAGCATCGAGCCCACCCGGTGCTGCGCCATCAGCGCAACCGCTTCGCCGACGGTTGTCGAAGGACTGACGGTGAAGAGCGACTCGTTCATGACCTCCCGCACGGTGGCCATGAGGCAAGTCTAAGCCTGGAATCAGTGAGTGACGAGCTGAATCGACTGCGGATACAGAGGCATGGGATAAGCCGCCAATAGGGCGGTGGCGGCCAGGACGAGAAGCACAAGCAGGCCGTCCAGTCGAGCGTAGCGCGGTCCACGCCTCCAGCCGAGCACGGATATCGCGACCATGACCAGAACTCCGACTGTCTTTGCCACCAGGACGACGCCATACGACGACGTCCACAAGCTGCTGACGTCAGCCACCACCGCGGCTGCGCGCAGCACGCCGGTCAGCGCCGTGATGGCGAATGCGAGGAAGGCGACACGGCCGAAGCGCTCGAGCATGGCCCGGCCCTCGCCCACTCCCCACCCCTCTGGTGGGCGCAGGGTGGCCAGGACGAGGATTCCGCCTCCCCACATGCCCGCGGAGAGGACATGCACGGCGTCCGTGAAAATCGCACCGCCCGCGGGCTCCACTGCGGCGGCATGGCCGGCGAACGGCAGGGCCAATACAGCCAGGAGCGCTGGCGGCACCGCCCAGCGCCGGAGGAAGATGCAAGAACCCAGAGCGATGCCCTCGGCCGCAACACGGACGACCACGGCGGGATTCGGGTGCCCGACACGCAACCAATCCGCCCCGAGCACCAACATGCCACCCGTGAATGCGGCCGCAAGGGCCGGCTCCATAGAGGGCCGCGCCCACCTGATCTGCGGCTGCACGCCGGCCAGCCGCCGTACCACGACGACGCCGATGAACCCGAGGAGCCCCGCATATTCCAGCCAGCGCAGGACCGCGATGGCGAGGTCGGCGGGCGGCGGCAGGCTCAACGCGGGACTACACTAACCGCCGATCTCCATGGGCGCTGATTCGGTGCTCGACGCTGTTCGGCGAGTTGAGGAAGCGCCTCTACGGGACCTCGTCGACGTGAGCATCGAAGACGTCGTGACGCAGATGGATCACCTCCTCGAGCCGGAGGTCGATTCGGCCTCGCTTTACCGCCGATGGGAGCGCCAGCAATGGGCCGTCTCCGACCTGGATTTCTCCACAGACGTTCAGCATTGGCAGAACCTCCCGATCAATGTGCGGCAGGTGATGCAGCACACCATGACGCTCTTCTTCATCGGAGAGCAGGCCGTGACGGACACGCTGGCTCCACTCCTTCATGCCGCGGCTGAAGAGGACGAGCGGATCTTCCTGGCTACGCAGATAGCGGATGAGGCGCGGCATACGGTGTTCTTTCAGCGCTTCTTCGAGGAGGTCCTCGGGGTAGGCGGAGGCCTGCACTCCGCGCTCGGCGCCCTCAACCCGCGTGCAACCGAAGGCTTCCGAAAGATCTTCGACCACCAGCTCATCGACGCGATGGACCTGGTCCGCCGCGAGCCGCGTAACGAGCGCGCCTGGGTGGAAGGAGTCGTGACCTACCACCTGATCATCGAGGGATATCTGGCCATCACGGGTCAACGGAGCCTGCTGCGGACGCTTCGGAACGTTGGCATGATGCCGGGATTCGTCGCCGGCTTCACGGCGGTTGCTCGAGACGAGTCGAGGCACATCGGCTTTGGCGTGCTGGCGCTGCGTCGCCGCATCGCCAATGAGCCCGAGATGGCACGTGTCGTGACGCTCAAGGTTCTCGACCTCCTCGAGCCGGCGGTGAGAACGGCGGTTTCGCCCGACCGCCGGCTTCCGATCGAGGACCCGCGGACGGTGCCGCCGCCCCTTCGCGTCAACGGTGTCGAGCTGCGGGAATTTGCTCTTGGTTCGCTGGCCAAGCGGCTGCGAGCGGCCGGCGTCTCCGTGGCCGCCGCGGATGACATCCGTGCGCATGGCATGGCCTTGTACGACGCCGCGTGGTCCGAATACGAACGCAACCACGGGCTGCGCCATCCGGCGCGGTTCTACCAGGAGGGCCTGGTTACCGCTCCCTAGCCCGCGATCGTGCCGCCGCCGAGCACCCTGCTCCCCGAGTAGAGGACCGCGGCCTGGCCGGGCGCGGCGCCGAGAAAAGGCTCGTCGAGCCGCAGGCGTCCCCCAGCGTACGTGGCCGGGATCGGCGCGGCGTGGTACCGCAGGCGCGCCTGGCATCGCACCGGCTCATCGGCAGCGCCGTCGATGAAGCTCACGTCGCGCAATGGGACGTCACGCACCTCGAGCTCATCTTTGCGCCCCACAACGAGCCGATTGGACGGCGCGTCGATCTTGATCACGTACCAGGGTCCTGTTTCGCGCAAGTCTCCGAACCCGCTTCGCTGGCCGACCGTGTACAGCGGGGTGCCCTGGTGGCTGCCGAGCTCTCGGCCGCTGGAATCGACCACCGCTCCTGCTCGCACGGGCAGCCGCCTGGACAGATACCTCGCCGTCTCCCCGCGGGGAACAAAGCAGATCTCCTGGCTCTCGGCCTTGTCTGCCACGGGCAGGCCGAACTCGTGCGCATGCTCGCGGACCTCGTGCTTGGTCATGCCGCCGAGCGGAAACACGATTCGGCCCAGCCTCTCGCGATCGAGGTGGTAGAGCATGTACGACTGGTCTTTTGAGGGATCGATGGCGGTATGCAGCTCCAGTCCATCAGCTCCGTCGAGAATGCGCGCGTAGTGACCGGTGGCGAGCTTGTCGAAACCGAGCTCGACGACTCGCGAGAGCATGAGGTCGAAGCGCACGAACGCATTGCAGCGGACGCACGGGTTCGGGGTCCTGCCCTCGAGGTAGTCGCGATGAAACGGCTCGATGACGCGCTCGCCGAACTCCGCCTCCAGGTTCCAGCAGTAGTAAGGAATATCCAGCAGGTTCGCGACTCTGCGCGCATCCTCGACCGCCGAGAGCGAGCAGCACCCGCCGTGTCTGGCGGATTCTTCGCCGTCGTCGCGGGGCCATTGCTGCAGGGTGACCCCGACGACCTCGTGCCCTTGAGCCTGGAGCAGAGCCGCGGCAACCGACGAGTCGACGCCACCCGACATCGCAACCGCAATTCTCACGTGCGCTTCCCCGCGATCTGCCTGGTCACGACTTCGGCGTCCTCACCGACGCCATAAAGAATCGACGACTTGGTCTTCCTGAGCCAGTGCACTCCTACAAAGTAGAGTCCCGGGACAGCGGTCGCTCCATCGGTCTGGATCGGAAAGCCCATATCGTCGAAAACGGGAAACCTCACCCAGCCGTATTCGGGTCGATAACCGCTCGTCCAGATGACCGTACCGACTCCGTCACGCGCAACATCGAGCGCCGCGCGGGTCTTGATCCGCATCGGAGGCGGAAGGTGGTACTCCGGCCGGGGCGTTCCGGTCTTCGAGCAATAGGCATCGATATAGCCCCTCACATCGCCCCAGCGCGCGTCGCCAAAGTCCACGCTGGCAGCGAGGTCGTTGGCGAAGTGAATGGTTGAGCCGTCCGAGCCCAGGTAGCGGCCAAGCAGCTCGACGCCGAGGTCATGCAGCGTGCGGAAATGAAGGTCGTGACCGCCTGCGTGGCCGCTCGCCTGCGGGTTCCCGACCAGGCGAGCAGGAGGTGAGGGAAGCTTGTCCGGCGTGCGATCCATGAAGCCTGACTCGATCATCCACCAGACCAGGTCGTGGCCAGCGAGCCGGCGCGGGATCCACGGGCACCGACCGGACGCAAGGAACACCCTCCGTCCTGCACCGTGCAGCTCTTCCGCAATCTGGCAGCCGGTTTGGCCGCTGCCGACTATCAAGACGTTTCCGGGCGGCAGGGCGCCCGGGTTGCGGTAGTCCTCGGCGAGAAGCTGGTGGACCGCGCTGGGGAGCGTGTCGGCTCCTGTTGGGCGATGCGCCTTCTGGTACGAACCTGATGCGACCACCACCGAGCTCGCGCGTATCGGGCGATCGCCTACCCTCAACACGAACCTGCCGCCCGAGTCTGCATCCGCGGTGGACACGCGACAGCCCTCCCGAACAGGCGGCTTGAAGGACGCCGCCCAGGCCTCGAAGAAATCGATCAGCTCGGCGAGCGTCATGAAGCCATCAGGTTCATCACCGGCGTAGGCGGCGCCGGGGAGCTTGACCGACCAGTTGGGGGTGACCAGGCAGAACGAATCCCAGCGGCGGTTGCGCCAGGTGTCGGCGATGCGCTCCGCCTCGAGGACGACATGGTCGACCCCCGCCTGGGTCAGATGCCAGCTCGTGGCAAGGCCCGCCTGGCCGCCGCCGACAACTGCGACATCGACGCTCTCGGTCATATCTGAGCGCTAGCCGACGAGGTCGCCTTCTGCCGGCTCGACCCTGACGCCACGGGATTCGAGATATTCGACGCCTTTGTCGAGCTCGTCCGGCTCGCCGGTGACCTCGAGCAGGACCCAGCCCGCGTCACCAGTGACATCGGCCCGCCGGATGTTGGTCACGATCTCGAATTTCCGGCCGAGCTGATAGATGACCGGCTCTTTCACCAGGTCGGTGCCGAAGATCAACTTGAGACGGCGCCTCGCCATGCGGCGAAGTCTAAGTTGGCGGGCTAGCTAGCCGCCGGCGACCGCCGGCACGATCGAGATCTCGTCCCTCTCGGAGACCTTGGCCTCCAGCCCGGCACCGAGCCGTACGTCCTCGTCATTGAGGTAGACGTTCACGAACTGGCGGAGCTGACCCTTGTCGTCGAGGAGGCGGTCCTTGAAGCCGGGGTAGCGGCGGTCGAGGGCGTCGATCGCCGAGCCGAGGTCGCCGGCCTCGACCTTCACCGTCGTCTCGCCGTCAGACAAGCGTCGGAGGGGTCCTGGGATACGGAATTGGGGCATCCCTAAATATTCACCTTCTCGCGAAACGATTTCAGGCTCGGTTCTATTTCGACCCTGCGCGCGTGGCCGTCGACTGAAGCCAGCACGTCAGCCGTCTTGAGGCCATGCCCGGTGACGTAGGCGACAACGACCTCGTCACCCTTCCAACGCCCGGCGCGGGCCAGCTTGGCAAGCACCCCGATGGTGACGCCGCCGGCGGTCTCGGTGAAGATGCCTTCGGTGCGTGCTAGCAGCCTCATGGCGGCCACGATCTCATCCTCGGTCACCGCCTCGACGACCCCGCCGGTCTCGCGCGCGACGCGGTTGACGTAGATGCCGTCGGAGGGGTTGCCGATCGCAATCGAGCGGGCGATGGTGTTGGGCTTCACCGGCAGCACCCGTTCGGGCGTGTCGGACTTGAAGGCGTTGTAGACCGGCGCGCAGCCGAGCGCCTGGGCCCCGGTCAGCGCTGGAACACGTTCGTCGCGCACGAGCCCGTACTCGATGAGCTCGCGAATCGCCTGGCGGTGGCGCACGAACTGGCAGCCGCTGGCGATCGGGATGATGATTTCGTCGGGTAGCCTCCAGCCCAGCTGCTCGACCGTTTCGAAGGTGAGGGTCTTGGAGCCCTCGGCATAAAAGGGCCTGATGTTGATGTTGCAGAAGGCCCACGGCGTGGACTCCAGAAGCTGGCTGCAGAGCCGGTTGACCTCGTCGTAGTTGCCTCGGACCGCAACGACGTTGGGGTCGAAGACGCTGATGCTCACGACTTTGGCCGGCTCGAGGTCGACCGGGATGAAAACGAAACACTCAAGGCCGGCGCGCGCGGCGTATGCGGCGACCGCGTTGGCCAGGTTGCCCGTCGAAGCGCATGCGATGGTCTCGAACCCGTTAGCCCGTGCCCAGCTGATCGCGACCGATACGACCCGATCTTTGAAGGAGTTGGTCGGGTTCATGCTGTCGTTCTTCAGGTAGAGGTTGCGGAGACCCAGCTCGGCGCCCAGGCGGTCGGCCTTGACGAGCGGCGTGAACCCTTCGCCCAGGCTGACCACCGGGGTTTCATCCTCGATCGGGAGCAGGTCTCGATAACGCCACATCGACGCGGGGCCCTGCTCGATGCGCTGGCGGGAGACCTTTTTCTTCAAGGCCGCCTGGTCGTAGACAACATCGAGCGGCCCAAAACACATCTCGCAGACGTGGGTCGCCTGGAGCTCGTACTCCGTCCCGCACTCGCGGCAGCGCAGCCCGAGGAGCTTGGCCATCGTGTCAGTTTAGATTGGCGACTAATCCGGCCCGCGCGCGAGCCGCTGGAATTCGGTGACCGGCGGGATGGTCAGCATGCGGCCCGTCGTCGCTGCGCACGATCTGCCAACCACCCTCATGGGCCATCCAGTGATGCCGATGACACACAAAAGAATCAGGTTGTCGAGGTTGGTCGAGCCACCATAGATCCAGTGCATCAGGTGGTGCGCCGCGCTCCGTTTCGCCGGCCGATCGCAACCTGGCCACCGGCAGTGGCCGTCGCGGGCATCTAGCGCTCGGCGCGCCGGACCCGACACAGTTCGCTTGGAGCGCCCAACGTCGATAACCGTCGATTCGGAGCCGAGCAGGACGCGGGTCACGCCGCAGTCGCATGCGAATCGCTCCACCGTCTTGGATGAGATCGGGAGCGCGAACTCCATCTCCGCCGCCGGCGCGCCGACAAGGCCGAGCAGAGTTTCCACCGAGCTCGTGACCTGGATCTGCGGCTGCTTCATGCTCCCTTCCGCCAGCTCG
>DASPYG010000166.1:0-2204 GCA_035636885.1 Candidatus Nitrosopolaris sp.
GGCGAGTGCCAGCCCGAACTTCCACGTGGCCTGACGCCGTCCCCGATTTGGCAGATAGACATTGATCACCGCGAGGAGCAGCAATGCCTGCACGTAGGGATTGCGGTCGATGAAGGCGGCGGCGAGCGCCGCGATCGTCCACGCGCCCCACGCCACGGGGTGACGGATCACGGGCCGCGTCTCCGCAGGTTGATGGCGCCAAGCGTCAGCAGCAGGATCGCCAGACTCCCGAATGCGAGCCAGCGTCCCAGTGCCGTCGGGTTCGACGGCTTCGTCGGCGGTCCCGTCGATGTCAGCACGGCATCGGGTTTCGGTAATGGCGACGGCGCCAACGCCTCGAGGCTGGCCGTCGGTGCGGGCGCGCCGATCGGCAAGGCCGACGAGGCCGCGGTTGGAGGCGCCGCGGGCGTGTGTGTGACGGCCACCGGCGCCGCCGCTGGTGACGACGGGGTGCAAACCTGATCGAACCGGATGGAGGATGGCGGGGCGCCGAAGCCGGATGTGTAGGTCCAGCCTTCCATGTCGCCGTCGCGGATCAGATAGCCGTTTGTACCACTCGACCTGGCGACCCATCCACGTGCCGAGAGCGACCAATCGGACCAGTTCGGACCCGACGTCGGGCCGAAGCATCGGTCGGGCACCTGGAGTGGCTCCCGATCGACCTGGCAGATCGCGTATGCGCCACCACCCCAGTCGTAGACCTGCGGGGGCTGGCTGGAATTTACGCCGGCCAGCTCGAGAAGGGTCAGACCGTTGATCGCGTCGGCTGCAAACTGCACGCACTTCAGCACCAGGCGCGCGCCGGGCCAACTCGAGCCATGCTGAATGACCAGCGCGGCCCGGTGTGTCTGCGCGTGCGCCGATCCCTGACACAGCAGGACGCCGGCCATAGCGAGAGCCAGTCCGCTAACGGCGCGGGTTATCGACGATGTCCGCGTAGACGCCTCCGGAGAACACCAAGCCCGGCGGCCAGAAAGATCAAACCGGCGAGCACCGGCCGGCCATCCGGGCTACCAGCCGACCCACCTGTCTGCGCCAGCGTCACCGTTCCCGGAGTTGGGGTTGGTCGCGGCGTAGGCGTCGCCGTGCTGGTCGCCGGACAGGGCAGTAATGCGACCTTGCCCTCCGCAAAACCCTTCTGCGTCAGTGGGCGTAGGAGAAACGTGGACGGCGCGTAGGTCGTGGTGAAGAGCTTGCTGAATTGACTCGCGATCGCGCCGGCATCCGGGCCTGTGGTGATTTGCTGCGAGGCCAGATCCTGGCTTGCTGCCTCGAGCCGCGGACCCCACGCGGCATCGGTCTGCCGATGCGCCGCGAGGATGGCGAAGATGACGAGCTCATCAGAGTTGGGGTCTGGGTTCAGCCCAGGGGCGTCGCCAAAGCCGCCGTGGTTGAAGACCGATTGCATGTAGGTGAAGCCCCCGCTAATGGCGGCGTCGTCCGACGGAACCCCGGCACTGAGCAGCGCCTGCACAACCAGTGCCGTCGTGTTGGAATCCTCACCGAACTGGTCGGCATTGTCGAAGCTCCAGCCGCCATCCGATTTTTGCTGACTCTTCAAGAACGTGACGGCGTCACCGGCGACGGCCTGGCCCGCACTCCGGAGCCCGAGAATGGCGAGCGCGTCACTGAAGATGTCGCTCCCGTACTCGCCGTCGCTTCCCTTCGCCGCCTGCAGTTGTACTGCCACTGTCCCTGTCGGTCCAGCGTTGGGTTGGGAGGCGCGAGCCATCAGCAGCTCACCGTTGGTTCCGACGTCGGAGCTCACCGCGGTCTTCAAAAAGTCGGCCAGCGAAATCGCCCCGCTTCGCATCGCCGACGCGTCCTGGCCGGCGGCGGCGAGGCCGAGCGCGACTTCGGAAGAGCGGGCGATGGGATTGCCACCGCTCCCGATCTGTCCGTTCGATTGCTGCTGCGTGCATTGCAGCCACTGCAGCGCACGCTGCGCACTAGATGGGTGGGCGGTCTCGGCTGCCGCGTTGATCGACGTGGCGAGCACGAGTGAAGCCGCGACATAAAGCGCGGCAAACGGTCCTTTCATGGTGTCCTCCAGAGCTGTGAATGCGCAACTGGAGGCCGATCGTGAAGATGCCTGGCACCTCCCTCTCAGCCTCGAAGAGGGTCGTTGGTCCCCGACAGGCAGGTCTCCTGGCTCCGGATCATTGCCGCTGGGCTCCTTCCCAAGGCCTGCGCCTCGGTGGATC
>DASPYG010000167.1:0-24435 GCA_035636885.1 Candidatus Nitrosopolaris sp.
ATCTCGGCGCCGCGCAGGCCGTCCGGATAGCCGTCACCATCAAAGCGCTCGTGATGGTGGCGGATGATCGGAAGGAGCGTCGATCCCGACGAGATCGGGGCGACGATCGCCTCACCGATCAGTGGGTGCGCCTGCATGCTCGTGCGCTCATGCGTGTCGAGCGTTCCCGCCTTGTGCAGGATGGCTTCGGAGACCCCGATCTTTCCGATGTCGTGAACGATCCCGCCAAAGTAGAGGGTGTCGAGGTCGTCATCCGGGATGCCCAGCCTCACTCCCAGACGCCGGGCCGAGGCTGCGACGCGATGGGCATGACGGTCGGTCGCGGCGTCCTTCGCCTCGACTGCCGCCGCCAGGGCGCTGACGACCTGTTCGGCGATCATCGGCGTCGCCCGGAGTCGAGATCGCCGGATCCAATGTTCATCGCTCTCCTGAGGTGAAACGGGAAGTGCCCCGGCGCGGCGTTAGGGGACGCCGGCCGGGGACTTGGACAGGGGGTAATGGGCTTACTTATGAGGCGGCCGTGCCTTGGTGGCGTCGTTTCGGGGCCACGACCACGCCGAGTAGGAAGAGAAGGAATCCGACGAGCAGCGCCAGCGCCAGCCAGAACCACAGCCATCCGCGGGAAGCGTCCTGGCCCTTCACGGCACCGGGCCCGACGCTCGAGGGCCCTGTGTTAGAAGTCCCGCCCGAGTTGGCTGCCGATTGACTGCCCGCGAACCGGTTGTTGGCCGTTGCGCCCGCGGTGCCGCCGCTCGCCTGTGAACCCGGGTTGGCCGATGTGCATCCGGTTGGGGTTGACGCGCCAGACGTGCCGACCGTCGCCGGCTGCGCGCCATAACCGTTGCCTGCGGCGCCGGCCTGCACCCCGCATTGGCTTCCAGAGGCACCCTGGCTGCCGGCGGAGGTCGACGCATGTCCGCTAGACACGGACGCGCCGCTGTTCGGCTGCGCCGAGCTCCCGGCTGAGACCGAGACCGGCTGGACGCCCCCGGATGCCGCGGGCACCTGCGGCGTCGTGTCCGCACTCGCCGCGGCAGCGGTCAGAACGAAGAGAAAACCCGCGACGGAAAGTGCCCGAACTCCCAGCCTTAACATCGATTTACCTCCTCGGGTTTATCGGCTGCAGACCCAATAAACACAATTGAGTGCCAAATGTCAAGTCCCTAGTTTGGTCCCCGGATCAGGCCGAGACGCGCTTGCGGCCGGGGTCGTCGTTCTGGGGCAAATCGGAGCGAAGGCTGACGATGCTCGCGCGCCGAGCCTTGGCTTCGTACAGGCTGCTGTCCGCCCGCCCGAGCACGCTCACGACATCGTCGCTGCGGTCGAGCTGGACCACGCCGATCGAGAACTGGATCCCCGCCGGTGCGAGGTGGGTCTGTATCTGCCGCAGCTTCTCCCGGGCGGCGTCCACCGGTGTGTCGGGCAGCACACAGACGAACTCGTCGCCGCCGTAGCGGAGGACCAGGTCCTGGCCCCGAAGGCCGGCCTTGAGCTCGGAGGCGAGCCGCTTGAGCAATTGGTCGCCCGCCGCGTGGCCGCGCCCGTCGTTGACCTGCTTGAGGCCGTCGAGGTCGAGAAACGCAACCGTGAGGGGGGTCTTGTTGCGGCGGGCCCGGGCGATCTCATGCTCTGCCGCGGCGATCCCGGCCGCCCGGCGGAGGACCCCCGTGAGGTCGTCGAACGCGGCCTGCTCGCGGAGCTTGAACAGGGCCGTCGTGCTCAGGGACACCAGCTCTCTTGGACGCAGCCCGAGGTCGTGCGCCAGCGCCATCCGAAGACGGGCATCTCGAGCGGCCCTAGCTTCCTTCCACGTCCGGCCGAATACCAGAAACCAGATTCCGAACAGCAGCGGCAGGGCCGCCAGGGAGACCGCCAGCGCCACGTCGAGGGGCGATGAAAGAGTGATCGATGTGAATGGGATTGTCAGTCCGGGTGGGGGCGGCCCACCACTTCCGCCACCCCCGCTCTGACCCCCTGGCCCGGTCGCTTTGCCTCCCGGGTTGGTTCCCGGCAGAGGCGAGGCGGTCGGCAGCACTGGGCTCGGCGTGACCGATACGGGTGGGGTTGGCGTGGCCAGCGTTGGAAGGCTCGGAGTCGGCAAGGGCGACGGCGACACCGTCGGCGTCGCGATCGGCAGCGTGGTCGGAAGGCTCGGGCTCGGCAAGGGCAGCGGCGACAGTTTCGGGGTCGCTATCGGCAGGCTGGGGCTGGGCAGCGGAGTCAGCGTGGGTAGGGCAAGGACCGCCAGCTGGGAACCATTCCGCGAACCGTTAGGAAAGCCCAGGCCGGCGGCCAGGGTGGGTGCCGCGCCGACCCCAAGTGCGATTGCCGAGGCCGCGACCGCCAGGTAGCCGATACGCATCCGGCGCATCCGCCCCTGGTGAGTCGACCTTGAATTAACTTCTATCACACCCGTCCAGCCTCGATTGGCCGCCCAACTGTTGCAAACGGCACCCAACAAGTCAATGACTTAACGCCCGAAGTTGGTATCCAGGTCCCGGAACCGATATACCCTTCAAACGGCCGGATCTCGATATGCTGGTGGATGTGGCATCCGACATGGAGCGTGCCCTTGGCGCGCTTCGCGACTTCACCCGGCGCGACATCCTGCTTCGCTTCTACGCCGACCGGAAGCCACGCACGGTAGATGACGTCGCCGAGGTGGCCGGCGTCCATCGTTCGGTGGCGTTCGAGCACCTGGAGCGATTGGTGGCTCTCGGCTACCTGCAAGTCGAGCGCCGCCGGGGTCTGGTCGGCAAGCCGGCCAAGATCTATCGCCTCACCGCCGGCCCGGTTCAAATCAGCCACCCGATGCGCAGGTACGACGTGTTGGCCGAGGCCCTGGCCCAGTCGTTCCAGCGGTTGGGCGACCGTGGAAACCAGGCCATCCGCGAGGCTGGGCGATCGTTCGGCCTCGGTCTGGGTCGCGCCGGCTCCCGCTCGATCCTCGGCGCACTCGAACCCTTGAGCGAGATGGGCGGCGAGTACGAGGTCGACCGTGGCGACACGATCGCCTGTACCAACTGCCTGTTCGCGGAAGTCTGCCGCCGCACCCCGATCATCTGCAGCTTCCACGCCGGCCTGATCGGTGGCCTGCTCGAACGCTCCGGGTTGCAGCCACAGGTCGAAGCCCTCGGCCCGCGCGACCCGGACGGGTGCGCGTACGCCGTCCAGCCGAGGGAGCGACCCCTTGCGGCCGGCACCCCCGAAATGGCCCCATAAGCCCAACCTCGTGGGATCGCCCACGAGGTCAAGCGTGTGCTGCCGACAATGTGGGCCCGATGGCTCGATCGGATGAATTCAGTCGCCGATCGGGTGAATCAACAAACCCATCTGGGTAATCGACTTCAGCAACTCTTCAGGCACTCCGAGACTCCCGCCGACGGACACATTCTCGACACAGACCAGCGCTAGCCTCTGGCCGTGACAAGTTCACGCCCGGGAGGCGATGGCGCCGGGCTCTCATTAGAGAGGAGAGGGGAAACATGAAATACGACTACCTGATCAAACGACCGTTCGAGATCGTGGCCCGGCGCCCGTATCTGTGGTTGCTGGGCTTCCTGGCCGGCACGGCGACGGCATTCAACTTCCCGAGCGGTGGGACGAACTATGGCCATACCGGCACGTCTGGCACCTACAAGGGACCCAGCTGGGCCGCCCTCCAGAACATCTGGAACCACAACGGGGAGTGGATCGTGGGGATCCTGGCCTTGTTCGTGCTCTTCTGCATCGTGATGTTCGTTCTCGGCTGTATCGCAACAGGCGGGATCATCCACGCCGCGGTCGAGCACGATGAGAACCGCGAGTACAAGTTGGGCACGGCCTGGCGCGCGGGTTACGCGACCGGCTGGCGAATCGCCGGCTTGCGGCTGCTCACATTCCTCCTCGCAATCGTGCCGGGACTCCTGGTCGGCACGCTGGTGGTAGCGGCCATCGCGGGAGCCATGAGCTCCGCCGCCGCCGCGGTGGGTTTCGGGCTCGTGGCAGCAGCGGCCTTCTTCCTTTCGATTGCATTCTGGTTCGTGCTCGGCCTGGCCTTCCAGCTCGCCCAGCGCCTCATCGTGCTCGAGGACGGCCATGTGGCTGAGAGCCTGACCACGGGCTTTCGCATGATCCGCTCGCACTTCAAGGAGGTCGGCCTTGGCTGGCTGATCCTTGTGGCCGTATCCATCGGGGTCGGGATCGTCATTGCGATCCTCACCGTGGTGGTCGTAATTCCGGGGGTCATCCTCGGCTTCGGCGGCTGGGCCCTCGGCGGTGTCACCGGCGCGATAGTGGCCGGCTCCTTCGCGGCGGTCTTCATAGTTGGCATCCTCTTGGTCGCCAGCGCCGCCTACTCGGCGTACTCATCGGTGTACTGGACTCTGCTGTTCCGGAGCGTCCGCGCGCTGCCGGCGCCGGCGGTGCGGGGCGCGATCATCCCGGCGGCGTAACTGCGCGATTTGAGACGGGCCTCGGTTCATTCGAGGCCCGTCATCTTGTCGTGTCACTAGGGCGTCTTACGCCGTGCTGTCATCTCCAGACGTCTTCGGCCTGTCGAGCGCCAAACCGCTCTCACCCACGAAGACCTTCAACACCTTCCAGCGGTCCGGGCTTTCGACTGGTTGGATGTCCGCGTTGGTGACGAGCAGCGACTGCCCCATGAATGCGAGGCCCCACGGTGAGTCGAAAAGCGGGCTCGAGATTCGGCGTATCTCGTTCCCGGCTGGATCGAGGACCGCGATCTGGTTGGTGCCGATCAGTCCCACGTAGATGTTGCCCGACTTCGCGAAAGCCAGACCCGCGGCCTGGGGCAGCTGCTGTCCTGGAACAACCGGGAAGCGGTGCACAACCTGGAGGTCGGCGGCAGACGGATGGTCGACGAGTGGGAGCCGGTACACGATGGCCTCTCCCGGAAAGGCCGCCGAGATCGTGATGGTGAAGTAGAAGAACTTGCCGGTAGGGTCGATCCGCCCACCCAGCGGCCCTCCGGCAAAGCCAAAGAATCCGATGAGCCTGGGGTCCTGGAACCAGATTGAAGCCTGCCCATCCGGAGTCACTCGCCAAAGCCGTGGCTTGTCGTCGGTCATGAACAGGTTGCCGGCGCGATCGAAGGCGAGGTCGTTCCACATCGTCACCATCCAGCCACCGGCGAGCGGGGCCTGGGCGAACAGCTCGGGTGTGGCGTTCTTCTGGCCAAGGGGAAGGCGGAGGATCCGCCCGTTCATGTCCGCTATGTAGAGCTGGTGATCTGGGCTAGGGTTGCCATTGAGTGCGAGGCCGAACAGGCCCATGTTGGAGTTCGGCATCGTGGCGATGGTGGTCGTCGTGACGAGGTTGCCGCCTTTGTCGTAGGCAAACACCCTCTCGCCATCCGAGTTGAGATGTCCACCCGTCAGCGGGTCGGCAAAGAAGTCACCGGCGCTCGTCGAGATGTAGACCCGGTCCTTGTCGACGGCGACGCCGAAGGGGTGGCCGGGCGCGGGCACGCTTGCGAAGACGGTCGTGTCGCCAATCGCCGGATGGTTGGCGGTCTCGGCAAAGGCGGGAGTGATACCTGGTCCGAGTCCGATCGCTCCCAGGAGCACAACGCGTCCGACTGTTGCCCACCAAGAGCGCAACCGATTGGCGATCGAGCCTGTGTTCCTATCCATCATTTGTCCTCCTGAACCGGGGCCGGTACAGCCATTTGATTCGTGCCGGCAGCAGGAGCTTCCGCGATGAGGTTTGGGGAATCTTTGGAAGTAGTAGCCTCGCCATCAGTGGTTGACCCAGAGGCGACCTATCGCCGGCAGACGCCCGGATCTCGCGCGCTCCACGACCGCGCGGTCGGGGTCATGCCCGGCGGCACCACACGTACAACCACTTACTTCGACCCTTACCCGCTTTATATCGACCGCGGCGAGGGCTGCCGGATCTGGGATGTCGACGGTACCGAGCGCCTCGACATGCTCGGCAACTACACCGCGATGATCCTCGGGCACGCCCATCCCAAGGTGGTCGAGGCGGTGCGAAAGCAGGTTGCGCGGGGCACGGCTTTCGCGGCCGCAAACCCGCTCGAGGTCCAGCTCGCGGAGCTTCTGTGCGAGCGTGTACCGAGCCTCGAGATGGTCCGGTTCTGCAACTCCGGAACCGAAGCGACCATGTTTGCGATGCGGCTCGCGCGAGCGTTTACCGGGCGGCCCAAGATCGCGCGCATCGAAGGCGGATATCACGGCACTCACGACTACGCGGAGGTGAGCACACACCCCGACTTGGCCGATGCCGGACCACCCGACGCGCCGATCGCCTGGCCCGACTCGATCGGTACGCCCGATTGGGCGCTCGAACAAACCGTCGTGCTGCCCTTCAACAACGCGGACGCGGCCGAAGCCATCATCCGGCGTGAAGGCCGGCACCTGGCGGCCGTGATCCTGGAGCCGATCATCGGCGCGGGCGGGGTGATTGCCGCCACGGTGGAATACCTCGAACGCCTCAGAAACGTGACTCGAGAGCTGTCGATCCTCCTGATCTTCGACGAGGTGATCTCACTCCGCGTTTCGCCCGGCGGAGCCCAGCAGCTATATGGCGTTACGCCGGATCTCACCACCCTTGGCAAGATCATCGGAGGCGGCCTGCCGGTCGCGGCGTTCGGCGGTCGCGCGGACGTGATGGAACTGCTCGATCCTCGGCGGCAGCCGAACCTTGCGCAGGGCGGGACGTACAACGGCAACCCGCTGGGAGTGGCCGCCGGCCTCGCGGCGATGACCGAGCTGACGCCGGATGTTTATGACGAGCTCAACCGGAAAGGCGCGCGTGTCGCCGAACACCTGTCGGAGGTGTTCTCCTCGCACCAGGTTCCTGTGCAGGTCAACAGCGTCGGTTCGCTGTTCGCGCTCCACTTCACCGACACGCCGGTTGTCGATTACAGGACGATGGCCGCTGCCAACAAGATCATGACGCGCGACCTGTTCCTCGGACTCGTCAACAATGGAGTTTTGATGGCGCCGCGGGCGATGGGGGCACTGTCGACGCCAATGCTCGAGCAAGACATCCAGCAGTTCATCGATGCTGTAGACACCGTCGTCACCGAGCAGCGCGATCGTTGGGAGTTAGAGAACTAAGGTCTTACGAGGACGTCGTCGCCACCACCGAGATCCGTTGTTTCGAGCAGCCGCTTCAGGGAAAGCCGCGGCGCCGGCTCCAACGGACACATCTCAAGGAGCGCGTGGAGACGGTCGATCTGGTTAGCCCCGATTCTAGCCAACTCCACGTTTGTGGGGTTTCCCCCGGTGTCAGGATGATGCAGCGCAACGTGGCCAACCTCGATGAAGTTGCTCGACTGACCAGCGATCTGGTCACCATTCAATCCGTCAACCCCGACCTCGTAGCGGAGGGAGGCGGCGAAGCGGAAATCGCGAGCTTCGTTGCCTCGTGGCTGCGCGACGAGGGTTTGGTCGTCGAAATCGTGGAGCCGATCCGTGGCCGGCCGAGCGTGGTGGCTGCATTGCGAGGGAGGGGTGGCGGGCGGACATTGATGCTCAACGCGCACATGGACACAGTTGGCGCGGGCGGCATGCGCGATCCGTTCTCGCCGGTCGTCGACTCGGGGCGCCTCTACGGTCGCGGCGCCTACGACATGAAAGGCAGCCTGGCAGCGATCATGGTCACCGCCAAAGAAGCGAGACGGCTCAATCTGGCGGGCGATTTGATTGTCACTGCTGTAGCTGACGAGGAGGTCGCCAGCCTCGGCACGAGCGCGGTGCTCGAGCGCTTCAAGGCTGACGCGGCGATCGTCACCGAGCCGACTGAGATGCAGCTATGTACAGCACACAAGGGTTTCGTCTGGCTCGAGGTCATGACTCGAGGCATAGCGGCGCACGGTTCGCGGCCAGACCTCGGCGTTGATGCGATCGGTCACATGGGTGCGATCTTGACGCTCGTGATGGACCTTGATCGGGGCCTCCGGCGCGGAGTACCACATCCGCTGCTGGGAACCGGCTCGATCCACGCGTCGCTGATCGAAGGTGGCCAAGAGCTCAGCACCTATCCTGCCAGGTGCGTTGTCAAGCTCGAACGCCGGACAATTCCAGGCGAGAACGGAGAGTCTGCGCTGAGTGAGCTCGAAGAGGTGGCCGCGGTTGCTCATGAGCGGGAACCGCAGCTCGACGCTTCGATCCGGATGACGCTCGACCGAAACCCGTCGGAAGTGAATCCAGACAGCCAGGTCGCCGCCGCAGTCAGAGCGTCCGCGCAGGAAGTGCTCGGCACGGCACCTGACGTGATCGGAGCCTCCTATTGGATGGACATGGCGCTGCTGAACGCGGCGGGGATTCCGTCAGTTGCCTTTGGGCCGTCCGGACAGGGGGCGCACGCAGACGTCGAGTGGGTGGACATCGCCTCCTTGGGCCTTTGCGTGCAGATCTATCTGAAGGCTGCCGCCCTGATATGCGGTCGCAGCTGACATCGATGGCCGAGGCCGACGCCAGCCCTCGCCCAAGGCAGCCCAAGGCGCAGATGACGTGAAGTTCGACTGGAGCCCGATGGATGCGCCTTCGCGCCAGGTCTTCCCGCCATAGGTGCGCTTTTATTCGCCTTCACTGGCTGACATGGCTGTCTTCGCCGCTGTCGGAGAGTTCCGTAGCAGCGCTAAGATTCCACTGGGTACCAAGGGAATCCGGTGAGAGACCGGAGCTGTCGCGCAACTGTGAGCGGGGAGCCCTCGTCCAACAAACGCCACTGAGGTGAAGGCCTCGGGAAGGTGGGGCTGGGGCGGCGATCCGTAAGCCAGGAGACCTGAACGCCCACACCGGCGACCCGTCCGCGCGCAACGGCACGGAAGCTTCCTGGCGGTCGGCTTTCTGCGGCGCGTTCGGGATGGTTGACCGCCTGGAGGAAACCACGTGCGCAATCGCCTCATGTGGGCCAGCGCGACACTGGCTCTCGTCATCGCCGCTTGTGCAACTGCGTCGCCGACATCATCCGCGAGTCCGGCCAATTCCTGCGTGAACGCCGGCGCCGCCCATCACGCGTATGTCGTCGTTGAGCATCTCTCGGGCGCGTCCATACAGAAGTGCGTGGGATTCGCCGGCGATACCATCGACGGCGCGAGCCTGATGGACCAGTCGACGATCCCGTATCAGACGCAGACCTTCAGCTTTGGCAAGGGCGTCTGCTCTATCGACAACGAGCCCGCGCAGTTCACCGAGTGCTTCCCGAAGAACAAACCGTACTGGGCCTTGTTTATCGAGACAGGCGGCGCGTGGGCCGCGGCCCAGACGGGTTATGCGGCCATCAACCTCCACGACAGGGATGCGCTTGGCTGGCATTACGTCGACGCGGCAGTTCAGAATCCCGCCCCGCCGCCACTGGCCAAGGAGCCCTGAGCTGACGACATGAATGCGCGAGCGGTGGCGGCCTGGTCGGCCAGCTGCCTGGTCATCGTCCTGTCGACGACCAACCCTGTTTACAAAGTTATGGTGCTGGCGGCGGCGTTGTGCGCGCTCGCCGCCGGCGCCGGCCTTCGCAGAATCCGAGGCCTGCTCATCGCCGTCCTCTTCATCGCGGCCTTCGCAATGCTCCTCAATTTCGTCTCGGCCCATCTCGGCGCGACGGTCCTGTTCGCGATGCCCGCACAGATTCCCGCCCTCGGCGGCCCACACACGGTCGAGGCGCTCGTTTTCGGCGCCGTAGGTGGAATCACGATCGCAGCCGCAATCCTGTGCGCTGCCCCGTTTTCGCTGCTGCTGGACTCACACGAAGTCATGGACGCCCTGCCGGCGCCGCTTTCGCGAACAGGTGTTGCTATCGCCGCTTCGCTCAACCTGGTTCCTGCCGTGGCCACCTCCTTCGTCCAGGTGAGCGAGGCGCAGAGGCTGCGAGGGTGGCGGCCCCGGGGGCCGCGCTCATGGATGGAGGTTGTGGTTCCGGTCGTACTCAGTAGCGTCGAAGGCTCCATCCAGCTAGCGGAGTCGATGGAGGCACGAGGGTTCGGTTCTGGTGCCAGGACCACGATGGCATCACATGCCCTGAGTCGCGCGGACTGGCTGCTCGTGGCCGCGTCTGGTTCGGCGTTGGCCGCGTTCGCCGTCTCGCGCGCCGCCGGGTGGGCAGCGGATTGGTTTCCCTACCCGATGCTGACACTCCCGGGGACAGATCCCCGGCCCATAGCGGCCTGCTTGCTCCTCCTCGCACCGGTGCTGGTATGGCGATCGCGACGCTGACCCACCTCACGTACTGGTATCCCGGTGGCGACGAACCCGCGCTGAAGGATGCCTGCATGACGATCGAGGAGGGCTTGACGGTGGTCGCCGGTCCATCGGGAGGTGGCAAGTCGACCTTGCTCCGAATCTTCAACGGTCTTGTTCCGCACTTCCACGGCGGACGGATCGCCGGCAGCGCTGAGGTCATGGGACTCGATGTCTTAGCGACGCCCACCCGCGACATGGCGCGCCAGGTGGGCTTCGTCTTTCAGGATCCCGAGCTGCAGACGGTCTACAACGTTGTCGATCGCGAGGTTGCCTTCGGGCTCGAAAACATAGGCCTGCCGCGGCCGGAGATCTCCGGCCGCGTCGACGAAGCGCTGCAAGCGGCGGGTGTAGAGCATCTCGCCGGGCGCGCTGTGCGGACGCTCAGTGGAGGCGAGCGCCAGCGGGTCGCTCTGGCCTCAGCCCTGGCCATGCGGCCAAGCCTCGTCGTCCTCGACGAGCCCACTTCGCAGCTTGATCCTGATGGTGCCCAGTTGGTGCTTGCAGCCGCCACGAGCCTTGTGGACGACGGCAGGTCGGTGATCATTTCCGAACATCGGCTCGACCAGTTGCTGCGACAGGCGGCTGGACTGGTTCTCGTGAATAACGGAATCGTCACGACCGCCGACCCAGGCGAGTGGCGCCCTGCGGCACCGGCCGTTCGGCCCGCGCGATCGGCTGCGTTGGGCGGGGAAGCGTGGTCCCTCCAACGCGTCAGCGCAGGCTTTGATGGACAACCCGTGCTGGACGGCGTCGACCTCTCGGGACGATCGGGCGAGATCGTGGCGTTGAGCGGACCCAACGGCGGCGGCAAGACGACGCTGCTCCGCCTGATCGCGGGCAGCCTCGCACCGCTTTCCGGCAGCGTCTGGCGCCGACCTGGACGAGTCGCCTACCTGCCCCAGAACCCGACCGTCTTGCTGCACCGGCCGACTGTTCGGGCCGAGGTCAGCTTCACGCTCGAACGGTCCGGGGAGCTGGAGCAGCCTGAAACGATCCTGAAGGAGCTCGGCCTGCTGCCGATGGCCGATCGATACTCGCGCGACCTCTCCTGTGGCGAGCGCCAGCGGGCAGCGTTGGCGGCGGTGCTGCCCGGCAGCCCCACCCTGGTCCTCCTCGATGAGCCCACGCGCGGTATTGACTCGAACGCCCGTGGCGCGTTGGTGGCGCTGGTCACGCGACTTCGCGATCGCGGAGCTTCCGTTGTGCTGGCCACCCATGACGACGATCTGCGCAACGGCCTCGCTGATCGCGTGATCCACGTAGCCGATCGCAGGGTCGCCGAAATGGCATTCGCGGTGCCAACGTGATCCGAGCGCTGCCGGTTGGTGTGGTTTCGCTCGGCGGCATCGTCCTCTTCGCATGGCCGTTCCTCGGCAGCGGGCTACCGGCAAGCACGCCGGCATGGACACTCACACTCGCCTGCGTGATCGGATTGTTTCTCGTCGAAGCCGGGATGCGGCAGCTCGATTCCCGTGCCGTGGCATTGCTCGCCGCGATCGCCGCGATCGACACAGCGCTGCGCCTGGCGGTCATCGAAGGCATCGGCGGCTTCAGCCCGATCTACTTCCTTGTGTTATGCGCCGGCTACGTCTTTGGCGCATCGTTCGGGTTCCTGGCCGGCGCGCTGTCGATCCTCGTTTCCGCCCTGGCGGGGGGCGGGATGGGCCCGTGGGTGCCCTACCAGGTCTTCGCGGTCGGGTGGGTTGGCGTCGCGGCCGGGCTGGCGGGCCAATGGAGCCGCGGCTCTCGGGTCCCCGATTGGCGCGACGTGCTGCTGTTGGCCGCCGTCGGCGGAGTGATGGGCTGGGTCGTGGGCGCGCTGCTCGATATCACCGATTGGATTCCTGTTTATCGAGGCAACCCGACGCTCGGCTGGCTGCCTGGTATGGATGCGGCGACATCCCTGATTCATTTCGGCCGTTTCTACCTGCTGACCTCGCTCGCGTACGACACTTTCCGCGCGGTGGGCAACGTGCTGATGGTGCTGGCGTTGGGGGCACCGGTGATGGCGGCGCTGGCCAGGTTGCGAGTCCGACTCACCTTCGAAGTCGTAGGTTCACATCCGTGACCGACCGGGACTCGAACCAGAACTTCCGGGACTCCGTTTCGCTCTCGCGGCTTGTCGACCCGCGGCCGACCCTGGAAAACCTCGCCCGCAACACCGGACTGGCCTATGACGAGGTGGTCCATCACGCGCTCGTCCGCTACACCAGCTCCGGCGCGGAAGCGCTGCTCGCCATCGAACCCCAGGCCCTGCGCGATCTGATTGCTGCTCGCAAGGCCGAGGATTGGGCCAGGGTCGGGGCCCTAATCGATTGGCTCGAGGCCGGCCTCGAATCTTCCGAGTGGCGCTGAGCCGCGGGACATTGACATGAGCGGTAGATATGCGTTGATGTGGTCGGGCGGCAAGGATAGCGCCCTCGCTCTGGATCGGGTGGGCAAAGGTGGACTCGAGGTCGCCCGTCTGGTCTCTTTCTACGATTCGACCACTCGGCGCGTTCGCTTCCACGCCACCCGAGTCGAGATGCTCGAAGCGCAGGCAGCGGCGGTCGGGATCGATCTCCGCGCTATCCCGACGACCTGGGCCGAGATGGAGACGAAGCTGCGCCACGAGCTTGCGTCGCTCCGAGAGGGCGGCTTTACGGGCGTCATCTTCGGCGACATTCATCTCGCGGATGTTCGAGCGTGGTATGAAGACCGCGTCACCGCTGCCGGGCTCGAGCACGTTGAGCCGATCTGGGGCGAGCCACCGGACCTCCTCCTTGGTGAGTTCATAAGCTCGGGCGGGCGGGCGGTGATCACATGCGTCGACCTCGCGAAGCTGGACGAGGCTTGGCTGGGCCGCGTCATCGACGAGCGCTTCGCAAAGGACATCGGAACCACAGGCGCCGACCCCTGTGGAGAGAACGGCGAGTATCACTCTTTCGCTTTCGCGGGTCCGGTCTTCAGGAGGCCGCTCGCGTGGATTGCGGGCGAGCGGCGCCTCGATTCGCGCTTCGCTCAGCTCGACCTGACCAATGGCCACGCATGAGGATCGTATCTTTACTGCCGAGCGCCACGGAATCCCTGTTCGCGCTTGGACTCGGCAGCAGCGTGGTCGCGGTCACCCACGAATGCGACTACCCACAGGAGGCATCCTCGCTGCCGATCGTGACGCGGTCCACTCTGCAACTCCGCGACAGAGACAGCGCCGGCATCGAGACCGCGGTTTCGGAGGCGGCCATGGCCGGGCGTTCGCTCTATTTCGTCGACACCCAGGCCGTTCGCGATCTAGAGCCTGACCTCGTCGTGGCGCAGGACGTTTGTCGGGTCTGCGCGGTTTCCGCCGACCAGGTGGCTGTGGACCTCGAAGGAATCCGGATCATCCGCCAGCATCCACATTCTTTGCAAAATGTTCTGGCCGACATCGTGGCCCTGGCGAGGGCGTGCGGTGCCGACGCAACACCCTTGATGAGCCGCCTCACTGCTCGCATCGAAGGCGCACGGCGAACCGCCCGCCGACATCGGCCCGTGCGTGGAGTGTTCCTCGAATGGCTGGACCCGCCGTACCCCGCAGGCCACTGGACGCCCGACCTGCTCGAGCTTGCCGGCATCGACGACCCGCTCGCCCGAGCCGGACTTCCGTCGCTACCAATTCGCTGGGATGACGTCGTCGAGGCTCGTCCCGATCTACTCCTCCTGGCCCCGTGCGGATTCGACAAGGACCGGGCCGACCGTGAGGCAGCCGCGCTCGCACCTCTCATCGAGGCCACGGGTGCCGGCCGCGTGGTTGTGTTCGATGGCTCTGCCTACTTCAATCGACCGGGACCTCGGCTGATCGATTCACTCGAGCTGTTGGCTCAGGCGGCCGGGGAACCCTGAGGGTCAGGCCGCAATTCCCGGGGACCTGAGTGGGTAGGTTGGCTCCTCGCTGTGTTCTTTCGTGACGTGTCACCGACCAGTTTTCGGGAGGCGAAGGACTGCGACACTCGCAGTCCCGCGGCGTGTTGAGCCGCCTTGCCGAGCCGGCGCCCTACCACGCTGGAGTCAAAGAGGACTTCGACCGCCTCTACCGTGCAACGTATCAGCGTGTGTTTGCGACGCTGATGGTGA
Source organism: Candidatus Nitrosopolaris sp. (assembly GCA_035636885.1). Taxonomy (GTDB): domain Bacteria; phylum Chloroflexota; class Dormibacteria; order Dormibacterales; family Dormibacteraceae; genus UBA10449. The sequence continues at coordinate 14,301 of DASPYG010000167.1, forward strand.
TCCTGAAGGAACCCGCTGCGGCCGAGGACGCGACCCAGGAAGCCTATCTGCGCGCGTTCGGCTCCTGGAAACGTTGGAAGCAAGAGGCTCCCGCCGAAGCCTGGATCTACCGGATCGCTCTGAACGTGGCCTTTACGCACCGGAGACGCGAACGGCTGCACGAGGTCGGCGAAGTCATCAGACGGCTCGGCCGCCCGGCGGAGCCCGATGCCACCGAAGCGGCACAGCCCGACCTGATTCGTGAGTTGCGCGCGTTGCCTCCCAAGCAGGCCGGGGCGATCGTACTGCGGCACATGCACGGGTTCACGAATCGTGAGATCGCGGCTGCCCTGCGGATCCCGGAGAGGACAGTCGCCTCCCGCCTCGCGGCCGCCAAAACTCGCCTGCGTGCCCGCTTGGGAGATCGAATCAGTGTCGATTTGGGTACTTTTGCCCCGTCGACAGTCCCTTTGGAGGAATGAGCGTGGGAAACGGCGACGGTTTCGATCAATGGCTGGAGCAGCAGCTACAAACGCAGGCTGTCAAGCAGAGCGGCCCCAGCCCGATGCCGGCGCAAGCCCAATACCACGCCGCATATCTCCAGGGAGGTCCTCATATGTCAGTTCTTGCCAAAGCGGCGACCGTGGTGTCTGCCAAGGGCGCCATCGGTCTCGCGGTCGCGGCCCTAGCCCTTGGTACGGCGGGCGCAGAGGCCGCCATCACCGGCACCACGAACCCCGCCAATTGGGGCCAGCAGGTCGTTCAACAGGTCCAGAAATGCAAGGACGCACTCGCGCCGGGCTCGCACGGCATCGGCGATTGCGTCAGTACGTTCGCCAAGCAACACGGCCAGCAGGTGAGCTCGGAGCACCGCGCCAGCGGAGCCCGCGAGAACACTCATGGACAGCCGACCGACCACCCGACTGGCCAACCGACCAGTCATCCCGGCGGGAAGCCTGGCGGCACGCCGGGCAAGCCTTAAGCGCGGAAGCGCAGGAAAGGGTCGGGCCGAACCCCCGGCCCTTTCCATAGACTGCAGGCAGGTAACCTCGGCGCCGATTTGCCCAAGTCGGTCGCCGACCGCTATAAGGCGGGCGCGGAAGTTGCCGGGAAGAAAACAGTTGAGTGTTATGACCCGGAGCCGGCCAGATCCCATTACCTGCGCAGCGTAGCCGCACACAAACTTGAAGTCGCGCGGAACTAAGATGCCGCGATGAGGCTCCGATCCATCGACCGGGCCGTGCTCGGGGCGCTCCTTCCCTCTGGGGCCAGCCCGCTCTTACGGCAGGGCCTCCTAGACACCGGGTTCGAGGCATTCCTGGTCGATTTCGATGCGGCGGCGCCGACTGATTTCTGTCGAATATTCCGGCTGGCACTTGTCGCAGCCGGCTGGGTCGCGCCACTCCTGATCGGCCATGCGCCCCCCATGTCGCGTCTCAATTCGGGCGACAGGGAGAGCGCTGGCGGCAATGAACGAGTCACGCCTTCCAGAGTTGCGTCAGCTCGTGATTGTCTTGAAGACCGTCGCCAGCCTCCACTACGGCGCGCTGCCTGAGGTACGCCAGGCGATCAGCTACCACCGATGAGCGATGACTTCGACTACGTCATCGTCGGCTCAGGTGCGGCTGGAGCAACCGCAGCACGAGTTCTCGCTGACAGCACGACGAGCCTGGCAGTCGTGGAAGAGGGCCCGGCGGTGGCAACAGATGAGTTTGTGGACCGCGCCTTTCCGACTCTGGCCCGGATCTACCGGCATATGGGTGCCCAGGTAACACGGGGCCGGGCACCGATGCTGATCATCCAGGGCCGCTGCCTGGGCGGCAGTACGGTGATCAACTCGGCAATCATGCGGCGGCTACCGGAGGATGTCTGGCAGGAATGGGCGGACGTTCACGGCCTCGGGTCTGCCCTGCCATACGATGCCGTGGAGCGCGCCTCTGACAACATCGATCGCGACCTGCAGGCAGAGGCGACTCCGGAACTGGTCTGGGGTGGCAACAACCGACTCCTGAGCGCCGCGGCCACGAATGCGAACCTAAGCGGCGGCCCGACGCGCCGGAATGCGCCAGGCTGCCACGGAAGCGCGCGCTGCAACCTGGGCTGCCCGCACGGTGCCAAGCAGAGCATGCAGGTCAGCTACCTTCCCTACGCTCAAAGCCGGGGAGCCCAACTCTTCAGCGATGAGCGGGTGGAGCGCGTGTTGTGGCGCGGCCGCCGAGCGGCGGGTGTGCAGACCGCAAAGAGGACGCTAACGGCAAACAAGGCGGTCCTGATCGCCGCGTCCGCTGTGCAGACCCCCGGACTGCTGTCGCGCAGCGGTCTTCGAAATCGTCATCTTGGCCGGCACTTTCAGGGGCACCCTGGTATGGCTGTGGTCGGGCTGTTCGACCACGCGGTCGGGCTCGGCAACGGCGCCACCCAGGGCTTCGAAATCGACGGCCTGCGCAGTGACGCTCGCGTGAAGCTGGAGACACTCGCGACCCCGCCGGAGACCTTTTTCGGCGGCATGCCGGGCATTGGCCGCGATTGGGTTGAGCTGATAGCTGAGTTCCCGCGAGCGGCGGTCTGGGTCTTGCCGCTTCGTGCATACGGTGAGGGCGTGGTAGGCAAGTTCGGCTCGCTCAGCTTCAAGCTAGACCCCCGCGACCTACCCAATCTGCGACGCGGACTGCGCCGAGCGGCGGAGCTGATGTTCGAGGTGGGAGCGCAGGCCGTCGTCTGTCCGATATATGGTTTGCCACGGCGCCTGCAGATCGGGCAGACGTCGCTCATCGAATCCGCACCCGACGACCCCGCCGCCTACCCCCTTGCGATCTCCCACTTGTTCGGGACGGCACGTATGAGCCCACTGCCGGAGGCCGGCGTGGTCGGCGCAGACTTCCGAGTCCACGGCACCGAGAACCTATATGTGGTCGACTCATCGGTTTTCCCGACCAATCTGGGCGTCAATCCGCAATTGACGATCATGGCGCTGGCGCGACTGGCCGCCGAGAGACTGGTGGGATGACCCTGGCGGAGATGCTCGGACCTGGAACGGTGGCCCGCGCGGATGTCGCCGCGCACCTCGACAGGCTGGATGCGCACGCCCGAGTCGCGGAGTGCGTCGCCCTTTCAAGGGAACTGCAGAAGCGACTGTGGAAGATTGCTTCGGCCGAGCCCGGGGAGGCCCAGGAGCTTGTAGGCGCGGGCGGCACGGCAGTCTTTGTAGGACGTAACTCGCTACGCCTCTTTTCGCGATTCGAGAAGCGTTTCGCCCGTCATGCCGGCGCTGTCATCGGCTACAACCGGCACCCCCTCGGCTGGCTCACCGGGCCGGGGTATTTCGTTGTCGCCGTAGCGCCGAGCGCACTGCTCTTTGACTACAGGCGGGTGCCGAGTCAGGCCCCGGCCGGTTGGCCGCGCATCAGTCCCAACACGCAGGGCTTTGCAAGTCCTGTGTACGCAGGCCTACTCGACGATGTCGTTTGGGTAGCTCGTGATGTGCTCATCGGCTCCGCCCGCAGAGGCGACGTTACGCTGGACTCCTATTTCGTACTTGCCCGTGCGTGACGCCAGCTCTGGTCACCGGTTTGCCTTCGGACCGAGAATAGACCTAGCCTGGCGCGCCGAGAGTCTGGCGCTCTCGGCTAAATGCCATGAGTATTTGCTTGGGTGTGCAAATTACCGACGGCTATTCTGATGCGGCGTTGGCCGGCTCTATCGTTCGTGTACTGACCCTCAACTGCAGGTGGCAGGGGTCAGCCAGGGAGCGCCTCGACGCTATTGGGCGAGTGCTCAACGAAAGCGGCGTCGATTTTCTTTGCCTTCAGGAGGTGACCCAGCGGCGAAACGTTCGACTGCTCGAGAGACGCCTCAAGGCATACGGGCCGGCGGAATTTCGGCGCTATGGAATCGCGGTGACAGGCGGCCTGGTCAGCTTCTCCCGCCGGCCGATCGAACGCAGCTCCTATGAGGTCTTCCGCGGGCGGGGTCCGAATTGGACCTTGGGCTGGGCGGACCGACTCCTCCGCAAGGGCTTCCTGATCTCGTGGATGCGGCTCGACGCGCTCCCAATGGTGGTGGTCAACACGCACCTCCTTGCGAACTACGACGAAGACTGGGCGCCGGACAACAGGTTCGCCCGAGAGCAAAGGAACGACCTGATCCAACTGGCCGAGGCCATTGAAGGACTCGACAAGAGCGCGCTCGTGATCGTCGCCGGCGACTTCAACGTCCCAGCGACCAGCCCGATGTTCGAGAAGTTCACATCGCGCTGTGATTTGCGCGCCGCCTTCGGTTCCGCGCCCAGCGCCATTCCTCCCACCATCCGTCGGTCCAGCTCGGATAGCGCGGCCCTCGCGATCGACCATATCCTGTATCGACATCCCTCGGGCAAACCTTTGCACGTGACGGCTCAGTTGCGGTTTGAGGAGCCGCTTTTACTCGCGAAGTCTCGTCCGACGTTTGCCTCCGACCATCTGGGTGTAGAGGCGGAAATCGTCCTTGATTGATCGTTACAAGCGCACCTGGCGGCAGGCTAAATCGTGGGAACCTGTAGGCAGAATTTAGGTTTGGTTTAGAAGGGCAGTCGATCGTTCACTGCTCGTGTACGCTCGTGAGGGCAACCCGATCTGCGCAGGCAAACCTGGGAGCGTCCGGGATTGAGGATCCTCATTTGCGCAGATGTCACTTGGGCATCTCGTTACCCGACTTTCAAAGAGCGGGCTTGTGGTGATGCGATCTCGGTTGCTAGGAATTCCTCCCAGGTCCGACGACCAACGGCCCGATCGGGGGTGAGGTTGGCGCCGGCGCGAATGGCGTCTGCGGCAGCGCCGGGCATTCGGACCCCGAGGATCGCCCGCCGCTTCCCGACCGCTTTCAGGTAGCTGCGAAGCAGGTACTCGGCGTCGTAGATCCTCGGTCCGCCAATGTCTGGCGCCTGGCCGGCCGGCGTACCGAGTGCTAGCTGAACGAGATTGTCTGCGACCTCATCCGCGTCCACGGGCTGGAATCGAAACCGCGCTGGGAGCGGCACAATCGGAAGCTTCGACATCCCCCGCACCATCGAGAGGATGAAGCCGTCGTGGAACTGCGTCGCACGCAGGTTGGTCCAAGGGAGCCCAGACTCCCGAACGACGCGCTCCTTCGCCAACTGCGACGCGAAGTAGGCAAACATCGCCCGGTCGACTCCGCTCTTGACGGGTATCCGGTCGGCTCCGACCACCGAGATTGTCGCGAGATGCACCACTCCGGCCTCCCTCGCTGCTCGCGACAGGTTTCGGGCTTGCGCCGTGTCCTCTTCGATCTTGCCAACGCCGGCGCAGTGGACGACGATCGAGACCCCTGCGACGGCAGCCTCGACCCCCTCGCCCCCCTCGCCCTTCGCGAGGTCGCCAACCGCGTACTCGATCCCGTCCGCGGACTCATGCACACGCCGGCTGAGGGTGCGGACTTTTCGCCCGGCATTACGGAGCCGGGCTACGACCCGGCGGCCCAGACCGCCGGTGCCTCCAGTGACGAGAATCAGTTCACTCGCGCTCATCGCTCGTTCCTCCTTGTCACATTGATCCCTTTCTTCGTGTCATACCTGATGACACTTCACGACTGGGAGATGTGACACGTGACCCCCAACGACTGGCTGGCGGACCGCTTCGAAGAGCACCGGCCACACCTGCGAGCCGTCGCGTATCGAATGCTTGGCTCACTAGCCGAGGCCGATGACGCGGTCCAGGATTCATGGCTCCGAGCCAGTCGCTCGGGTCCGGACGAGGTCGCCAACCTTCGCGCTTGGCTGACCACGATCGTTGCACGCGTCTGCTTGAACATGCTGCGTTCCCGGCGCACTCATCGCGAGGAGTCGTTGAGCGACCGGCTGCCAGACCCCGTGGTCACCCTTGAAGGATCTACTCAGCCGGAAGAGCAGGCGCTGCTTGCGGACTCGGTCGGCCTGGCCCTGCTCGTGATTCTCGACACGTTGGCGCCGGCGGAGAGGCTGGCGTTCGTCTTGCACGACGTGTTCAAGCTGCCCTTTGACGAGATCGCGCCCATGGTCGAGAAGACGCCCGCGGCGGCAAGGCAGCTCGCGAGTAGAGCGCGAAGGCGCGTGAAGGTAGCGAGCGTGGCCGTACCCGATAAAGACCAGGGCCGGCAGCGCGAGGTCGTGAACGCTTTCTTTGCGGCTGCGCGGGCGGGAGACTTCGCCCGGCTGGTCGCGGTGCTTGATCCGAACGTGTTGCTCCGCGCGGATTTCGGCGCGCACCGTGCGGGGATTCCAGCTGTCGTCTATGGGCCTGACGCGGTCGCGGGGCTCGCTCTGACCGGCGCGCGACTGCCCGACGCCACGCTCATTCCGGTGTTGGTCAACGGCGCTGTCGGCGTGGTCACGACCATGCGCGGCCGACCGTTCTCCGTGATGGGATTCATCGTTGTTGGCGGCCGCATCATCGAGATCGACGCGATCGCCGACCCCGATCGGGTCGCACGGTTAGCCGCCGGCGTGCTGTAGGTCAGACCGCAAGCGTGTCCATCGCGACCGCACCCTGCTGGCCGTTGCGGAGGGTATCGGCCGATAAGAAACGGGTCGTGCCGTATCCGCGAACGTACGGGACGATCGCGCGGTATCACACCGCAGCCAGGATCGGGGCGACGTCGACGAAGCTGTGGATGTCGTATGGCCAGCCGTGCAAGAGGATCACCGGCTTACCGCCCGCCGGACCCTCCGCTGCGTAGCCCACGTTCAGCAATTCCGCCTCCACCTGCTTGATCGCCGGAAAGGCCCTCTTGGCTACGACGGTCGAGCTCATCGCGCCGCGCCGGCGTGCGCCGCCTCCAGGATCACATTGGTGACGGCTTCCGGCTGGGAAACCACGAATGCGCCGTGTACCAGGACAATCGTCAGCATTGCAGCCCTCTCAGTCGTTGAGGTGTGTGAGCGTGCGGGCGAGGAATGCCGCCCGCACTCGATTCGGTCTGGGTTTAGCGGAGCGATCTGAAGGCCGCGCGGACCTCGGTGGTGAAGAGCTCCGGCTCCTGCCAGGCTGCAAAGTGGTTGCCCTGGTCGACCTCGTGGAAGTAGATGAGCTTGGGGTAGGCTTTCTCAGCCCAAGTGCGCGGCGCCTGGTAGAGCTCTCGAGGGAAGACGCTTACGGCAGCCGGAACCTTGGTGCCCTTGACGTCGAAGAAGCCGAGCTTGTTCTCCCAGTAGAGACGACCCGAGGAAATCCCTGTGTTCGTCACCCAGGTCATCGTGATGTTGTCGAGGACCTCGTCTCGCGTGAGGCTGCCAACGGGGTCGCCCGCGAAGGCCCGCGCGATGTCCTCGTAGCTGTTCGCGTCGTGGTCGAGCATCCAGGCGGCGAGGGCGGCCGGCGAATCGGCGAGGCCGTATAGCGTCTGCGGGCGCAGCGCCATCTCGGTCGCGTATCCGATGCCCTTTGTGTAGAGGAACTTCAGCTGCTCCCACGCGCGGCTCTCCTCCATTGACAGGCCGGACGGTGCCGGGCCGCCGGACGCAAGCGCCTTCGCGACGTCAGCCGGGGCGGTGCCGGGCATGTTGGAGTGAATGCCGAGCAACTCCGGAGGTGCCTTGGCACCCATCACATCCGTGATCTGCGCGCCAAAGTCGCCACCCTGAGCGACGAATCGTTTGTATCCCAGGCGCCTCATCAGCGCAATCCAGGCATCCGCGATGTGCAGAGGGTCCCAGCCGGTAGCCGTCGGTTTCCCTGAGAACCCGTAGCCGGGCATCGACGGAACCACCACGTCGAAAGCGTCTTTGGCGTCGCCGCCGTGGGCCGTCGGATCGCTGAGTGGGCCGACAACGTTCAGCATCTCGAAGACGGAACCGGGCCAGCCGTGCGTGATGATGAGCGGCAACGCGTTCTTGTGTGGCGACTTGACGTGGATGAGGTGGATCTCGAGGCCGTCGATCTCCGTTATGAACTGAGGCAGCGCGTTCAGCCTCGCCTCGAACCTCCTGAAGTCGTACTCGGTGCCCCAGTAGCGCACGAGCTTTTTCATCGTCGCAAGCTGCACGCCCTGGGAGGCATCCGCGACGGTCTCCTTTTCGGGCCACCGCGTCGCGGCGATTCGACGACGAAGGTCGGACAGTTGCTCTTCAGGAACGTCGACTTTGAACGGACGGATAGAGACGTCTACAGCGGTTGTGGCAGACAACGCTTTCATCTCCTCGATCAGTAATGAGCCGGGTGCTCATCCGTTAGATCGTCAGCCGCTACGCCGACGCGAGAGAGCGTATTTCAAACCCTGCTCTCACCCACAACTTGCCCCCGAGGCAGTTCTTAACCTCAAAGTAGTCGTTTCGTGGCGGCTGTCAAGCGTTTCGGGATTGTCATTCCTTGCCGTAATGGCGGCCATTACCAGGTCTTAGTCAGACGCGGGCCTTTTTTGGGCTGGTTACCGCCTCCGGCTGTGCGGCTACTCCTTATAGGTGCAGGTCGATTGCATAGCGCAGCCCTGGGGCACAACAACGCCGATCCTCTACGAAGGAAGCATCGACAGGCGTCGCTCTGACGGAACGCGGTGTCGCGCTTTGCCGAGCACACCAGCCAGGCCCCTGATGAGCGCTCCGGCTGGCCTCGTAAACCGCCGCTCATTCATCTGCCCGATCATCGATGCTCTCGATCTCGGGTCTAACTCCTTCCGACGGCCGTGACGCCGAATTCTGGGCCGTATACCACTGCTCCTTCGGCCACCAGGTGCCGTGCCACATGCTTGTAGCGCCCCACGTGCTCGTCGGAGCCATGCGCGATCAGAGCGACGAAGCGCGGCGCCGGGCGCGGACCATTGCTGGACGACGAGTTGTCCGTGGCGGCCGCTAACCTCGATTTGTTGGTCCAATAGTTTGTTATCCAATTACGAGCTCGAGACTACGCCGTCTGGTTTTGGTCGATTCGGGTCAGCCACTCGAGGAAGCGTCCCAGTGTGCGCAGACCTTCAACCGCCGAGGGTTCGGCGAGGTGGCCGTGTGTGGAGCCCGGTTCGGTCTCGACCCGGACGTTGACGCCCGCGGCGGCGAGGGCTTTTCCGTACGCCTCTCCGGAGGCGCGAAGGGTATCAGCGTCGGAGTTCAGGAAATGCGTCGCTGTGGCTGTCACCTTGGCTGTCACGACCGCGAAAAGTGGCGGGGATGGATGGGAATCGAACCCACCCAGGACGCCTCTACAGCGCCCCCGCAAACGGTTTTGAAGACCGCGGGAGGCACCGTGAAAGGCTCTGCACTAACGTCCACTGCGTGAGTGGCCCGTAAGCATGAGCCTTGCGCGATTTCGCGCCATCGTCCACGGACGTCTACCCCGTTGGCTGTCATCTTGGCTCTGAGACGATTGGCGGGAGGCTCGGTCAGTCGATGCTGCCTGCAGCCACGACCCACTCGCATTTCTGGCCGGTGACCGCGGCGATGCGATCGAAATCTGAGTCGTAGTGCAAGACGATCAAGCCGGCATCCTCGGCTGCCGCAGCAACTAGCAAGTCCGGCACCTTTCGCCCGTGTTGGCTGCGGCCGGCCAGCAATCGCTGTATCTGGCGAGCCCGCTGGACATGACGTGCTTCAGTCTCAACCAGACCAAAAGCGGACAAGGCCCCTTGAAGCGCATCCCATTCCCGGGCATTCCGGGCCGAGTAGCCGATCTCAAGGTCCGAAATCCCCGAGCGTCCAACCCGTCCCGCTGCCGCGAGGGGCTCCAGGGCGGAGCGGACAGCAAGCTGCGAGAGACGAGTAAGGACGCTGGTGTCGACCAGATGGGTTAGCGCCATGCCCTCTCGCGGTCTTGAAGCTTTGCGCGCATCAGCACTTCGATGGCGCCCGCCACCGATTTGCTTCGGCCGCGACTCACCCTCCGCAAGGCTTCATTCACTGTTTCTTTGATCGTTTCGGTGCCCAGCTGCGCCTTGGCGGCACTAAGCGCTTCGTCATCTATGTCAACCAGATGTTTTGCCATTGATTCAGTATATACGATCCTAGCTTTATATATACGCCCTCTTTGGAGAGATCGGGTTTAGCTCATATGATGTGCACATACCTTCAGCGGTTACCTGGCTGCGCAAACTGCAAATTTCTCGGCGATGGATGGGAATCGAACCCACCACCCAGGACGCATCAACGGCTACCAGATGCCAGGCTCGATCATCCCGTGCCAATTGCAATGACCGCAAACGA
>DASPYG010000168.1:0-30237 GCA_035636885.1 Candidatus Nitrosopolaris sp.
GTTCGCCGCCACACAACGAAGGTGGATGCTTTTTGTGGGCCGCCTACTAACCCATCGGGCGCGCACCGCCTAGGATTCGAGGCACCACACCCTCTTCGCGGCGCGAGCCTCCGGTCCGTTCACGGTCGGGGGCTCGTGTCATTTCACCGGGCAAGCAGGCTTGCCCGGTGGGTTGGAGTAACACATTGTCCGGAGGCGCCTGGATGATGCACGTATGGGGGACGGCCGGGTGAACCCGGCCTTCAACTCCACCCAGAACTTTTTGGGTTAGGCGGCTTTGACGGCGTTGACCAGCTTGGTCAGGGAATCCTTGGCGTCTCCGAACAACATGATCGTCTTGGGGTCATAGAGGAGATCGTTGTCGATACCGGCAAACCCGGGCCGCATCGACCGCTTCAGGAACACGATGTTCTTCGCCTGGTCCGCGTTGAGGATCGGCATCCCGTAGATGGGGCTTCCGGGTGAGGTGCGGGCCGCAGGGTTCACGACATCGTTTGCGCCCACGACGAGGACCACGTCCGCGTCCTTGAACTCGTCGTTGATCTCGTCCATCTCCTTGAGCTGCTCGTAAGGCACATTTGCCTCGGCGAGCAGGACGTTCATATGGCCCGGCATCCGGCCGGCCACCGGGTGAATCGCATAGCTGACCTCCACCCCTCTCTTCTCGAGCAGCTCGGCCAGCTCGCGGACCGCATGCTGTGCCTGTGCCACCGCCAGCCCGTAACCGGGGACGACGATGACGCGCCGCGAGTAAGCGAGGAGCGTGGCCAGGTCTTCGATCGAGCTCGTGCGCACGGTCCGCGTCTCCTTGCCCGGCGCGCCTACGCCCGCACCGGCGCGCACCTGTCCAAACGCGCCGAACAGGACGTTCCCGAGCGAGCGCCCCATCGCGTCGCTCATGAGCTTGGTCAGCAAGCTACCGGATGCGCCGACCAGCGTGCCCGCGACGATGAGCGCGAAGTTGTTGAGCGTGAACCCGCTGGCCGCGACAGCGAGGCCGGTGAACGCGTTGAGCAGCGAGATCACGACCGGCATGTCGGCGCCGCCGATCGGCAGCACGAACGCCACGCCCAGGATGAGCGCCAGCAGCATCAGGGAGAGAAACGAGAATGGAATCGACGCGATCGCGAGCACCGCGATCACAAAACCGATGATCGCCGCGGCGATGAGGCCGTTGACGAGCTGCTGGCCCGGGTATGTGATCGGCGTGCCGGTCATGAGCTCCTGGAGCTTGGCGAAGGCGATGATGCTGCCGGCAAACGACACCGAGCCGATGACGATGCTGAAGACGCTTGGGAAAGCTTCGGAAAACGGCGGATGCGAACCGAACGTGAGAAGCTCGGCCACCGCTACGAGCGCGGCCGCTCCACCGCCGGCGCCGTTGAACAGCGCCACCATCTGCGGGATCGCGGTCATCTTCACCTGGCGTGCGCCAATCGTGCCGACCGCGGCGCCGACGATCACGCCGACAAGGACGATGATCGCGCCGGCGATCGTGAAGTGAAGCCGTGGCACTGTCGCGCCGAGCGCGATGACCATGCCGGCCGCGGCGGTGTAGTTGCCGTTACGCGCAGTCCTTGGCGAGCTCAGCTGCCTGAGGCCGAGGATGAACAGGACCGCCGCCAGCAGGTAGGCGAGCGTGAGGACAGTCGTCACCTGGACTTAGCTGCTTCGGGCGTCTTCGGCTGCACTTGCCTGCCTTTGAACATCTCGAGCATCCGGTCCGTGACGACGAAACCACCGACGACGTTGGTGGTGGCGAGCACGACGGCCAGGAATCCGAGGATGACGTTGACCCGTGAGTCGGCGCCGGCAGCAATCAGCAGCGCTCCCACCAGGATGATGCCGTGGATCGCGTTGGTACCGGACATCAACGGCGTGTGCAGCATGGTCGGGACCTTGGAGATGACCTCGATGCCGACGAACACCGCCAGCACGAAGAAGGTCAGCTCATTCAGAAGCTCGTTGTTCATGAGGCGGTGGCGGCGACCATCTGCTGCTTGGCACGCTCGTTGACGATCTCGCCGTCATGCGTCACGCAGCAGCCCTTGGTGATCTCGTCCTCGAAGTCGAGCACGATCGCACCGTCCTTGACGAGATGAAGCAGCAGGTTCGCGACATTGCGCGCGTAGAGCTGGCTAGCGTGAAGCGGCATCGTCGAAGGCACGTTGCGCGTGCCGATGATGGTCACCCCGCCGACATCGACATCCTTGCCCGCCTTCGTCAGCTCGACGTTGCCGCCGGTTTCCGCCGCGAGGTCGACGATCACCGAACCCGGCCGCATGCCCTTGACCATGTCTCCGGTAACGAGCAGAGGCGCGCGGCGTCCGGGGACGGCGGCTGTGGTGATGACGATGTCTGACTTGGCGACGTGCTCGCCGATCAGCTCGCGCTGTTTGCGAAGGAAAGCCTCGGACTGCTCTCTGGCGTAGCCACCCTCCCCTTCCTGTGTCTCCAGCGCAAGCTCGATGAACGTCGCGCCGAGCGACTGCACCTCCTCCTTGACAGCAGGACGCACGTCGTAGGCGGATACCACCGCGCCGAGCCGCCGCGCGGTTGCGATCGCCTGCAGGCCGGCGACTCCCGCGCCCATGACGAGCACGCGCGCGGGCGGGATCGTGCCGGCCGCGGTCATCATCATCGGAAAGAACTTGCCGAGCCGGCCGGCTGCCATCAGCACCGCCTTGTAGCCCGCGGCCGACGCCTGCGACGAGAGCGCATCCATCGACTGCGCTCGGGAGATGCGAGGCACCAGCTCCAGGCTGAATGCCGTCACGCCCTGTGCGGCGAGCGCCCGGACGATTTCGCCCTGCGTGGCCGGCTGGAGGAAGCTGATCAGCACCGCGCCCTTCTTGAACATGGCGACTTCGGCCACCGATGGCGCCTGGACCTTCAGGACGGCGTCCGCGTCGCCGATCAGCGCCGCGGCCCCCTTGACGATCGTCGCTCCCGCCTGCTGGTAGGCCTCGTCGGTGATGAATGCCGCAGACCCCGCTCCAGACTCGACTGTTACCTCGAGTGTGGCGGCGGAAAGCCGGGTGACGGTGTCGGGGACGAGGGCAACGCGCCGCTCGTCGGGCGCGCTCTCTTTGGGAGTGCCAACCTTCACAGACTGAGGAATGTAACCAATTCGTTGGTTGGAGCACACGAGTTCGGGGGTGAGGTGCGCGTAAAATTCACAATCCCCTGCCAAGAATCGAAGTGACCAACCAGATCATCAACGACCTCACCATCCAGGCCGCCACCGTGAATGGCTCGGGGAGCCAGACGGCGAACCTGATCTTGACGCGGGCGATCTTCCACATGGGGATCCCGGTCGCCCCCAAGAACGTATTCCCGTCCAACATCGAGGGCCTGCCCACCTGGTACCAGCTCCGAGTCACCCCGCAGGGCCATATGGCGCGACGCGACCAGGTCGACATCCTGGTCGCCTTCAACGTCGCCACCTGGCACCAGGACCTGAAGACCGTCCGTCCTGGCGGCGTGGTCGTGCATGAGGAGGTCTTCTCCACCGCCGAAGCGCGCACCGACGTCACCTACTATCCGGTGCCGTTCTCGAAGCTCGCCAAGACGAAGATCCAGAGTGACACCCTGCGCAAGCAGCTGGCCAACATGATCTACGTCGGAGTCGTCGCGGGCTTGTTGGGCATTCCCTGGGAGGCGCTCGACCACGCGGTCAAGCGCCAGTTCCTGTCCAAGCCGAAGGCGGTCCCGGTCAACCTCGATGCCATCAAGGTCGGCTTCGACTACTGGCAGGACAACTTCTCGAAGAAGGACCCGTATCGCCTCGAGCCGATGACCGGCGTGGTCGACGGCAAGGTCCTGGTCGAAGGCAACCAGGCTGCGGCCCTCGGCGCCGTCATGGGCGGCGTGACAGTGGCCGCCTGGTACCCGATCACGCCGTCATCGTCGCTGTGCGAAAACCTGATCGCGTACTCCGACCGGTTCCGGGTCGACCCGAAGACCGGCGAACGGCGGATCGCCGTCGTGCAGGCTGAGGACGAGCTGGCCGCGGTCGGCATGGCGATCGGGGCCGGTTGGGCCGGCGCGCGCGCGATGACCTCGACGTCGGGACCCGGCATCTCACTGATGGCCGAGTTCGCGGGCCTCGGCTATTACGCGGAGGTCCCGGTGGTCATCTTCGACATCCAGCGCATCGGGCCGTCGACGGGCTTGCCCACGCGGACCTCGCAGGCGGATGTCGGTTTCGCGTACACGCTGTCGCATGGAGATACGAAGCACCTTGTGTTGCTTCCTGGCACGGTCGAGGAATGCTACGAGTTCGCGCGCGACGCGTTCGACTACGCCGACCGCTTCCAGACACCGGTGTTCGTGCTGTCAGACCTCGACCTGGGCATGAACCTGTGGATGACGCCCGAGTTCAAGTACCCGGACAGGCCTTTCGACCGCGGGAAGGTGCTCGGCAAAGCCGACCTGGCGCGCCTCGCGGGCGAGTGGGCGCGGTATCGCGACGTCGACGGCGACGGCGTGCCGTACCGCACCCTGCCCGGCACCGATCACCCGGCGGCGGGCTACTTCACGCGCGGATCGGGCCACGACGAGCACGCGCGCTACACAGAGAGCGCTGAGGCGTATGCCGCCAACATGGACCGGCTCGTCCGCAAGCTGGAGACGGCTCGGAAGGTGCTGCCGGCGCCGGCGGTCGACGAGGCCTCCGGTTCGAAGATCGGACTCATCGCCTTCGGTTCCACGCACGCGGCCGTCGTCGAGGCGCGACAGGCGCTCGAGGCCGCGAAGCGACCCGTGGACTACCTGCGCGTGCGCGCCCTCCCTCTGTCTTCAGAGGTCGTCGAGTTCGTGTCGCGGCACGAGCGTGTGTATGTCGTCGAGCAGAACCGCGACGGCCAGGTGTTCGACCTGATCCGCCTCGACCTCCCGCCCACGCTCGTGAGCCGCCTGCACTCGATCAGGCACTACGACGGCCAGCCCATCCCCGCGGACGCCATCATCGAACCGCTTCTTGAATCGGAAGCCGTCCCAGCATGAGCGCCACCATCAACCACATCGGCCTGCCACGCGACGCGTACAAGGGGGCGGCGACCACCCTGTGCGCCGGCTGCGGCCACAACTCGATCACCAACCACATGATCAAAGCGCTCCACGAGCTGGGGGTCGAGCCGCACCGGCTGGCGAAGATGTCCGGCATCGGGTGCTCGTCGAAGACCCCGGCCTACTTCGTCGAGACCGCCCACGGCTTCAACGGCGTACACGGCCGCATGCCCGCATTGACTACGGGCGCGCAGCTCGCCAACAGGCAGCTGATCATGCTGGGCGTGTCCGGCGACGGCGACACCGCGTCGATCGGTCTCGGCCAGTTCATGCACATGATCCGCCGCAACATCGACTGCACCTACATCATCGAAGACAACGGCACTTACGGCCTCACGAAGGGCCAGTTCTCGGCCACGGCCGACCTCGGCTCGATGCAGAAAAAAGGCGCGGTCAACACCTTCCAGCCAATCGACCCCTGCGCTGTCGCGCTGACCCTCGGCTGCTCGTTCGTGGCGCGCTCGTTCAGCGGCGATGGCAAGCAGGTGGTGCCGCTGATCAAGGCCGCGATCGCGCACCGCGGCACTGCGATCCTCGACATCGTCTCGCCCTGCGTCACGTTCAACGACCATGACGGCTCGACCAAGAGCTACAGCTGGGTCAAAGACCACGAAGAGTCGATCGCGGACGTCTCGTTCATTCCGTTCTTCGAAGAGGTGCACGTCGATTACGAGCCGGGCACGGTTCGCGACGTCGAGCTTCACGACGGCTCGCACATCCTGCTCAAGAAGCTCGGCGAAGACCACGATCCGACCGACCGCCGCGCGGCGATGAAGGTGATCGAGGAAGGACGCACCGCCGGGCATCTCGTGACCGGGCTGCTCTACCTGGACACGACAATGGCCGACTTCGCCACCACCGAGCACATCCCCGATCGCCCGCTCATGGACCTGTCCGAAGACGACCTGCGTCTCAGCCCGGACGACTTCAAACAGTTCATGTCTGAGTTCGCCTGAGCCGCGCCGTGGACACCCGCCCGACGCCAGCTGAGTTGGCGCGCGGCACCAGGCTGATAGCGAGGCGCGACCCGGCGATGGCGAAGCTGATCAAAGCAGTCGGGCCGATGATGCTTCGCGCGCCGGCCGAGGACCCATTTGGCGCGCTCGTGCGCTCGATCATGTACCAGCAGCTCGCCGGCGCCGCCGCCACGGCGATCCACGGCCGATTCCTCAAGCTTTTCGCGGATGGTCTTTCGCCGGCGGGCGTGCTCGCCCTGCCCGACGGATCGATGCGAACGGCCGGCTTGAGCGGTTCCAAGGCAGCCGCCGTCACCGACCTGGCCCGGAAGGTAGAGGACGGCACAGTGCCCCTCGGCGATCTCGATCCAGTACCTGACGACGAGCTGATTGCGCGATTGGTGCAGGTTCGCGGCATTGGCCCCTGGACCGCCCAGATGTTCCTCATGTTCCAGCTGCGCCGCCTCGACGTGTGGCCGGTGGACGATTATGGCGTCCGGAAAGGCTGGTCGACCGCGCACCGACTCAAGGAAACGATCAAGCCGCGCGCCCTTCAAAGCGAAGGCGAGAAGTTCCGACCCTACCGCTCGATAGCCGCCTGGTACTGCTGGCGAGTGGTCGACACGGTCCTGCCGATCAAGAGTTAACGCGAGTAGCGGCGCCGGAGCCGTTCGATCGCACGATCGCTCATCGGCGACCATCCATAGGCGTCGAGGAACTCGCGGGCAAGACCCGCTCCGTAGTTGTACTGGAGGGTCCACACCCCGGCCGCGAGGTCGTCCTGCGGGTCGCCAAGTCCGGCTCCACCGACGTCGATGAGACCGCTCAGCCTTCCGTCGACGACCAACACGTTGGGCAGGCAGTAGTCGCCGTGGATCAGCACGTGGCCGACGCCTCGCTCACCGAAAGGACAGGCGGTGGCGTCGACCGCGTGGATCTCACGCAGGATCTCGCCCAGCCTCCGTGCGACACGAGCCGGCTCCCAGGCCAGGGAGCGGTCCGACAGCGGCACACCCGGAACGGCGCGCGTGAGCAACCAGTCGTCGCCAAATCCAGAAAAGAGCCCGAGCACCTCCGGCACGGGTAGGCGGCCCGCGAGCCACTTCGTGCGGTCTTGCTCATCGCGCAGGTGAGCGGCGCGCTTGACATAGACCGCGCCCGACTGCCCCTCCAGGCGCCAAACCGTGCCCGCCCAGCTCATCCACGCGAACTCCTTCTGCAGCCTGGTCCCGCCAACCGCGGCCAGGGCCGCTTCACGCACCGCCGGGGGCAGCCGCATTGGAGACGAGGATCGAGGCTCCATGGCCTATGTACGATGAGTGTTGCGCTCGCGCGTAAGCAAGGCGTTAAACGGTTCGGAGGGTGTTGGTATGGCCGCGAAGGTGCTCCCGGAGTCGCCTGACGCGTTCAAGGACGCGACGTGGCGCGACGTCCTCCCGTACTACGAGGAGCTGGCTGCGCGCCGGCTCGACACCACGAACGTCGAGGAATGGCTCGCCGACTGGTCTCGATTCGAGTCGCTGCTCTCGGAGGCTGCCGCCCTGGCGACATTCGCGTATTCAGGCGACACGGCGAACCCCGAGAAGGAGGCGGCGCAGCTGCGTTTTGGAACGCAGATCTCACCTCGGGCGCAGGAGCAACGGGTGCGCCTGCAGAAAAAGCTCGTCGAGCTCGGCTACGTCCGCCCCGGCCTGGAGGCGACGATCCAGAGGTTCCGCAACCAGATGGAGCTCTTCGATCAGGCCAACGTGCCCGTCTTCGCAGAGCTGGCCCAGCTGGGCACGCAGTGGACCAAGGTGAACGGGGCGATGACGGTCGAATGGGAGGGCAAGGAGAAGACCCCGGCCCAGCTCATTCCGTTCCTGCAGTCCACGGACCGCGACGTTCGCGAGCGGGCATTCAAGCTGCGTGCAAAGGCGTACATCGACCAGCGCGACGTGCTGGCCGGCCTCTTCGACCGCATGTACGACCTTAGGCAGAAAGTCGCCAAGAACGCAGGCTTCACCAATTTCCGCGACTTTGCGCATCGCGAGAAGAACCGTTTCGATTACACACCCGAGGACTGCCTGCGGTTTCACGTGGCGGTCGAAGAGGCTGTGCTGCCGGCGGTCCAGCGAATCCACGAAAAGCGCCGGCGTCGGATGGGGCTGGACAAGCTCCGGCCTTGGGACACAGCCGTCGATCCCGAGGGCCGTCCCCCGCTCAAGCCGTTCGATGACATCAGAGGCCTGATCGACCCCGCCGGCTCAGTGTTCGAGCGCGTCGATCCGGCTTTCCGCGGGTATTACGAGACGATGGCCGGCAACAACCTGCTCGACCTTGACAATCGCAAGGGCAAGGCGCCCGGCGGGTACTGCCAGACCTTGAACTTCCGCAAGCAGCCGTTGATCTTCATGAACGCGGTCGGCGTGGACGGGGACCTGCGTACGCTGCTCCACGAGTCCGGCCACGCATTCCACAGCGTCGAGGCATCGAAGCTTCCCCTGCTCTTCCAACGGCACCCGGGTTCGGAGATGGCCGAGGTTGCGTCGATGTCGATGGAGCTCTTGGCCTCACCGTTCATCGGCAAGGACAGCGGTGGCTACTACACCGAGGAAGATGCGACGCGCTCGAGGGCCGACTTCCTCGAAGGCATCATTCTTTTCTTTCCACACTGTGCGTCGGTCGACGCGTTTCAGCAGTGGATCTACCTCGATGAAGCCGGTCGCGACGATGTCGCTCGCGACCGCAAGTGGCTCGACCTGCGGCGGCGCTTCGAAGGCGACTCGGTCGACTGGACCGGCCTCGACGACGAGCGCATCGCGCGCTGGTATCAACAGCCGCACTTTTTCGGGAGCCCGTTCTACTACATCGAATACGGCATCGCGCAGCTGGGCGCGCTGCAGGTATGGCGCAACAGCCTGCGCGACCGGCGGGAGGCTGTTCGCATGTATCGCGAAGCACTTGCCCTGGGCGCGACAAAGCCGCTGCCTGATCTTTTCAAGGCCGCGGGGGCCCGCTTGATCTTCGACGGCGAGGGCATGCGCGAGCTTGTCAGCCTGGTCGAGGAGGAGCTCGAGAAGGTCGACTAGCGCTCTCAGCTCCGCGAGATGTTGCGAAGCGGCATCCGCGGTCCGAAGCGCGGAGCTCCGATGCCGGTCAGCACGATGAGCCTGACGGCGCGCGCACGATGTCCCCTGTACGGCTCGAGAAGCTCGAGCATGCGCTCGTCCGTGGATCTTGCCTTGCCTTCGAGCGCGTAGGCGACCATGTGCGGCAGGTGATAGTCGCCGACCTGGACCGCGTCCGGGTCGCCCAGCGCGACCAGCGCGACCTTCGCCGCGGTCCACGGGCCGACGCCTGGAAACGCCGCGAGACGCTGCCGGGCGCTCGGCAGGTCCATGCCCACCGTCTCCTCCAGGCGAGTCGCGCTGCGGGCCGCCCGGATGATCACCTCCGCCCGCCGGCTCTCGATCCCGAAGCGGTGGAACGTCCAGTAAGGCGTTCGGGCGAGGACGGCCGCCGAGGGCGGCAGAGCCAGGCCCGCTGCTCCGGGCGCGGGCTCGCCCAGGGCGTCCACCATCGCCCGGTACGACTGATGGGCTTCGACGCTGGTCACCTTCTGCCCGAGCACCACCGGGACGAGCGCCTCGAAGACCGCGCGGGTCTTGGGCAGGCGCAGCCCCGGATGGCGGCGGTGCGACTCGGCGATGAGCGGATGGACGGGGCGGAAACCGGAGTCGTCGTCCTCTTCACCGCACAGCTGCGCGGCGCCGTCGGCCGCCCAGGCGGCGCCGGGTCCCCACGCCTCGACCTCGACCGCGCCGTTTCTGTGCGCGAGATGCACTGTGGCCGGACCCTCCGGCGTGAGAGTCGCCCTCCACACCTCGCCGTCGCGCACGCGCATTGAGGGGCCCGCGCCGATTGGGGCGATGGTGAGCGCCAGGTCGAGAGGCCGTCGTAGCTTGAATCGCGTCTGGAGCGGAGAGCTGATCAGGGGATTATCGGGACCTCGAAGGTGAAGGTGCTGCCGCTCCCTTCGACCGATTCGCATGTGATGTCTCCGCCGTGCAGGCGCGCGATCTCACGCGAGAGCCACAGACCGAGTCCGGTGCCAGCCACATGCATGGTGGATCCGCGCTCGATGCGGCCGAACTTCGTGAACAGCCGTGGCTGGTCTTCCGGTGCAATGCCAACGCCCCGGTCGATGACCATGACCGTGGCTGTCCCACCGTTCCGATTGACCACGACCTTGATCGGCGCTTCCTCGGGCGAGTACTTCATGGCGTTGCTGATCAGGTTCCTGACCACAATCTGGAAACGCTCGCTGTCCACGTCCGCATGCAGAGGAATGGCCGGCGCATCGATGTCGAGCTGCCGGTCCGCGAGCACGGGCCGCATATCATCGATGGCAAGCTCGGTGAGCTCGACGATGTCGCCGGGCTCTTTGTGGAGAACGAGATGACCCTCTTCCAGGCGCGCGGCCTCGAGCATCTGCTCGATCATCGCGTTGACCTCGTCCGCCTTGGCGATGAGCAAAGGCATCACCGACATCGCCTTGGGCGCGAGAATGCCGAGAGACCCGGCTTCAAGCATCGTGAGGTAGCCCTTGATCACCGTCATCGGACCTCGCAGCTCGTGGGATGCGATGTTCATGAATTCGGTCTTTGCCTTTTCGAGGTCGTTGATGCGAGCGGTCAACGCGACGCGATCGAGTCCGGCGGTGATGCTGCTGGCGTACTGGCGCAGGCGGGTCACCTCGTCGTCACCGAAAAGCGGGGTGAACGGGCCCGCCACGATCACCATGGCGCCAGGTCCCCGCTGGAAATCCAGTGGGATCACGAGAGTTGTTGGCCCAAGACGCGGAGACCGAACCACTCCCCCTTCGGAGTCTGCGGCAGCATCAGCCGCGACCTGTTTGGCCTCTTTCTCGCTGAGGGCTTGTGAGGCGAGGATCGATGAGTCTGAATCGACGATGACGGCGCCCGCGGCCCCAACCAGGCGCGTCGCCCACTCCAGGGCCCTCCGAGCTTGTGTCGCGCGGTCCGGGCTGAACGTGAGCAGGCTGTGCAGCCCCTGCCGAAGCTCCTCCTCCTCGGGCTGGCTCCACATCCTTCGCAGCCAGGTCGGCGGAAGGAAGCTGAAAAAGAGCATCGGCACGATGGCGAGGCTCACGAGGTCGAGCGTCAGCTCGGCCGCCGCATTTCGAACCAGCGAGCCGCCCAGGGTCCCGAACATGATCACTGCGACAAGGCCCGCGTAGCCGAGGCTGAGTGCCCGCATGCGCGCCCCCTCGACGGCGGGGCGGCCACGCGACGCCAGCCACAAAGTGACGATGGGCTCCACCACGCAGATGCTCCACGTGGTGAGCAGGGCCGCCAGAGCAAACGTCTGGAGCGGAGCATGCGGCAGCCCTGTGTCCGTGGGCAGCTGGACGAATATGGCGATGGCCGCGACCAGAACGATCACCACCGCGACAAACCGCTTCGTACCGGTGGCGAGTGGGATGAACGAGTCCCGGAACAAGAGGAGGGCCCAGCCCGACAGGAGGAACAGCACGATGCCGGCGCCGGTCAGCAGCTCACCAAGGGGCCCCGACTGAGAGAGGCTGGGAGCGAGGAGAACCAGTAAGGTGAGGGACCCGAAGGCCAGCGCGAGGTATCCGCGCCGGCGCTCACGATGGGTCAGCCAGTCGGCCACCGTCGCGACGGAGAGGAGGACGAAGGCGACCTCGATCGCAAGGGGCATCACCGCGAGCACGACAGGCACTGGCCCGAGATTCTAGGCGTGACGACAATTCGACGACAAGGGGCTTAGCAAATGAGGTGGGTTAACCGCCCAGCCAGCAGGCATTCGGCTCTTGAATCCCCCCACCGGGCCAAGGCCGCTGCGCGGCCTGGCCCACCTCCCCACGTGGTGGGGAGGGCGCGCGTAAGGTGCAGGAGGTGCGTAAGGTCTACCGCGGCCGCGACATCGAGGTGAGCTTCGACCTCGACATCTGCGTCCACATCGGCGAGTGCTTACGCGGCCACCGCGCCGTGTTCAAGCTGCAGCGGAGGCCCTGGATCCTGCCCGACGAGGCGGACGCGGACACTGTCGCGGAGATCATCGAGCGGTGCCCGAGCGGCGCACTCCAGTACCGCCGTTTCGATGGCGGCGCGCCGGAGGAGCACGAGGGCACGCAAGTCACGCCGATTCGCAACGGGCCGCTGTTCGTCACGGGCGATATTGAGGTGCGCCTCGAGGATGGGACAGTCGAGACCCTGCCGCGGGCGACCCTGTGCCGGTGCGGGTTCTCGAAGCACAAGCCCTTCTGCGACAACGAGCACCTGGCGATGGAATTTCGCGCACCCGGCGTGCCCTTCAAGATCCACCTCAGCCCGGTGCGTCCCAAGGTCGACGAGCCCATCACCACGGCGGAGGATCCACGAAGGCTTCCCTGACTCAGACGGCGATCTCGCTGCGTCTCGCGGGCCTCGACCACACAAGCTCACTCCCTGGAGGGAGATCCTCAGGCAGCGTCGGGGCAACTTCGTCGACGATCTCGAGCAGGTTCGCAAGCGCCGGCGACGGATCATCGCGAACATACGCCGCGCCGTATTCGATCATCGGTGACGGCAACAGAGATCGATAGACAAGACCATCGCTCTGAGCCTTCATCGCCCGATGCTCTGTCATCAGAGCGACCGCGTCTCGGGATCGCGCAAGAGCTGCGGCCATCTGATCCGGCGGTTCCTGTCTGACGATGTTCGGCGGTTCGCCGATGTGAGCCTCTAGCCAGGTCAAGGTGGCAGAGGCCAGAGGGTTGTTGACGCCTGACGACACGGCGATCATGGGCTCACCGCAAAGTCGTTCGATCGGTACGCGGTCCATCAGAGCCAAGGGATGCTGGGGGGTCATCACCACCACGAGCTCGTGACGGTCCAACGTTCGAATCGCGATGCCGCTCCGCTCGCCGATCGACACACCGACGAAGGCGAAATCCAGGCTTCCGGCCGAGAGCTGGTCCATGTTCGTCTGGGAGTAGCCCGTGCTCATATCCAGCTGGACGGCCGGGTAGCGAACCCGAAACTCCGCAATGATGTCGGCCGGCGGTCCGAAGTCCCACAGGGTCAGATATGAAATTCGCAATCGCCCCACGACGCCGTTCATATGATCGTCCAGCGCTCGCAGCGCGCGGTCTTCGATCAGGATCAGGCGACGAGCGTGCTCGATCAGGGCCTCCCCTGCGGGTGTGAGGTGGACGCCGCGCGATGTACGTGTGAGGAGCTGGGTCCCGAGCTCACGCTCCAACGCCTGAATTCGCTGCGTGATCGCCGGCTGTGTGAGGCTGACGCTCTCGGCCGCGCGGCCGTAGTGGCCGTGATCGGCGATCGCCACGAATGCCCTCAGCTGGCGCAGCTCCAACTTGGTGCCAATGCTAGTGAGGAGGTGAGGGCTCATCAAGCTCGACGGGCCCTCACCTCGAAAGATCAGCGGTTCAGCTGAGCGGCGGGTAGCTCAACACGCTGACTGGGACATCCGGGTTGGCGATGGTCGACGAGCCACCCGTGTCGTTGATGACATGCAGGATGCCGCCCTTGCCGTGCGTCTTGTCGAGAAAGATCGTCAGCAGGTCCTGAAGGCTTCCCGGCGGAAGCGTGTCCGGAACCTCGAATGCCCGCACGGCGAATATGTCGATGCCCTGGTTGAAGAACGAGTAGCTGCCCATTCCGTAACCGTGGAAGCTCGTCGCGTTGGCTCCCACCTTGAATGCAGCCCAGCCGTCGACGCCGGGAGCCTCCATCCAGGCCGTCTGGCTTGGCACGTCGTAGGGCATCTCGTTCTGGAAGAAGACGTCCGTCCCGCCGTTGCCGTTCCAGACCACCTCGTACTTCTGGAAGTGCTCGACGAACAGACCGTAAGCGGTGACGTTGTCGCCGTTGACGATGGCGCCGGTGTCGGCGGTGTTGGTGGTCCACCCGACGCCATTGCCGTGGTCGGCACGCCACGCCCAGATGTCGTCGAGGATCGTGTTGTCGCTGTTGACGATCAGGCTCGTGGTCGCGCTGCCCGCCGCCGCGCCGCCGATGCGGAAGAACACATCGGCGAGCAGTGACGGGTCCGACGCGTCGTTGTCGCTGCGCGCGTGCCCGTCTCCAACCTGGAGCAAGAAAGGAGAGGTTGTCGGGCCGGCGTCAAAGAGGACGCCCGAGATGACGATCCCTTTTGCGCTCGCCACGGTCATCGCCGCGTTTCCGTTGGTCGGGACCAGGGTCGGAAAGCCGAGCCCCAGCACCACCGAGTCGGGACGCGTCACGTCGATGGGCTGGTCGAGCTGGTAGATGCCGGGCATCAGGATCAGGTTCCTGCCGCGGTGAATCGCGGCGTTGATGGTCGCGGCTGAGTCCGACGGCTGCGCGATGAAGAAGTTGTCGATCGGATGCGAGGTACCCGGGGTGGGTGCGCTCAACCACGACGGCCCGGAGCTGTTGAGCTGGGCTGTGGGGACGAGCACGTTGTAGCCGCCGCCTGCGTCCTGATACAGGAAAGGCGCCTCACGCGTTACCGGCGAGCGTGGCACGTTGGTGTACGTCGGGTTCGGGAAGCTTTGCGCCGGAACACTGCCGGTGTCGCCGGAGAAGACCTGGTTCCAGACCGCGTTGCTCCATCCGTCCAGCTGGGTGTTGCGGACAAGGAATTGCTGCTGCGAGCCGTTGACGACAGTGCTGCCAGTGAACTCAGAATCGGCGATGAAGCCGCCGCTGGTGAAGCCTGTGTTGCAGTAGTCGAAGAGGAAGAACAGGCCGTTGATGTGAACCCGCCGGATCGGCGCCGCCTGCGAGATCGAATAGAGGTCGTTCGAGTTGGCGCAGAAGGGGTTCTCCGGCGGCGCGGGAGCGTACGCCGGAGGCTGGTGCGGAAGCGTTACGTTGAGGGTCAGGTTCGATACCGCCCTCCAGAAGTTGTTGAGCCCGGTGCAACTGCCTCCGAAGCACTGATTGAACGAAACGATCGCGCCGTTGATGACGACGTCATTCGGGCTGAGCCCGAGGCCAGCGACGCTCGTGTAGTAGCCGACCTGGAAGACGAGCGGGTTCGACGGCGAGCCATATGTGCCTGGCTCGAAGAGAAGCGCAGAACGCTGGGTCCCAAACTGGCTGCTCACCTGCTGACCCGACACCGAGTCGAGCGTCGCCTGGACCTGGCTCTGCGCCATGGCGGGACTGAAGATGTGAACGCTGGCGCCGAAGTTCGGCAGCCCGGCCGGTGTGGCGGCGAGGGCCTGCGTGCCTGCCGCTCCGATGGTCGCCGTGCACACAAGCGCGACCAGGAACCATCGCGAAAGCAAAGTGCGCATCTTCATCTGTTCATCTCCCCATCAGCTTTGATCTTCCGCAGCCATACGAAAGGTCCGCAATCGACGCTCTATCTCATCGCAGCACCACCTCACCGCTGAGCCTGAGATCACGTGATGACCGGCCGACATGGAGGACGTACGTGCCTGGCTCCCAGGCCCAGTCCCGACTGGCCTCGTCGAAGCGCGCGAACGAACGGGCCGGCACTGTCATGCGCACCTCCACCTGCTCGCCCGGTCCGGCTCTGACCGTCGCGAAGGCGGCGAGCACGCGGAGCGGTCGCTTCGGATCGTCGCTCGGGGTCTCGAGATAAACCTGCACGACCTCCCCGCCTGCGCGCTCGCCCGCGTTCCGGACCGTAACCGTCAACGGCAGGTCCTGGCCCGCCACGATCGACTCGACACCGGGCGCGCACGACTCGTAGCTCCAGTCGGTGTAGCCCCGGCCGTAGCCGAAGGGGAAATGCGGCTCGGAGCCGGTCCGGTCATAGCCGCGGTAGCCGACCAGCAGGCCCTCTGAATAGCTGAGCTCGCCGGCCTCCGGATATGCGCTCAGCACCGGCGAATCCGCCTCGGCGCGAGGTACCGAGACCGGGAGCCGGCCCCCTGGCTCGTCAGCCCCCGTCAGGACATCGGCCAGCGCCTCACCGAAGGCCTGGCCTGGAAACCACACGTGGAGGACGGCCGCGACGTCGGCAGCCCACGGCATGAGCACAGGCATGCCGGAGTTGACCACGACGACGGTGTTCGGGTTGGCGGCAGCGACCCGTCTCACCAGCTCGTCCTGCCGGCCGGACAGCATCATCGTGTCCCGGTCGTAGCCTTCGCTCTCGGCTCCGTCGGCTGAGCCCACGACCACGACTGCCACGTCCGCCTCAACGGCGGCCAGCACGGCCTGTGCGAGAAGCGCTTCATCGTCCAGCCGCGGAGTGATGCCCAGCCTCATGCTGGCGAACCCGGCCTGATTTCCCCTCGCATTCGGACGGTGCTCGACCCTGATCTCGATTTCCTGGCCGGCCTGGAGCTGAACAGGCAGGCGGACCTCGGGCGGCCGCGACAGGGCTTCGACCGCATCGCGCGGAGTCAGAGTGGTGGCCTCACCCAGCAGGGCGCCGTCGACGAAAACACGAAGTACGCCGACGCCGGCGGCACCCAGCACATGTGGGCCGCCAACCCCAGCGCGATACCGGGCGCGCATCACGACCTCCGAGCCGGGGTGATGCACGGCCTCCGGCAACCCATCCCACCAGGTGACGGTGGTGGTCGGAAACGGCGCGTCATGCACGAGTTCGCCGCCGGCGACGCGCACCTCGAGGCGCACGCCCACCTGCCCGCTCAGCGGGTCACGCAGGCTTCCGTCGTTTGGCGCCGCCGTCATGGCATTGGTGACGCAGCCCTGGCTCATGGTGACGACTGCGTCCATGGCTTCGCCGAGCGCGTCAGCCAATCCAGCTCGGACGACCGGAAGCACGCGCACGCTGCCGCCGCCCTGCGTTTGCGGGTCGATGGCGTTGGGACCGATCAGGGCAAGGCGCGAGACGCTCCCACTCTGCAGAGGAAGAAGGCCGCGCGGGTTGCTGAGCAAGACGAAGGATCGCGCGGTGGCCTCGCGCAGGAGTGCGGGATCGACGAGTGCTCGAGAGGCCGACACGGCATGGTGGGCCATGCCGCCGTCCACCGCACCGTTCAGTGCGCCAACCCGGCGCGCGAGATGCAGCAGCCGCGCCACCTTGTCGTCGATGTCGGCCTCGGGCACTCGGCCGCCGCGTACAGCCGCGACCAGGTGGTCTCCCCAGGGTCCATGAGGTCCTGGCATCACCAGGTCCAGCCCGCCGGTGGCGCTGGGCACCGTGGTCTTGGTGGCCGACCAGTCCGAGACCACGACGCCGGGAAATGCCCATTCCGACTTGAGAAGATCGCGGAGCAGAGTCGCGTTGGCCGTCATGGCGGCGCCGTTGACCGAGTTGTAGGCGGCCATGACCAGAGCAACGCCCGCTTCGACCACGCAAGCCTCGAACGGCGGGAGGTAGAGCTCCCGGAGGACGGTCTCCGAGATTCGCGCGTCGTAGGTCCGGCGCTCGGTCTCAGAGTCGTTGGCCACGTAGTGCTTGACGGTCGCGCCCACGCCGGCCTCCTGCACGCCGCGCACGTAGGCAACTGCCATACGCGTGGTGAGCAGAGGGTCCTCGGAGAAGCATTCGAAACCGCGACCGCTGAGCGGAGTGCGAACGATGTTTATGGTGGGGGCGAGAAGAACGTCGATGCCCCGGGCCCTCGTCTCCTGGCCGAGGGCGAAAGCGAGGTCGTGGACGAGGTGCTCGTCCCATGTGGCGCCCAGCGCCACGGGGCAAGGGAGCGAGGAGGATGGATTACGCGAATCGAAACGGGTGCCGCGCACGCCGGCGGGGCCGTCCGACATGACGATCGGGCGGAGCCCAACCGTTGCCTCGCCATGCATGTGCCACGAGTCCGCGCCTGTCAGCAGGCGGACTTTCTGATCCAGCGTGAGGCGAGCGAGCAGGGCCGATTCATCGCCGTTGATGGCGATGCTCATGCGCAGCCTCGAGACTTTCGGGCGGGGATAGACGCGGCCGGCACGTTGCCGGCCGCGGCCCGCCCATCTCCGTGATGGGCTAGTTCTTCCAACGTCAGGAGACTGGCTTGAGCTGCATGAGGATGTAAGGCATCTGCGGGTCGCTTGGCGACGGGTTCATATAAGGATGTGATTGGTTGGGCCAGCCCGTGTACTTGGCGCTGCTGAAGACGTTCCAGTCGGCGCCGTAAAGAAGAGGTGCCTCGGGAACGTCAGTGGACATGATCTTCTCGAGCTGCTGCACAACCGGGTAGAGGGAGGCGGTATCGCTGGGGTCGGTGCTCTCGTACTTTCGAAGAGCAGCGTCAGCGGCAGAGTTGGAGTAGCCGATGAAATGAGCCGTCGAGTTTGCGTCTTTGTTGTCGAGCCAGTTCTGGTACTGGATGTAAGGGATGCTGCCGCCGCTGCCCCAGTGAATGGCCGTCTGCCAGTTCGCGGGGTTCGACGTGATGTTGGTGTTCCAGTCGGAGTAGCCCTGCGCGGGCTTCGTGGTCACGTCCATGCCCAGGGGCTGGAGCTCCTGTGACATTAGAGCGGCGTTCTCCCAGTAGTCGGAAAAGGGAACCGGGTCGTAAACGGAGAACTTGATGATCTTGCCGCCCTTGGTCCAGCAGTTGGCGGTGCTGCTGCCGTCGCAGTTTCCGCCCGACTTGAAGGTCCCGGTGCCGCTGTCGTAGTGCGAGCTGGCGGGTGGGGTCCAGCCGCCGGCCTTGAGGATGTCGTAGACGTCGGCGCCCGCCGGCAGGTTCGCTGCCTTGGCCGCGGCCGCGTCGGGCACGCTGGCGCTGATCGACAGGTCATTCTTCATGCTGCCGTCGGAGGGAAGGAAAGCGCTCTGGTTCGGAAGGATGAGCGCGCTGGACGAACTCGCGGGCTGCTCATAGCCCGACTCGCCCAGCTGGGCGAGAGCGTTGCGGTCGACGCCATAGCTGACCGCCTTGCGGACCGCCGGGTCGTCGATTCCGGTGGCGCCGCCGTTGCCCGAGTTCAGGTTGAACCACAGCGTGACGGTGCTGCCGGCGGCGAACCAGGCGTGGTTGGTGAGGGGGTTGAGGTTGACGTAGTTGGCGTAGACGTTCGGGATGTCATTCCCCGCCCAGTCCAACTGTCCGCTGATGAGCGCGTCGCTCGCCGCGGCGTTGGTGGCGATGGAAGGGGTCCAGATGGCGGACTCCGGCGGAGTTCCGCCCCAATAGTTTGGGTTCGGCTTCCACTTGATGACTGAGCTGGAGTAGCTGTCCAGCATGAATGGCCCGGTCCCCAACGGGACCTTGATCGTCATGGTCGGGTTCTGTGCGATCTGGCTCGCAATCGCCCCCTTGAGGATGTAGGTGTTGCCGAGGATCGGAAACAGGCCGGTGTACTGAGCTGAGTTGAAATGGAGCGTGACCGTGTTGCCGGAGACGGTCGGGTCGGACGCCTGAGGCGGAACGCCCGTGACGTCAGCCTTCGGGTTCTCGAGCATCTTAAAGGTGGCGGCAACATCGGCCGGACCAAACGAGGAGCCGTCGCTGAACTTCACGTTCTGGCGGATCGTGACCTGCAGGTCTTTGCCGCCGTTCTGGAACGTGTACGCGGTGGCCAGCCAGGGATGGGTGCCGGCGGCGGTGGCATCGAGCTGGTCGAACTCAACCAGCGGCTCATTGACCATCGTTCGCGTGCCCATGCTGGCCGCGACCGAATTGGTGTCGTATGGGTTGAAGTCTTCAGAGAAGGTGACCCCGGTGGTCGGCTCCGCAATGAGCGGTTTTCCTCCCGAAGCTGTCGTCGTGGCGGTCTGGTTGCAGCCGACTGCAAGGAGCAGTGCCGCCAACCCAACCAGGCTGGTCAAGACTCTCCGATTCATCTATCTGTCACCTCCGTGACGCCGTGAAATTGCTGACGGAAACTCGTACGGGTACACGACGGCGGGGACCGAAACGCCAGACGCAGATCCATCCTTCCTCACCTCTTTTTCGATTCTTTGTCGAGTGGTTGGCCGGCTGTGAGCAGCAGTCCGTTTTCGCTCGCCTGCCGTTGGGCAGGGTCGACGTGCAGCCAACACGCCGCGATGTGGTTCGAGTCCAGCGCGATGCTGGGCGGCGCCTCGCGTTTGCAGATGTCCATCGCAAATGGACATCGGGGGTGAAACCGGCACCCGCTCGGCGGAGCGCTCAAGCTCGGTGGCGCGCCGCGCCCCTCCAGATGGGACGGCGTGACCCGGTCGGGGTCGGGCGCGGCTGAGAGCAACAGCTGCGTGTACGGGTGCGCGGGGCTGTCGGTAAGGGTCGCGCTGGGAGCCGTCTCGACGAGCTGGCCCGCATACATGACGACGATCGTGTCGGCCAGGTAGCGGGCCGAGGCGATGTCGTGGGTGACGTAGAGAAGCGCGAGATGCTCCTTGTCGCGAAGGTCCGCGAGCAGGTTGAGCACGCCCAGTCGGATCGACACGTCGAGCATCGATACCGGCTCGTCCGCGATCAGCACGCGCGGGCGGACGGCCAGCGCCCGGGCGATGGCCACCCGCTGCCGCTGCCCGCCTGATAGCTCGTGCGGAAACTTGCCCGTGAAGCTGTCTGGGGGCTTCAGTGCGACCCGGCGCAAGAGCTCGTCCACCGCGCCATCCACGTTGCCGTTGGCCATGTGGTGGATCTGCAGCGGACGCACCAGGTGATGGCGGACGAGATGCACCGGGTTCAGGGAGGCGAACGGATCCTGGAAGACCATCTGGACCTGCGCCGCGTAGGACCGCGGCCTTCCGGCTGGCGCCGGCCTGCCGTCGAGCAGGACCTGTCCCTTGTCGGGCTTGATGATCCGTGCCAGGAGACGGGCGACCGTCGTCTTCCCCGCCCCGCTTTCGCCGACCAGCGCCGTGACCTTGCCCGCGTCGAGACGGACCGAGACGCGGTCGACGGCGTGGATCGGGGTGCGACGAGCGAGCGGCCCGCGTCCCTGCTTGACCCAGAAATACTTCGTGAGGTCGCGGCCTTCCAACACCGGGGTTGAGCTGGTAATCACCTCCCCACCCCGCGGGGAGGTCGGCTTGGCGAAGCCGAGCCGGGTGGGGCGATGGAGACCGGTTCACCCACGATCGAAGGTGGATCAGGTCGGGCCAGCTCGGCCGGGACCTTCGCGTCTCCACTGTGGAGCCAGCACGCGACCTCCCTGCCCGAACCGTTCAGCGGCGCGAGCTGTGGCACCTCATGGCGGCACCGCTCCATGGCCCACGTGCAGCGCGGATTGAATGCGCATCCCTGGGGAAGCGCCCTGAGATCGGGCGGCGACCCCGGGATTCCCAGCATCCGCGAACGCTTGCCGTGCATCGGAGGAAAGCAGTGGATGAGGCCGTGCGTGTATGGCAGCCGCGGAGCGTTGAACAGCGCGGCCGCCGGCGCTCGCTCCATCAACCTGCCCGCGTACATCACCGCGATCTCGTCCGCGATCTCCACGAGCAGCGATAAGTCGTGGGTGATGAAAATCGCAGCGAACCCGAGCCGGTCGCGCAGGGCTATCAGCTCCTCGATGATCTCCCGCTGGGTGACGACGTCGAGGGCGGTGGTTGGCTCGTCCAGGATCATGACCTGGGGCTCGAGCGCGAGAGCCATCGCGATCATCGCGCGCTGCCGCATGCCTCCCGACAGCTCGTGCGGATAGCTGCGCAACCGGTCAGCGTTGATCCCGACCATATCGAGCAGCTCTCCGGACCGCTCATGTCGATCGGACCGCGAAAAACGTGGACGGTGGACGCGTAGGAGGTCGTCGAACTGAGCGCCGATGGTGATCACGGGATTGAGCGCGTTCATCGAGCTCTGCAGCACGACGGAGATCTCAG
This sequence comes from Candidatus Nitrosopolaris sp., assembly GCA_035636885.1. Lineage (GTDB taxonomy): Bacteria > Chloroflexota > Dormibacteria > Dormibacterales > Dormibacteraceae > UBA10449. Next base: position 21,747 of record DASPYG010000168.1, read on the forward strand.
ACCACCGCACGGCGCGCAGCGTGTCCGCCCCCGCGGCCAGCATGTCGATGGTTCCCTTGGGCCCGTCCCCACCGATCGGCCTGGAATGGAAGAGCACCTGGCCGCCCGTGATCACCGCCGGCGTGCGAAGGAGGCGGATGGCCGCGAGGGCGAGCGTAGTCTTGCCGCTCCCGCTCTCCCCGGCCAGGCCGAGCACGCGGCCGCGGCGTAGAACCAGGTCGCAGTCAACCACCGCGTGCACGGCCTCGTCGCCGTAGCCGTAATCAACGGAGAGCCCGTGAATCTCGAGCACGGGGTCGGCCAGCTCCCCGCCCGCGGGAAGGTGTTGGGGAGGCGAGGCCGAGTGGGAGCGCCCACCTATTACAGGCGTCAAGCCAAGCTTCGCGTGGAAGGTGATGCCGGCCTTCTTGGCCTTCTTGCGGGTGAGACCTGCGACGCGGAGCCGGGGGTTGATGAATTCGTCGATGCCGAAGTTCAGCAGCGCAAGCCCGGTGCCAAGGAGCGCGACGCACAGGCCCGGCGGCGCCCACCACCACCACCACCCGCCGCGAATCGCGTTGTTGGCGAATCCCTCACGGAGCATCTCGCCCCAGTTCCAGAGCCCAGGTGGTGACGATGTCGGCGAACCGCCGAGCCCGAGGAACGAGATCGCGACGTACGCGTAGATCGCGTAAAGCGTCGTGAACAGAAATGACGCGGCAACGATCGGGATGAGGTTGGGGAGGATCTCGACGACGATGATCCGCGCGCGCCCTTCGCCCGAGACCCTTGCGGCCTCGACGAAGTCACGACTGCGAAGCGACAGCGTTTGCGCGCGCAGCACGCGCGAGCTGTAAGCCCATGCCGTCACCGCGATGATGACCGCGACGAGAAAGATGCTCGAACCCGCGGTCGGTACGTAATCGGCGAGCACGATGAGCAGCGGCAGGCCCGGTATGGCAAGGAAGACATTCGAAATGAGCGAAAGCACCTCATCGGCGCCGCCGCCGAAATAACCCGCGGTTACGCCGAACAGGATCGAGAGGAAGGTTGCGATCGCGGCGGCCAGAAGTCCAACGAACAGCGTCGCCTGCGTGGAGGCGAGGACCTGCGACCACACGTCCTGCGCGAACACGGTGGTGCCGAGCCAGTGGGCGCCCGATGGCGGCAGCGGCAGCGGGTAGTAGTTGGCGGGGAAGCCGGTGCCTGGCCCCGTCCCTGGGACCAGGATGTGCTGCACCCAGTTCTGCGGGTCGGTCGCGTTCGGTGAATAGGGCGTGATCCATCCGCCGATGACCGCCACCACCGCGAAGACGGCCAGGATCACCAGACCGGCGATGACCTTGGGGGAGCGCGGCAGGCGCAGAATCCTCGCCTTGCGAAAGATCGGGTCGGGAGTCCGCCCGGGTACCGGTGCGGTCGACAGGGCAGTGCTGTCTATGGTCATCGTCAGGCTGCCTGCCTGGCCCGGGGGTCGATGATCACGTAGACCACATCCGCGAGGAGGTTTGCGGCCAGCACGACCAGGGTGATGACGACGAAGATCCCCTGCACCAGCGAGTAGTCGAGCTTGCCGAGGGCATCGAAGAGGTGGAAGCCAATCCCGGGATAGTTGAAGACGATCTCGACGAGGATCTGGCCGGCAACCACCAGGCTGATCGCGATCGTGAAATTGGAGACGACGGGCAGAAGCGCGTTGCGAGCCGCGTACCAGATCACCGTGCGCGTCGGCAGCCCCTTGGCCTCGGCGACCAGGACGAAATCCTCGTCCATGGTCGTGACCATCTGATTGCGCATCGCCAGGATGAAGCCGGCGATCGAGGCGAGGATGACCGTCGCCGCGGGCAGGATGGCATGGCTCAAGACGCTTCCGATGTAGGGCAGGTTCGAGCCCGGGGTGACCCCATAGAGGTCGTACCCGAACAGGCTCGGAAACCACTTGAGCAGCGTTCCGGTCTGGCCGAAGATGAGCACCAGCACCAGCGCGAGGAAGAAGTACGGAAGCGCCTGGAAAAACGTGGCGACCGGCAGCACCCACTCGAACCACGAGCCGCGACGCCAGGCCATCAGGATGCCGAGTGTGGTGCCGGCGACGAAGCTCACCGTCGTTGCGACCACCAGCAGGCCCAGCGTCCACGGCAGGTACGAGACGATGAGGCTGCCCACGGGCGCGTTCTCCGACCACGAATGCCCGAGGTCGCCGTGCAAGAGGTTGCCGAGGTAGGAGACGTACTGCTCCCAGACGCTCGTGTGCACGTTGTAACCGAGCTGCTCCTCGACGGCGAGCACGCACTGCGTGTTGCAGTTGCCCGACTGCGAGGCCCTCGCGACGGCGCCGGCGACCGGGTTGCCCGGCACGACGCGGGGCAGCAGGAAGCTGACGGTGATCGCCACCCAGGCGGCGAGCAGGTAGACGCCGAGCCTGCGAAGGAGCGCCGGCATCGCTAGGCCTCGTCCTTGGCGGCGCCGCTGACGCAGCCGCAGCTCTCACGCACGACGAGCTCGACCGGTAGGACCGTATCGGGCTTTCCGCCGGCCTCGCTGATCCGCGCGTAGAGGATTTCGAACGCCTTGGCGCCGAGCTCCTCCATCGGCTGGCGGACCGTGGTCAGTGGTGGGTGCAGGTGGCGAGCGACAGGGACGTCGTCAAAGCCCGTGATGGCGACGTCCTGCGGCACCCGGATGCCGCGCTGCGCCAGCGCATGGATGACGCCGAGGGCGGTCTGGTCGTTGGCGCACAAGATCGCGCGTGGGAGCTTCCTCCTCGCGTTCAGCAGCGACTCGATCACGTTGGCCCCTCCTGCGGCGCTGTAGTTGCCTTGCCATGAGGGTCCGGTGTCGCAATCGGCGCCGGCCGCCGCCGCCTCGGTCTCGAAAGCGCGCGAACGCGTCCGGTTGTCAGGGCTGTCGGCCCGTCCCGAGACATAGCCAAGGCTTCGATAACCGTGCTTTGTCACCAGGTGACGGACCAACGCCCGGATGCCGGACTCGTTGTCGCAGCGGACATTCATGGACGCCGGCGTGGGGCTTCCGGCCAGCGTGACGACCGGCACCATGTCGGCCAGCCGTGCGATGGCGACTGCCGAAAGCATGCGGTCGTGGAGGATGAGACCGTCCGCCTTGCCGGCGAGCGCGGCCATCCGTGTCGCAACGTTGTCGTCATTGAACCCGACCGAGCTGATCAACAGGTCGAACCCGTGGCGCCGCGCCCCCACCTCGATGCCCCGATTGATCACGTCGATGAAGAGAAAGCTTTCGTCCTCGCCCGCGAACAGCGTCTCGCCCCCGCGGCGAAAGACGACGCCGACCACCTCTTTGAGACCGTTGGAGAGAGCGCGCGCCGCGCCGTCCGGCACGAAGCTCAACTCTCGAACCGCGTGCATGACGCGGTCGCGGGTCTCGGCGCGGGGGCTGCCCTGTCCGTTGAGGACGCGGGATACGGAGGCGATGGAGACGCCCGCGAGCTTGGCGACGTCGTAGATGGTCAGGGTCCCTTTGGCTTTCTTCGGCTCCGCCATCGCGCCTGGCCTGTACCTCTCGCCTGACTCGGGCCGGGGTGTAAGCGCTTACCGGTAAGCGCTTACCGCACCGTATCACGGGTTTGGCGCAGTTGGCAAGAAGATTCTTGTGTCGTGGGAACGAGCGCGGGGCGACCCCATCAGGGCCGCCCCAGGTAATGCGCTACGGGCAGGTCATGCTCGAGATGCTGAACTGATTCGCGATTCCCGACGCGCTGACACTGATGTGGTCGACGAAGTGCGCGGTGATCTTCGACCCGTCGGAGCCATGGACCACGATGTTGCCGGTGTCATGCAAAACCGAGTTGTTCTGATTGAGGCTCTCGCCGAACCAGAAGGTGAACTCACCTTGATAGGTCGGCGTTCCGGGGACATTGGGGACGAATGTGAAGTGAGCGGTCGCCGTCGTCGTTATCCAGACATCTCCCGCACCGTTGACGGTTATGTGTTCGACCGCGTTGGTGACCATGGTGGCGGTAGCCGCGACACCCGAGCATGGATTGACGTTATTGGGGTCCACCGAGACCACGCCTTGCTGGTTTGCGGTGAACGTGCAATTCGGGACCGGCGTATTCGTGGTCGGGTTGAAGCAGAACGGAACATGTACCTCGGCTGCCGAAGCCGGCGCCGCGGTGAGCACCGTCGCGGCGGCCAGCGAACCGAGGAGAGCGACCACGAAACGAAGCGAAGGTAAGCGTGGCCCCATGATCTGGACGCGCATCTAGATAACCTCCTCATAGCGCTGGACGGCCCCCTGGCATGCGCCCAATACGCACCCAGCGCGGGTTTATTCGCTTATCGGTTGCTTGTCAACCCACTAGTTGAGATTCCTCCATACATATGAGACACCCGCAGTTAGCGTGCCGGCATGCCTGCGAGTCACTTCACGAGCCCCTCGGACCCGCATCGATGGCTGCGCCGGAATCGCTACCAGGAAGGCCCTGACTTTCTGTTCTTAGCCACCCAGAACGGACGTCCGCCCGAAAAACGTCCAAGCCGAGGTCTGTTGGCCGGCGTGCGGCTGCGAATGAGAGCGGTGAGGCTGGCGAAGGAGTCTGGAGTCGCCTCCGCAGTCGGTTTCACCGGGTGCTCGAGAGCTTCAATCTACCGTTGGATCCAGGCCTTCGAGAAGGGCGGAATAACGGCCTTGGTGGAGGACTCCCGTCGGCCCCAACACCTGAGGACCACGGTGCCGAACTGGGTCGACACGGTGATCATTGCCATCCGGCTGAACACCTACTGGAACTCCAAGCGAATCGCGGCCGAGATGGCACGGCGCGAGATCTACCGAGTCAGCGCCAAGCACATCGACCGGCTCTTCCACCAGCTGGGCTGCAGCCGCGGCAGCGTGCCTCCGCAGGCTGGGCCGCGCTACGAGCGCTCGACGCCCAACGAACTCTGGCATATCGATATCAAGGGGCCGTTCTTTATCAACGTTGAAGGTGCTGGCTACCTCAAGACGTGGATCGTGGGCCTGGTCGATGACCATTCGCGTTTCGTCCTCGGCCTCCGGATCCACACCGACGCCAAGCTCGCTCCACTGCTCCAATGGCTGGACGATTGCTTCGAGCTCTGGGGTCAGCCAATCGAATTGATGACCGACAACGGCAGCCCCTTCGTTCGGTTCCTGCCTGGGCTGCTGCCCACCGGCTTCGGCCACCGGCTGGCTGAACGGCGCATCCGCCACCTTCGGACTCAGATCAGTACGCCCTGGACCAACGGCAAGATTGAGGCTTTCTGGGCGGTGCTCCAGCGTCAGGTGCTGGACCGCCAACGCTTCGGCAGTCTCGTCGAGGCCGAAACAGCTCTTGCTCGTTTCGCCGAGTACTACAACTATCACCGGCTCAGCGGCACCCTAGGATGGCTGACTCCCGCCGAGCGCTACGACGGAACGCCCTTCACCGACCGCGGGTTCGAGAACATCCCCTCTTTGGCAAATCTTCAGAAGTGGCTCGCAATGACAATGGCTGCAGCCTGACCGTCTCAGATCAGTGGTGGAATCTCAACTAGTTGTAGGTCAACGAATTGAGGCCGCGCCGCGCCCACCGGCCACGCTGACCCGGCGGTAGATGATCGGTGCGAACAGCGCTGACGCGACGCACAGGCCGCCCGCTAGCGCAAACGGGAGCTCGAACCCGGCCACATCGGCAAGACCCGCCATCAAGAGCGCACCGGCCGCGCCGCCCGCGGCCCAAGACGCGTTCATGGCGGCCACGCCGACCGCATGACCACTCGGACCCGGATCAGCAGCATCCGTGATCATCGCGGCGGTGGGCGTCCAGAGGCCCGAGATCACTGCGCTGGCAATGATCGACGCGATCACGAGAGGCGGCAGCGATGCGAAGAGCGGGAGCAGCGGAAGCAGCGCGCCGGCGATGACCAGGCCGACCACGGTGGGCGCCAGGCGCCCGAAGCGATCCGAGATGCGGCCGACGCCGACGCTGAGGAGTGCGGCGATCAGGTAACTGGCGGCCAGGATCCAGGCGATCGTCGCCGCCGAGCCCTGAAGCCGCGCCACCAACAGGGGCATGAGGCTCCATGCCGTGCCGCCGACGATGCCGACAACGCACAGGACGCCGTTGCCCACCGCGGCTCTGCGGTTTCTGAGCAGGCGGCGAAGGGCTCGCGCGGATCCGCGGGTGCGACTCGACTCGGGCGCAGAGGCCGGGCCGGCGAACGCGAGACCGGCCAGGAGAACCGCCAGCCCGCTGAAGACCAGGCCGCGGCCGGCCTGCGCGGCGACCGCACCCATGGCCGGGCCCACCACCATCCCGATCAAGGCCGCGCCGATGGCGGCGCCGATGACCGAACCTCGCCGTCCCGGAGCCGTGGTGCTGGTCAGCCACGCCAGGGCGCCGGACCATGCGACCGCGCCGCCGATGCCTTGCACGAATCGGGATGCGTCGAGGACGAGGCCCGCCGTTCCCCACCCAAAGCCCAGCGTGGCCGCGATGAGCAGCCCGAATCCGGCCAACATCGTGGCGCGGACGCCTAACCGGTCGACCATCGCGATCGACGGCACGGCGCCCAGGAGCACGCCCGCGGGGTACGCGGCCACAAGTACTCCAACCTCGCCGGTGGTCAGGTGGACGTCGTGCACGAGCCGAGGGATGAGGGGCGGGACCACTGCGTAGAAGCCCGACTCCGCGGCGAAGACGGCACCCGCGAATAGGACCAGCCGGCGCGAGGCGAGAGCCGGCTCGATCACGCCGTCTCGAGTGGCGAAACCAACGCGGCGCGCATCATTGCTTACCCAATGCGCGCTGCAGTGTGCCATCGATTTGGAGATCCGCTGGTCGTCGAGGAGGTCGAGCTCGCCGCGCCGGCGTCCGGCGAGGTCACTGTTCGCGTCGCGGCGTGCGGCGTCTGCCACAGCGACATCAGCTTCATCGAGGGTGCATGGGGTGGCGACCTGCCCGCGGTCTACGGTCACGAGGTGGCGGGCGTCGTCACCGATGTCGGTCGCGGTGTCGAGTCGTTGAAGACGGGGGACCACGTGGTCGTGACCCTGGTGCGCAGCTGCGGGCGTTGCTTCTACTGCACGCGCAGCGAGCCGACCCAATGCATCGGTGCATTCGCCATCGATGACAGCGCACCGATTCGCCTGGCCGGCGGGGGGCGCCTCAAGCAGGCGATGCATGTCGGTGGCTTCGCGGAGTGCGTGACCGTGCACTCGTCCCAGGTGGTGGCGATCGCAGCCGGACTCCCGCCCGAGAGCGCCTGCCTCCTCGCGTGCGCGGTCGCAACCGGGGTCGGCGCCGTGCGCAACACCGCCCAGGTCGCGCCGGGAGCCAGCGTCGTTGTCATCGGCGCAGGCGGGGTCGGGCTGAACAGCCTGCAGGGCGCCGCGCTATCAGGTGCGCGACCAGTCATTGCGGTCGACGTGTCCGACTCACGACTCGAGGCTGCCCGGACGTTTGGCGCCACCGACATGATCAACTCGAGGCATAGCAACCCGACCGCGGTCATCCGCGACCTCACCGAGGGCCGCGGCGCCGACTACACGTTCATCACTGCCGGCAGCCCCGCCGCCATCGAGCTTGGTTTGACCACGTCACGCCGGGGCGGGACGGTCGTGATCGTGGGGATCACCGGCATCGGGGTGACGGTGCCGGTCGACCCCGGAGAGCTCGCGGACAGCGCGCGACGCGTGATGGGCTGCAAGATGGGCGCGATCCAACCCCAGCTCGACATCCCCTGGCTGGTCGAGGCCTACCGCGCCGGCCGGCTCAAGCTCGACGAGCTTGTCACCGCACGTTTTCCGCTCGAGGGCATCAACGAGGCACTCGACACCGCGCGCCGCGGCGAAGGCCTGCGCACGGTGATCACGTTTTGAAGTTGTCAGGTGGTCAGCTGCCCAGCGCCTTCTTGTAGCGCGCGGCTGAGCGGCGGAGCGCGGCCTTCGCGTCCGATGCCACGTTCCGATCCCACCAGGCTCCGTAGATGCAATCGAAACGAAACGGCTCCACGGTGGCGACGATGCGGTCGATCTCGACCGCCGACAGCGGAATGTAATTCGGGAAGCTGTACATGAAGCTGAGCCAACGGCGATCCTGCGCCACCTGGAGAATGTCGCCGGCGAGAAGAGCGCCCAGGCCCGACGCTCCGCCTGCAACATGCATGACCGTGCCGCCATCGAAATGGCCGCCGGCCCGGATCAGCGTCATCCCATCCCAGAGCGATCGGGTGTCTCCGGTCCAGTGCTCGATTCGGGGATCGGGACGCAGCACCCAGCGGCGGTCCGCGGCGTGCAGGTAGACCGGCGCGTCGAAGCATCGGCTCCACTCGACCATCGACGAGTAGTAGTGCGGATGCGAGATCGCGATGGCGCGGATGCCGCCGACCTTTCGGATCGCCTCAACGGTCGCATCGTCGACGAGCGTGATGCAATCCCAGAGCACGTTGCCTTGCGGGGAGCGGACGAGCAAGGCACGTTGGCCGATCGCAAACGCCGGCTTGGTTCCGATCCCTGTGAGGCCGAGGTCGTCGCGAAT
>DASPYG010000169.1:0-5711 GCA_035636885.1 Candidatus Nitrosopolaris sp.
AACGGATTGAACGGCCGGCGATTTTTATGGCTGGATTTTTGGCGAAAGCGTTCGTAGCGTGGAACGAGCACCAGCCACGCATCTGACACGAGGTACGAGGAAATGATCGACCTCCCCAAGAGCGGTTCGGAGATCCCCGCCGGAAACATCGCACCCGACTTCACCCTGCCCACCACGCCTGACAGCAAGGTGAGTCTCAAGTCGTATCGCGGGCGGCCGGTCGTTCTGGCCTTCTACCCCGCCGATTGGAGCCCGGTATGCTCGGATCAGCTCAGCCTCTACCAGGCGGCGATCTCCGAGTTCCAGCAGTACAACGCGCAGCTGCTGGGCATCTCCGTAGACGGCCTTTGGTGTCACATGGCGTTCGCGAAGGACCGGGGCTACCAGTTCCCGCTGCTGGCCGACTTCCACCCCAAGGGCGTGGTGGCGCAGACATATGGCGTTTACCGCGACTCGGACGGCATGAGCGAGCGAGCACTTTTCGTGATCGACCCCCAAGGCGTCATCACGTGGAGCTACGTCTCGCCGATCAACGTGAATCCCGGGGCGGATGGCATCCTGCGCGCCCTCGACCTCATGCAAGCGCATGTCAGGAGATAGCGCGAAGTGATCACGCCTGAAACGATCTCGATGCTCACCTACGCCCCCACACTCGTCGCCCCGGTCACGCCGCGCGACCATATCCTGGGCTCGATCGACGCGCCGGTCGTGCTCGTCGAATACGGGGACTACGAGTGTCCATACTGCAAGGCCGCCCAGCCGGTGGTCAAATCGGTCCTCGCCACGATGGGTGATGACCTGGCGCTGGTCTACCGTCACTTTCCGTTGTCGAACATCCACCCGCTTGCCTGGAAAGCGGGCGAGGCCGCGGAGGCGGCGGGAGCCCAGGACATGTTCTGGGAGTACCACGACGTGCTGTTCGAGAAGCAACCTGCCCTCGACGTCCGCCACCTCATCGCGTACGCCGACGAGCTCGACCTCGACGCCGACCGCTTCGGCGTCGAGCTCATGCGAGACATCCATTCGACGCGCGTGCACGAGGACTTCCGCAGCGGGATATTGAGCGGCGTCAACGGCACGCCGACCTTCTTCGTAAACGGCGTGCGCTATGACGAAGACAAGGACCCCGCATCGCTGCTGCGAACGCTGCGCGCGGCCATGGCCTGATCAGACCGACACGAGCCGTCCCAGCGGGCGGGATTCCAGATACGCTTTCGTCGAGGGGAGGTGGCCGTGAGGAAGGTGAGGCTGGTGCACATGCTCGAAGCCTGCAGCGCTGAGCCTGGGCGGCGCGGGCGATGAATGCCGGCGAGCGTGCGGCTCTGATCGATCGCTATACGGAAGGCCACCGGGCCGTGATGGATGCGTTTCGCGGCATCACCGAGGAAGAGCTCGACCGATCCGCCAGCGGCGAATGGACCCCACGGCAGATCGCCCACCACCTGGCAGACAGCGAGATGATGTCGGCGATCAGGATTCGCCGCCTGCTCACCGAAGAAGACCCGGTCATCCACGGCTACGACGAGGTCATGTTCGCGAAGAAGCTCACCTCCGACCGGCCGATCGCGCCCTCGCTCGAGGCGATGCGCTATGCGCGCGAGTCCACGGCCCAGATTCTCCAACGCCTGACGGAGGCGGACTGGCAGCGGAACGGAACCCACAGCGAGAGCGGGCCGTACAGCGTCGAGACCTGGCTCACGACCTACGCTGCGCACGGCCACGACCATGCCGCGCAGGTGAAACGCTCGCGCGGCATGAAGTAGGGATGGCGACCACCCAGGTCCTGATGGAAGCCGCCCTCACCAGGGCGCGGGCGGCCACAGACGCCGACCTTGCCGACCTTTTCGAAGAGCTGCGCATCCCGTCGATCAGCACGCTGCCCGAGCGCCGCGAAGACTGTCTCCGGAACGCCAGGTGGCTGCAGGCTCGCCTCGACCGCATCGGTTTCGAGACCAAGCTCGCCCAGCCGATCGAGGACGGGCTGCCTGTAGTGGCCGGCGAGTGGAACGGCCGGCCGGGCAAGCCGCACCTCACCATCTACGGCCACTACGACGTGCAGCCCGCCGATCCGCTCGACGAATGGGAGACGCCGCCATTCGAGCCGGCGATCCGCGACGGCCGAATCTTCGCGCGCGGCTGCGCCGACAACAAGGGCAACCACATGGCGACCGTGAAAGCGGTCGAGCATCTCTTCGCGGCCGGTGGTCCGCCGATCAACCTGCGTTTCCTCATCGAGGGCGAGGAGGAGATCGTGGGCAAGTCCCTTCCCCGCTATCTGCGCGCGAACGGCCCGAAGCTCGAGACGGACGCGGTCCTGGTTTGGGACGGGGGCTTTGACGAGGACGGCAACCCCACCTTGGCCTCAGCCCTGCGCGGCCTCCTGTACCTGGAGCTGCACGCGACCGGCGCCGCAGTCGACCTGCACTCAGGCATGTTCGGAGGCGTCGCGCCGAACCCGATCAACACCCTCGCCCGAATCATCGGCGAGCTCAAGGATCGCAACGGCCACATCACCGTGCCCGGCTTCTACGACCCGGTGGAGGCGCCTACCGCCGACGAGCTGGCGGACTGGAAAACAAAGGACAAGCGATACGAGGAGGCGCTGCTGGAGGCGTCGGGCGCACGTGTCCTCGAGGGCGACCCTGGCTTCCTGGCCCTCGAGCGGACCGGGAGCCGACCCACTCTCGACGCCAACGGTTTTCTCGGTGGATTTGTCGGCGAAGGCGAGAAGACGGTGATCCCCGCTCGAGCCTTCGCGAAGGTGAGCATGAGGCTTGTGCCCAATCAGGACCCCGTGGCGGTGCTCGCGGCGATCGAGAAGCACATCGAGTCGCTGACGACGCCCGGCGTCGCCATCGAGGTCAAGGTGATGAGCAGTGCACCACCCGTCAAATGCCGGGTCGACAACCCGGCGGCGAACGCCCTGCGCTTGGCTTTCTCCGAGGTGTTCGGCAGGGACACCGCGCTCATCCGGGTTGGCGGCTCCATCCCGGTGACGGTCGACTTCCAGGAAGCCGTTGGAGCGCCGCTTCTAATCAGTGGGATCCCCCAGGCCGACGCCGCGGCCCATTCGCCCAACGAGCGCCTGGTGGTGGACAACTACCTGCGCGGGATCGAGGCCGTGATCCGTTTCATCTGCAAGCTCGGCGACCAAGCTCCGTAACCCGCGGCGGTATTTCGAGGATGCGGGCGTCCAGTGCCCGCTTGGCAGACATCCTCCCGACCCAGAGGGTAGGCCCCCGCAACGGGGCCTCCCTCCTCCTCACCTCATGCGGAAAGGTTGCGTACCTCGTACGACGTGGCGGTGACTTTCGAGGGGGCTTTATCGAGGCTGGCAACGATCAGGCCGGTGAGCCAGCCCGATCCCGGCAGCGCATTCGCGGTGTCGACCAGGTCAGCCACGGCGATCCCGTTGACGAACATGGCGACGCGCGTCGACAGGCCATCCGCAAGCGTGGCGCACACCCCGACAATGGTCATCGACACCGGGCCGGGCATTGCCAGGGGCGTCCCTTGTTTGAGGACGAATGCTTGACTGCCGGACAGACCGTCTCTGCGCACCACAAACCAGATCGATCCCGCCGCATACATCTGATAACGCACCGCATCGGCACCGCTGCCCCGCCTGCACTGCACACCAAACCCGGCGCCAAGCGGAGTGTCAGCCGTCTGCGTGGCGGAGACTGACATGCCCACCTGGCGAACCTGGGTGTTGTACGGCGGAGTGGCTACGTGGATGAGGAATCCTGTGCCGACGATCTCCAGGCCGTTGGCCGTGTACGTGTAGCTCGTTCCTGCTGACTCGAACGGCGACGTGGAGAAGTCGTAGCGGCGATGGTCGCGAAAGGTGTCTGAGAACACGACCTTGCCGCGGCTGGCCGTAAGCACGCTCGACTCGGTCACCACTCGAGAAGCGACTCGGACGCGAGTGATGTGCGGCCACTGGGCGGCGACCTGAACGGCCAGGGCCATCGAGCTCAGGGTTATCGCCGTGACCACCGCCACTGCGGCCACGAACATGAGGCGCCTCTCCCTTGTGTAGGCCGGCCCCGGGCCTTGATTCGCGATCATGGCCCGCTCCGCGACAGATCTCTCTCTTCGACACGGGTGACGGTCACCGTCACGGCCCTGGAGTCGCTGCCTGCGGTCATCAGATCGGCCTTCCAGCCCTGGTTTGGGCTGACCGGGGTGCTGTCGGTCAGGTCGGCCACCTTCTTGCCGTCGATGAAGAGCGCCAGGCGCGTGGTCTGGCCGTCCGCCTCGGTCGCGCAGACGCCGACCAGCGTCACCGGGATGACGCCCGGGGCAGACGCCGACCCCAGCGAGCCGTGCTCGAGCGTGCTGGGCGTGGTCGAGCTGGTCTCGCCGGTCGCCCTCATCACGTACCAGTTCGCGTCCGCGTCGGCGGAGAACTCGTAGCTCACCAGCGCTGATCCAGAGCCGCGATAACAGTCCATGCCAAAACCCGCGTCGGGGGGCGTGTGGACATCAAGCGTGGCCGTCACCGACACGCTGAGCTGCTGCTTCGGCTCCGTGTACGGCGCAGGCTCGTAATAGAAGTAACCACCCTTGGCCACAACCACGTAGGCGCCATTGGAATACGCGTAATCGGCATCGGCCGAGCCCGTCACCGCATCCCAACCCGAGCCGGCGTCGTGAAAGTCGTCGGCGAAGACAAGAGTCCCGGTCGACGCCGACAGGAGCGTGGCCGGCGTCACCAATCCGGGCGACGCGCTCGGCGTCGGGGTACCCGAGGCCGCCGGGGGTGGCGTGCCGTGTCCCTGCGCCAGAGCCAGCGCCACGCCGACGACGCCGACCGCCACGATGAGGATCGCGGCCACGGCGGCGATGACGATCAGCCGGTCGTTCGGGTCGCGGGCGGGTGGCGCGTTGGACGGAGGCGGGACGGCCAATGCCTGGCTAGCCGCCCGGGTCCGCCGGCAGCAGCTCGAAGGTCGTCTGCTCGCCAAGCGTGAGCGGCTGGTCAGGCTTCGATGCCCTCACGAACGAACCGTACTTGCGCCTGTACAACCCCGACGCCGTGCGAGCCTCCGCCGGGTCGGTGACGAGCCGCGGCTTGACCTTGACCTGCAGGTTGCCCAGATGCAGAAGGCCTGCGCCGCGGGCGACGAGGTTTTGGGGCCAGTGCCGGCTCATGCCCTGTCCCGAGCGGATGTACAGGTGCTTGGCGTCGGTACCGATCCAGATCGTCACGTCATGCAGCTTCCCGGACTTGCGGCCGTACGTGGTCAGGCGCACCTCTCGCTGGTGCGCGGCGGCGTCGAGCACATCGCTGCTGAACCCGGCCATTGCGACACATATGGTCGCGCACGGGACCGGAGTCGAGTGAGGGTGAGATCCAGGCGCCTGCCGACTTAGACCGCGGACATCCTGGGCCCGACGCCACCCCAGATCAAGCAGACTGTGTCACCGCAATGAGGCGGCTCAGGACTCTCGCGATCCTCGGCATGGCCGCGTTCGTGTCTTGCGCCGGGCCGCAGCATGCGACGGCGACGCCGACTCCCTCGGTTGTGGCGTCATCCCCGTCACGCTCCCCCTCCCCATCTCCTACTCCTCTCCCCTCGCAGAGGATGGAGGCTTCGCTGCCCGCCGCCCTCGAGGAGTCGGCGGCAGCCGTGGCCGGTGGCAACCTGTATGTCATCGGCGGCTTCGATGCCGCGGGCAACAGCCTGCGGACGGTGTGGGTCTTC
>DASPYG010000170.1:0-3572 GCA_035636885.1 Candidatus Nitrosopolaris sp.
CTCCTCAGCGCGCTCTCATGAATCCGCGAGATCATTGAGATCCGTGGGGAAGCGGCTGGCGACCGTCATCGCCTCTTTTCTCTTCGCCGTCCTCGTGCCGGCGGCGGCCTTCCCGACGCGCGTCATCGATCCCGCGCCGCCGCCGCTGAGCCCACCCCTGGTCGGGTTCTCATTCAGTCCCGAGTCGCTACCCGCCGGTGCGATTCCCGAGGAGTCCCTGGCCCGACTGTTGATCGCGCTTCAACCCGACCTGGTTCGGCTGCCGGTGTACTGGGGTGCCGTCGCACCGACTGAGACCACGCTGGACTACGGCGCGGTCGACCAGTTGATCGAGATGATCGAGGCGCATAACGCCGTCAAGGGTTCTCGCCATACCGAGGTGGTGCTGGTGGTCGGCGCCCGCAACCTCGTGACTCCCGAGGTGCACCTGCCGGATTGGCTCGACACCCGCGACGTGCGTCGACTCGACACCCTGCTCAAGGCGCCGAGTTATCGCCGCTACCTGGAATCCACGTTTCGCCGCTACGCGTCGTTGTCAGTGCTGCGGGCCTGGCAGGTGGAAAACGAGCCGCTCGACAACGCCCGCATCGATCAGCTGACCAACGGGGTCGTGCCGGCATCGATGATCCGCTCGGAGGTGGATCTGCTTCGATCGATCGACCTGGTGCACGAGGTCGTCGTGACCAGCTTCAATTCCTCGCACGTCACCCTCGATATCCGGGGAGCGGGCCCGCTGGCGTGGCTCTATGCCTACCTGCCGGGGGCCAAGCCGGCTGGACACCCAGCCCAGGTGATGACGATGGGGGACACGCTGGGCCTCGACCTCTATGTGGTGACCAAGTCCACGCCGCTCGACGTCATCACGGCGAGCACTCGCATCGCCTGGAAGGAGGACACGCTCGACTACTGGCACGCCCAGGCCGAAAGTCACGGCCGGGCGCTGTGGATCACGGAGATGCAGGCGACGCCCTGGGCCGGCACCACCGGCTTTACGACCCACGACCTGATCGCCAGTGCCCTCGCCTACCGGGGTCACGGCGTGAGCGCGTACCTGCTGTGGGGCGTCGAGGACTGGCTGGACGCGCCAGATTGGATGCAGGTCGGGATCGAATCGATCGGGTTGTTGCGTGCCCCTGAGCGCGTGCCCAGCTCTTAAGTGTTTCTCACGCGTAATTCAGGATCGCTTTACATTCGTGTGGGATGATTTCTGACATCGGCGATATGCGATTCGTCCGCCGCCTCGCGCCCTTATTGGCCGCGCTGTTCCTGGCGACGGCGTGTCAGCCCGTGGCGTCGGGCGGTAAGGCGACCTCGTCGCCGACGCCGGCGGCGCCCCCCAAGCACGTGTTCGTGATCGTGCTCGAGAACACGCCCTATCAGCTCGCTCTCCGGCAGCGCTACATCGCCGGACTGGCCAGGCAATACGCGGTCGCCACCAACTACTCGGAGATCTCGAACCCGAGCCTTCCCAACTACCTGGCGATGACGTCAGGCTCGACCTGGGGGATTCGCGACGACCTCTATCACACGCTGCCGGCGACCGGGCTGGGTCAGCAACTCAGTGGGGCGGGGATCTCGTGGAAGGCGTACTTGGAGGGCTTCACCGGCGACTGCTTCAACAGCCCCTATCCCTATTCCCTCCAGCACAATCCCTTCGCCTATTACGGAGGTGCCTGCCCGGCGAACGTCGTGCCGATGACCGACCTCGTCGCGGACCTGAACGGCGACACGCCGCTCCTTTCGTGGATCACCCCGGGCCTGTGCAACGACGGTCACGACTGCGGGGTGGCGAGGGCCGACCGCTGGCTCTCGCAGACGGTTCCCCAGATCCTCAGCTCGACGGCCTGGAAGCAGGGCGGGGCTCTGTTCATCACCTGGGACGAGTCGGGGGCTGGGGACGGCCGGGTTGCGCTGCTGGTCGTCGCGCCAGGGTTGCGCGGCCAGCTGACGATGCCCTTGAACCACTACTCGCTCCTGGCGACGATCTCCGACCGGTTGCGGGTTGCGCGCCTCGGCCTCGCGAAACAGGCTACGTCCCTTCATGCCCAGCTCGAGGCCGCGGCCGCCAAGAGCCCCACCAGCGGCTAAACGCCGCAAAGGGAACCGAATACCGCAATGATATAATTGATATCACGTTATGCGTAGGCGTAACGAGTGATCCACTACTCAGCGTTCGCTGTGCGCCGAGCCTCATCCGTGCCGCTGCTTGCCGCAATCGCCGGGCTGGCGGCGATCGGCCTCTGTGTCGGGAACCCGCAGGCCGGAGTTGGAGCCGCTCCCGCCGCCCACGTTCCGGGGGCGGTCTCGCTACCCGACCGCTGGAACGACGAGATCTCCCTTCGGGCTCGCCACTCGAGCGGGGCGCCGGCAGCCGCCAGCCTTCCGTCCGGCCCGACGGCGCTACCGGCGGTGGTTGCGCTCTTCAACCGTGACCGAGCCGCGGCCGGGCAGCCACCTCTCACGGAGTCCGTGGTGCTGGACGCCATCGCGTCTACCCGGGCCCGGCAGATGGTGACCGATGGCCTAACCCACATCCGGCCGGGTCGCACGGTGATGGCCGCCACCGAACTCCTCCAGCAGTATGGCGTGACCTACACCTGGAACGGGGAGAACATCTTCTGGGCGGGCGGACCGCCATTCGACGACGCCGTCTCCGCCGCCGATGCCTGGTGGATGAACTCACCGGAACATCGAGACAACATCCTCGGCTCGCACTTTCGCCAGGTCGGCATCGGCACCGCGATCGATGGCGACAAGATGTACATCTCGGCCGTGTTCACCGACTAATTAGCCCCCTTCAGGCAGCTGCCTGGCCGTCGAGACGCTCGCCGAGGCTGCGCAGGAGGGCGCGAACGGCGGGCTCCCAGAGATGTGTCCCGGACTCTTCGCGAAGGATGCGAACGGCGCGCTCGTTGTCGAAGGCCTGGCGGTATGGCCGGTTGGAAATCAGCACGTCGTAGGTGTCGGCCACCGCCAGGATGCGCGCCTCGAGCGGAATCTGCTCGCCGCGGAGTCCACGGGGATAGCCGCTGCCATCGATCCGCTCGTGGTGCGCGACCACGATCTCGGCTTCGTGGTGAAGGCTCGGCACCCGCAGGAGGATCTCGTGGCCGAGGTTCGGGTGACGCTTGATGGCGGTCCACTCGTCGGCGTCGAGTGGGCCGGGCTTGTTGAGGATGGCATCCGGAATGCCGATCTTGCCCACATCGTGGAGCAAGCCGGCGCGGGCGAGCGTGCGCAGCTGGTCGGTGGGCAGCTCCATCGCGCGCCCGATCCGGACGGCGAGCTCGGCGACACGGGTGTTGTGCCCCTTGGTGTTTTCATCCTTGGCCTCGACGGCCGCGGCCAGAGCGGCGATCGACTCGGCGTGTTCGAGCTCCGCGCCGACCTTGACCTGGAGCTCGAGCGTCGCTTCCATCACGTCGCGGAACGACTGGCCCTTCGCCCGCTGCGCGGCGAGCGCGGAGACCGCGAGGCCGACGCTGAGCAGCATCAGCCCGTGGTATTCCCACCAGGAGAGGCGCCAGACCTGGCCGAGCATCATGATGCCCTGGGCCTCGGCGAGCAGGACG
>DASPYG010000171.1:0-55476 GCA_035636885.1 Candidatus Nitrosopolaris sp.
ATCGTTCCCCTCCTCGCGACCTGGTTGGCCCTGTTCTGGACCGGCGTCCAACGCGCGTCGCCCGCGACCGCGGGCGTGATCATGCTGGTGGCCATCTTTTTCGTGGTCGCCAACCTTAGCGCCGACATCCCGAGCAATCGCGGCATGTGGATCTTCGGTATCCTGGCGCTCAAGCTCGGCATCGACGCCTGGCAGACGCGGGTTCCTCAGTTGGCGCAACCTCGCAAAGATCGCGTGGAGCCAGAGCCGGCCCCGGCGCAGATCTCCTAGCCACAATCGAGGCGCCGATCACGCCACGAGTACCCCCTGCGGCGGGTTGGTTTTATCATCAGGATCCGGATTCAGGGGAAGGAGAAGGTTGGGCTCGATCTTCAGGCGTGGCCACGTCGTTCTCATGGGCCAACCAGTTGAGCTGCAGACGCTGGATGTGGTTCGGCTCGCGATGCTGGCCGCACTGCCGGTGGCGGTTTTGGTCGGGTCGCCACAGCGGGTGGAGCTGTCAGCCGTGATTGCAGCGGCATATGTGGTCGCCGCCGCGGTCACCATTCGAGGTAGCCGGGCCAACCGCCTCGTGATCGCATACGTCGCGGCTGCCGCTGCCTGGATGGTCGCGTCCTGGCTGCGCTCGAGATACCTGCTTCACCTCGACGCGGGCCAGCTCGACTACGCCACATCCAAAGCGATCTACTTCGTCTCGATCGTGCTGCCCATGTCGGCGGCGGTGACCATGATGATCGACCGTGCGGCAGACCTCTGGCCCACGCTGACCACGCAGGTGGCGATCGGCGTGGCCGTCGGACTGCTCACCATCGTCTTCCTGGACGCTCGCTTCCTCGGCGCGGACCGCTACGCATGGCAGGGCAACCTGATCGCGCTTGGCACTGTGGTCGCGATCCAGCCGTGGCCGTTCCGCAGCATCAAGGCATCAGCGGTGATCGGTCTCCTGGGCGTTGCTGGGATCATGTTTGCCGACTCCAGGCAGTCGCTCGCCGCGGTCGTGGTCGCGATGCTGCTGTCCACCATCTATTGGGCCGCCGCCGCCTACCTGAGCGAGAAGGGAGGCTTGTGGTCGCGCCTGAAGACATCTCCGGCCGGACCTTACGCCGTACTCCCACTCGTGCTCGTGATCATCGCCGGCGCTTATGTCGCGGTCACGTACGCCCGCGACGTCGCTGTGCGCGTTGATTCCGGCGGTGTGCATTGGACCGGGCCGAGCAGCCTGTGCAATTGCGTGACCGACAGGATTGCCAGCCTGCAGAGCAGCGCCGGCGATCGTGACAAGCTGCTCGCGCGGGGCGTGAAACTTTTCGTGCAGAGCCCGCTGTTGGGTACGGGCCTGGGGTCGTTCAGCGGCGTGGTCCCGGATTCGTCGAAGCAAGGGGACTTCTACCAGTACCCGCACGATGTCCCGCTCGAGATTGCGGCGGAAACCGGCTTGGTCGGGCTTGCGATCATGATCCTTCCGCTTGTGGTCTCGTGGGCGCTCCTGATGTGGAACGGAATCAACCGGATGTCTGCGCCCGTGGCTGCCGTGCTCATGGTGGTGGCGGTGTTCTTCACGGTCGCCAACATCAGCGGCGACATCCCGAGCGATCGCGGCCTGTGGATCTTCGGCATCGTCGCCCTCAAGCTGGGGATCGACGCCTGGCAGAGGCGCGCGGAGCAGCCTGGAGTGCCGCGCGGGCGGTTTGACGCTCCCGCTCTCATCTCGTAAGCTGCCGCTGTCGTCTCGCCGGCGCCCACCAGGGACGCCATTTGGAACACACTTCTCAACGCACCGAATGAGCACCTCTACACCTCGAACAGCCATCGCCCCCCTTGTCCGCCGGAAGCTGGCCGCCGCGGTCCGCTATTCGCCGGGCTTCGTGGTCGAGGTGGCCATCTTCTGGGTCATGCTGGAGGCGTTCCAGCAGCTCAACTACGGCGGCCGCATAATCACCAGCCCGCAGTCGCGAACCACGCTCCTCCTGTCGATCGCGTTCGTGGTGCTCGCGCTGGGCGCCGGCGAGGCCCGGTTCGGGCTCTACCGGCGCGTTTGGCAGGTGGCCGGCATCCACGACGCCATCGCGACCAGCTTCGCGGTGGCCGAGGCCGCGCTCCTGATTTCGCTGGCCAACTGGGTCCTGCCGGGCGAATATCGCGTCTTCCGCCTGGCGGTGCCCCTACTCGCCGCACCCGCGGCGCTGATGGGCATCGGCCTGTTCCGCCTTCTCCCCCGCCTGCTCTCGCGCACGCCGGCCAGCGGCAGCCGCCTGTTGATCGTGGCCGACTCGGCATCCCACCCCGCCGTCAAGGAGCTCATACAGTCCCCGAGCCCCGAATGGCAGGCCGTCGGCATCGTGAGCAAGGATGTCCGCCAGCTGAACCGCACAGTGCTCGGCGTGCCCGTGGTCGGGCAGGCGGACAGCCTGGGCCGCTGGCTGAAAGTCACGGAGGCGGATGGCGTCGCGTTCGTCTTCCTGAGCGACCCCACCCCCGCCGACAGAAAGCTGTTCAACGTCTGCCTCGAGGCGGGGCTGCCCCTGTTCATCCTGCCCGCAACCGAGGACTGGTTCCACCGGCAGCGGGGCACGCGCCTGCGCCAGCTGTCCGCCGACGACCTCGTCGGCCGGACGCACCGCGAGCTCGAGGTGGAGCAGGCCCGCGGCGACATCACGGGGAAGACGGTCCTCGTCACCGGCGCCGCAGGCTCGATCGGATCCGAGCTCAGCCGCATGCTCGCCGGCCTACAGCCGCGCCGCCTGGTCCTCGTCGATAACAACGAGAGCGGTCTTTTCGACATCGCCGAACAGCTGCGGATGGATATGTCGGTGGACGTCCGCGAGGCGCTTCTCTCGGTGGTCGAGCGCGAGCCCATGCTCCAGCTTTTTGCGGATGAACGGCCGGACATCGTCTTTCACGCCGCCGCCTACAAGCACGTACCGATGCTCGAAACGCACCCTGCGCAAGCAGTCATCACCAACGTTCTCGGCACCCGGAACACGCTGCAGTGCGCCGAAGCGGTGGGCGTGCAGAGGTTCGTGCTCATCTCCACCGACAAGGCGGTTGCCCGGCAGTCGGTGATGGGCTGCACGAAGCGGGTGTGCGAGCAGATGATCCTCGGCTGGCAGGGCCAGATGACGTGCTGGGCGGTGCGTTTCGGCAACGTGGTGGGCAGCAGAGGCAGTGTGGTGCCCTTGTTCGAGCGGCAGATCGTGCGCGGGGGGCCGGTGACGATCACCCACCCGGAGATGACCCGCTACATGATGACCATTCGGGAGGCCGTGGCACTCGTCATCCGGACGCTCACCGTGGCCAAGGCCCGCCATGTCTACATGCTCGACATGGGCGAGCCGATCAAGATCGTCAGCCTCGCCGAAGCGCTGGTGCGCGCGCGCGGCCTTCGCCCAGGCGCCGACATCGAGATCGTCTATACCGGGCTGCGCCCCGGCGAGCGCCTGCACGAGGAGCTCCTCGGGCCCGATGAGGGTTCGCGTCCGACGGACCACCCCGCGATCATGGAGGTCGTCTCGCCGAACTCGTTCAGCCCGGCCGACCTGGAATGGACCATCACCCGCCTCGAGAAGATGTCGAGCGAAGGGCGTGCCGACGACCTGGTGCGAGCCTTGAAGGCGGCAGCCGCCGGCTCGCCGCTTCAACGCGCCGAGGAGCCGCGCATGGAGCGGCGCGTTGACGCCCGCAAGGTCGGCGATGAGTCGTAGCACCGACTCTCAGAGGACTGACTCCAAGCCGCTGCGCACCCCGCAAGAGCGGATGGTCCGCGAAGAGGTCGCGAAGCTGTTCATGTCGAGCCGCGAAGCACTCGAGACTCGACTCGACAACGTGGTCCCGTATCTGAGCCGCGGGTCGATCACGCGCTTGATCGCCCTCTATGAGGTTTTCAAGCGCGTGCTCCCGATCAAGGGCTCGGTGGTTGAGTGCGGCGTCAATCGCGGTTTCGGGCTCATGACCTGGGCGAAGCTGAGCGCCATCCTCGAGCCCGTCAACCTGACGCGGCGCATCTACGGTTTCGACAGCTTCGCCGGGTTCCCGGCGGTGACCGACAAGGACCGGACCGGGCCGGCCTGGGAAACAGCGCAGGCAGGTGGCCTGCATGCGGATTCATTCGAAGAGCTGCTGAAGCTGATCGAGCTGTACGACAGGGATCGCTTTCTGGGCCACATCCCAAAGGTGGAGCTCATCAAGGGCGACGCCACGACGACGATTCCCGGCTTCATGGCAGACCACCCGCACCTCGTCGTGAGCCTGCTCTTCATGGATTTCGACCTGTATGAGCCGACCAGGGTCGCGCTCCAGCATTTCGTCCCGCGGATGCCGAAGGGCGCGATCATCGCCTTCGACGAGCTGGACAACCCGCTGTGGCCGGGGGAGACGAATGCTCTCATCGACACCCTGGGTATAGGCACGCTGCAGCTGGAGCGCCTGGAGTTCGACCCCTATATAGCTTTTGCGAAAATCTCCTGAGTGGCGGAGTTGAAAGGTGCGCGGCCCCTCCCGTCCGCGCGCGCACTGCGCGCCGGCTCGACCTCCCCACATGGTGGGGAGGCTACGGCGACAGACGATGAGTTGCGCGCCCTGGCCCGCAGGCTGCGGGCGCACTCGCTCCGGATGATCAGCCAGGCCAAGACCTCGCATATCGGCTCGTGCCTTTCGGTCGCCGACATCCTCGCCGTCCTTTACGGAAGCGTGTTGCGGGTCCGGCCCAAGCAGGCCGACTGGCCCGACCGCGACCGGCTCATCGTCTCCAAGGGCCACGCCGCCGCGGTCACGTACGCCGCCGTCGCGGAAGCCGGGTTCATACCTACCGAGCGTCTGGCCGAATACGCGCGCAACGGCGGGCAGCTCTACGGGCATGTCACCCACCTGGGCGTGCCTGGAATCGAGATGTCGAGCGGGTCGCTCGGCCACGGGCTGCCGGTGGGCGCGGGGATGGCGCTGACCGCCAAGCGCGACGGCCGCTCTTGGCGCGTTTTCGTGGTGATGAGCGACGGCGAATGCGACGAGGGCTCGAACTGGGAGGCCATCCTGTTCGCAGGCCACCACCGCCTCGACAACCTCGTGATCCTGATCGACTACAACAAGATTCAGAGCCTCGACTTCGTCGACAAGACAATCCGGCTGGAGCCGCTGGCGGAGAAGTTCCGCGCGTTCGGTTGGGCGGTGCGCGAGGTCGACGGCCACGATGTCGGCGCCGTCCGCGGCACGCTCGAGTCAGTGCCTTTCGAGACCGGCAAGCCCAACGCCGTCATCGCCCATACCGTCAAGGGCAAGGGCGTGAGCTGGATGGAGGGTAAGGTCTTGTGGCACTATCGGCCGCCGGCCGAGGACGAGCTTGCGAAAGCGCTTGCTGAGGTCGATGCCTCGTGAGGACCGCCTTCATCGAAACCTTGAGCGAGCTTGCGGGCCACGATCGCCGTATCTGCCTGGTCGTCGGCGACCTCGGGTATTCCGTTATCGAGGAGTTCGCGACCAGGTATCCCAAGCAGTTCGTCAATGCCGGCGTGGCCGAGCAGAGCATGATCGGCCTGGCGGTCGGGATGGCGCTCTCCGGCAAGGTCGTCTTCACGTATTCGATCGGCAACTTCGGCACGCTGCGCTGCCTGGAGCAGATCCGCAACGACGTCTGCTACCACAGCGCCAACGTGAAGGTCGTCGCCATCGGCGGCGGCCTGGCCTACGGCAACCTGGGGGTCACGCACCATGCGACCGAGGACGTCGCGATCATGCGCGCGCTGCCGAACATGACCGTGGTCGCGCCCGGAGACCCCATCGAGGCGACGCTGGCGACCAAAGCGGTAAGCGCCCTCGATGGACCGGCGTATCTCCGGCTCGGCAAGGCGGGAGAGCCGGTGGTCCATTCGCGCGAGCCGGCATTCGAATTGGGGCGTGGCATCACGATGCGGGACGGCTCCGACCTCACACTCATCGCGAGCGGCGGAATGCTGGCGACGGCCGCGCACGTCGCCGATCAGCTGAGTGAGAAGGGCTTGAGCGTGCGCCTCGTGAGCATGCATACGGTCAAGCCCCTCGACCGCAACGCGGTCGTGCGAGCTGCAACCGAGACCCGTTTCGTGTTCACGCTCGAGGAGCACAGCATCGAAGGCGGCCTGGGTGGGGCCGTCGCCGAGGTGATCTCCGAGCTCGACGGTCCTCGCGCGCCCTTGAAGCGTATCGGCCTGCGGCCTCAGTTCAACAATGTGGTCGGCGACCAGAAATATCTGAAGTCGCTGCACGGTCTCGACGAGGATGGCGTGATGAAGACGATCCAGCCGATCATCGCAAGGAGCTACGGCCTTGTCAGTTAGGTTCTGGGAGCCGGGCAAGGAATTTCTGCGCATCGAGGAAGAGGTGATGACGACGATGCGCGGCGTGCTCACGGCGGGCGACCTGATCATGCGCCAGCAGATGCTCGATTTCGAGCACAACCTGGCCTCGTTCGTCGGCACGTCCGACGCGGTCGGCGTGAGCAACTGCACGGACGGCATGCGCCTGCTGCTCGAGGCGGTCGGCATCGGCCCCGGCGATGAGGTCATCACCGTTTCGCACACGTTCATGGCCACGATGGCGGTGATCCACCAGGTCGGCGCGACGCCGGTCCTCGTCGACGTCGGCGACGACTACAACATGGACACCGACAAGCTGGAGGCGGCGGTCACGTCGCGAACCAAGGCGATCATGCCCGTTCACCTGAACGGTCGCCTCGTGCGCATGGACCGCGTAATCGAGGTCGCTAAGGCCCACAACCTACTCGTGCTCGAGGACACGGCGCAGGCGTTGGGCGGCTCCTACATAGGCGTGAACGGAGGTGGCTGGGGGCTCGCCGGCGCATTCAGCTTCTACCCGGCGAAGCTGCTCGGTGCATACGGCGACGCGGGCGCGGTGGTCACGAGCGACGCGGGCCTGGCGGAGCGTCTGCGCGAGTTGCGCGACCACGGCCGCGTCTCCAAGACCGGTTTCTCGGGCTGGGGTTGGAACTGCCGCCTCGACAACCTGCAGGCCGCGATCCTCGACCTCAAGCTCAAGAAGGTGCCCGAGTTGATCACCCAGCGGCGGCAGCTCGCCGCCATCTATGACGAGGAGCTGGCCGACGTCGGCGCCGTCAGGCGGCCGCCCGGGCCGGACGGCGGCCCGTTCTTCGACATCTACCAGAACTACGTGATCGAGGCGGACAGGCGCGACGCCCTGGCCGCGCATCTGGCGTCCCGCGGCATCGAGACCCTCGTCTCGCCCGGCCCGGTGCCCAACCACAAGCAGCCGGTGGGCCTCGACCACTTTCACCTGCCCCGGACCGAGGCGCTGTGCGCGAGCGTCCTATCCCTTCCGCTCAACAACGAGCTCGGCGAGGACCAGGTGCTGGAGGTGGCCGGCGCGATCAAGGATTTTTACGCCTGAAAAGATCCCGGGCCGCCAAGCGGGCATTCGACATCACAGCCTCGACAATCGGCCTCGTCGTCTCCTCGCCCGTGATGCTCTACATCTGGGTCCGCATCAAGGTCGACCGCGACGGCCCCGTGATCTACGCCGGGCGCCGCGTTGGCCGTGGCGGGCGTGAGTTCCGCATGTACAAGTTCCGCACCCTGGTCGCCAACGCCGACCGGGTCGGGGGCCCGAACACACCTGACGACGACCCGCGCCTCACCGGGACTGGGCGCTGGCTTCGCCGCTTCAAGCTGGACGAGCTCCCTCAGCTGTTCAACGTGTTGAGGGGTGACATGAGCCTGGTCGGTCCCAGACCGCAAGTCCCGATCGAGGTCGCGGGCTACACCGACGAGGAACGGGAGCTTCTCGAGGTCAGGCCGGGCATCACCGACTGGGCCTCGCTGCGCTTCTCGAACGAGGGAGAGATCCTCGCCGGCCACGGCGACCCGGACCGCGCATACGCGGAGCTCATCCGCCCTGAGAAAATGCGCCTCGGGCTCGAGTACGTGCGTCGAGGGACGTTTCGCGACGACCTCGACATCTTGAGGCAGACCGCCATGCTGCCGTTCAAGAAGTGACAGCGAGGTGAAGACCGCCGACTACACCACCGTCACGGAGACGTGGGACCAGCCCGCATCGCCCGAGCAGCTGGCGATGCAGCACGCGAGGTACAGGACCGCGGGCGAGCTCGCGGAGGGCAGGCGGGTCCTCGAGATCGGGTGTGGCTCGGGGATGGGGATCGAATACCTGCGCCGGCGCGCCGCGCTGGCGGTGGGTGGCGATTACACGACTGCGCTCGTCCGCGAGGCCCGCGCGCGCGTCCCCGGTGCGCTGCTGGCGCGGTTCGATGCGCAGCACCTGCCATTCCGCGACGCCACCTTCGAGGTGGTGTTGATGCTCGAGATGATCTACTACCTCGCCGATCTCGACCAGGCGCTCCGCGAATGCAGCCGCGTGCTGACACCTGACGGAACTCTGATGATTTCAGTCCCCAACAAGGATCGTTTGGACTTCAACCCCAGTCCGTTCGCGGTCGGGTACCTGGCGGCGTCGGAGCTCGCCACATGGCTCGAAAGAAATGGGTTCACCGCGACCGTATATGGCGCGTTTCCGATCGAAAACGGTGCGCCACGCGATCGCGTCCTCACACCGCTTCGGCGTTTTGCCGTCCGGCACCGGCTCATTCCAGGCTCGATGCAGGCCAAAGCTCTCGTCAAACGAGTGCTCTACGGCCCGCTGCCCAAGCTTGGGGCGATTCAGGATGGGGTCGCGGAATACCCGGCGCTGGTGGAGCTCGACCCCGCTCGAGGGCCACACCCCGGGTACAAGAACGTCTATGCGATCGGGAAGAAGAAGCCGCCGCACCCGGGCGGGCGCACGGATGCTGGCTAGGATCCTTCACCGCGTCGTTGCCTATCCGGCCGTATATGACGCCTTGCAGAACGTGGCGGGCACAGCCGAGCTGGATCGGCGTGTCGGCGATGCGCTCGGTGCTCTGCCCAGCCGCCCGGTGGTCCTGGACGTCGGTGGAGGCACCGGCTTGCCTACCGCGCTGTGGCCGGCCGGAGCGACCTACCTGTGCCTGGACATCGACCCGCTGAAGCTCTCAGGCTTTCGCCGCAAGCACGACGCGGGAACGCCGGTCTGCGGCGATGCCACTCATCTGCCGTTCCGCAGCGGCAGCGTCGACCTGGTGGTGTGCAAGAACGTCTCTCACCACCTCGCCGATGCCGACGTGCGCTCTTTGTTTCGGGAGTGCGCGCGGGTGCTCAAGGCGGGAGGCGGAATGCTCTTCATGGACGCTGTCCAGGCTCCGGAACGCTGGCGCAGCCGGATGCTGTGGAGGTACGACCGCGGATCCCACCCGCGCACGGTCGAGGCGGTGCGGCAGGCGATGGCGGCGGAGTTTCAGATCGCTCGCTGGGACGTGTTCACGATTCACCACCGCTACGTGCTCGGGGCGGGGACGCCGACTGGCGGCGTGGCTTAGGCTCGCCGTCGAAGCGGGTCTCGGGCTTCAGCCTCTCAGCCGTGAGTCCGCCGGGTTCAGCGATCTCCCGCACCGAGTAGGTCGGATGCTGCATCGTGCGCGCATGCATGCGGGCCAGGTACTCGCCGATGATGCCGAGCGAGAAGAGCTGCGCACCCGAAAAGATCGCGATCATCGAGGCAAGGAACGAAAAGCCCGGAACGCTACCCCCCTGGATCAGGTATCGAATGACGACGTAGAAGAGCGCCACAGTGCCGACCAGTGTGAAGAGGAACCCAATCAGGCTCGCGAGCTGCAGAGGCCAGGTGCTGAAGCCCGTGATCATGTTCAACGCATGCACGACCAGCTTGCGGAACGTGTAGTTCGACGCTCCCAGACGGCGTGGTTCGTGCCGCACTTCGACCGCGGCGAAGCGCGTGGTTCCCCACGTGAGTAGGACGTCGATCGAGACGTACGGCCCGTCATACCCCGCAAACGCATCGCGTAGCTGAGTTCGGAACAACCTGAACGCGCCGGCCTTGCGCGCAATCGGCGCGCCCATGGCCGACTGCAGCGCGATCTTCGTCACCTGCGTCGCCACGTCGCGCCATAGGCCATGCTGCTCCTGCGAAGGCGTTCCGTAGACGACGTCCTCATCGCTGCTCAGATTCTCCAGGAGCTTCGGGATCTCCTCGGGAGGATGCTGAAGGTCGTCATCGATGGTGACCGTCAGCTCGTATTGCGCCAGGCGGATGCCGCAGAGAAGGGCGTTGTGCTGGCCGTAGTTGCGCATGAGGTGCACGCCCCGCACCCATGCATGGTCGCGGGCGAGGCCTTCGATCACAGTCCAGCTCCCATCGCGGCTGCCATCGTCGACGATGATGAGCTCGTAATTGGTTGCGGCCGCGTTGAGCACCGGCTGGAGTCTCCGAGCCAGCTCGGTCAGGGAGAGCTCACTGTTATAGGCCGGCACGACGACCGACAGGCCGGTTCCAAGAGACGTCACGAGCGATCAGGAGGATAACAAAGGTGCGCGAGGGCTACCGCAGCGCCTTTGCTAGAGTGGCATCGATGGCCCCGGAGCCGGAGCCGCGCAAGGTCGAGGAAGCCGAGTTCCATGACAAGCTGCGCGGACTCTACGAGACCGACCCCGAGCGATACAGCTACTTCACGTCGAACAAGAAGTTCTACTCGGTCGTGCGGTCGAGTGATGACTTCTATTACCGATGGCTGCGCGACAACGCGTCGGGCAAGAGGATCCTCGACTTCGGTTGTGGGAGCGGAGGGGCATCTATCGAATCCGCGAGGTTCGCCGCCCATGTGACCGGCATCGACATCTCACCAGAGGCGATTCGCATCGCCCAGGACCACGCCAAAGCCGCCGGCGTCGGGGACAAGACCACGTTCGCCGTCATGGACGCGGAGGCGCTGGAGTTCGGACCCGACTCGTTCGACGTCGTCAGCGTGAGGGGCGTTCTCCACCACATGGATCTGGACGCCGCGCTCGGGCAGATCCGCAAGGTCCTCACCCCCGCCGGCAAGGCCATTTTCCTGGAGGCGCTCGCGAACAACCCGATCATCCATGCATATCGGCGGCGCACGCCGCATCTGCGCACCGCGTGGGAGGCCGAGCACATCCTTCGCTACGAGGATTCGGTGAAGATGCGCAAGTTCTTCAAGCACGTCGAGGTGCGCACCTTCCACCTCGCAGTGCTGGCAGGTGTGCCCCTTCGAAACACCCCCGTGTTCGGCGCGGTCAGGGGCGCGCTCGACGCCGTCGACCGCGTGATCCTGCGCGTGCCCGGCCTGCGCAGCCAGGGCTGGATGGCCTGCTTCCTGCTGAGCGACCCGATCCAGGCGTAGAGGTCTAATCGGGCCCGCGGGCGAGCCGCCGATATTCGGTGACGGGCGGGATGGTCAGCATGCGGCCGTCGTCGCTGCGCACGATCTGCCACCCGCCTTCATGAACCATCCCGTGATGGCGATGGCACAAAAGAATCAGGTTGTGAAGGTCGGTAGCGCCGCCATGGATCCAGTGCGCGAGGTGGTGGCCCGAGGTCCAGCTCGCCGGCCGGTCGCATCCCGGCCACACACAGCCCTGGTCGCGAACTCGTAGCGCCTTGCGCTGCGGACCCGAAATCACCCGCCGCGCGCGCCCGACGTCGATGACGGTGGAGTCCGAGCCGAGAAGGATGCGGGTGACTGTGCAGTCGCAGGCCAATCGCTCGACCGCCTTCGAGGAGATGGGCAGCGAGTACTCCATCTCCGCCGCCGGCGCACCGCAGAGACCGAGAAGAGTCTCGAGCGAGGTCGTGACCTGGACGTTCGGGCGCTGAGCCGGCGCACCGTTGTCGAGCCCGTGTACCCCGAGCTCGACGAGGGCGTCCGCCAGCCGGCGCTCGCGGTCGCGATGGTCGTCCTTGCCAGCACGCTTGGCGAGCGGCTCAAGGGCTGTGCGCAATGTCGCGCCTCCGACTTTGTCGAGGATCGCCTTGACCAGGACGCAGCCGTCCTCGGCAGTGCTGAAGGTGAGGCTTCGCGCCTCCACGCCCTGCTTCTCCTCGTCGACGACGCCCTCCGGATCGGCGGCGTGGCGGGCATGAGCGCAGGTGTACTCGAACTTGACCACGCTCTCCTTGCGCGCGTGACGCAGCAGCCTGGCTTCGTCAAACTTCTCGCCGCACGCGACTGACGTCCGCGCCATCAGCGCGAGATGGGGAAAGCCGATCTCCCCCGCGGCGACCGCCTCCGCGCTCCGATCGAGTCGTTCCAGCTGCTCGCCGACACAGACCCGGTCGGCGGCGGCCCCGCCGCGCATGTGGCACGTGGCCTTGATGCAGGCAATGGGGCTGTCGAAGCCCTGCTCGTCGTACTCGTTGGTCTGGGCGAACTTCGCCGCCAGGAGGGAGAACTCGATCTCGTCGTGGTCGATGCGAAGCCGGCGGCGGATGAGCTCCTCGAGCATCTCGGCGCCGGTCTGGGGTGCAAGTGCCCCCTCCCCACTTTCCATGCTTCACACCATACGAACATTTGTTTGCCGGCGTCCAGTTAAGGAGCGAATTATTTTGAAGGGAAATCAGGTCCCCACCCGGCGCTTACGCGCCGACCTCCCCGCAGAGCGGGGAGGCAACTTTTCCCAATCAACCTTCGCCGACTACAGGCCCAACCCCGGCTCCTTCTTCCCAGTCCTTCCGGTCAGAACCGCCGGCCGCGGACCATGTCGATCGAAAACTTGGCGGTGTCCGCGATGAGCATCACCGCCATCACCCCCGCCTCGACGGGGTCGCTGACGACGACGTCGGCCGCATCCGGCACCGACCCCGCCATGTTGGTGCAGAGGACGATGATCCCCGCTTCGCGGATCTCGCGCACGGCGTTGCTGATGTCGCCGCCCATCAGGGCCCCGGCCAGCACGAGCGCGCGGGCTCGATGCAACCGCGCCACGGCGCGCACCGCCTGCGCGAGCTGCTCCTCACCAACGAGCGGGATCGTGTCCACCGATATGCGCTCGCCGCGAATGTTGTGCCTGTCCGCCTCCGACACGGCGCCCTGCGCCACCATGCCCACCTGCGCGCCGCCGCCGATTACGATCACACGCTTGCCGTAGATGCGCTGGAATGTCGGCACGCGGGTGACCTCGGTGATCCCTTCGAGTCCTGCCAGGTCCGCGACCAGCTTCGCCTCGTCGCGCGCCCCGGTGACCTCGAGCTGCAGCTCGGCGAGGTGCTCGCGATGCGCTCCGCTCGCGATGTAGGCGATGTTCGCGCCGTGCTTGAAGATGGCCTCAGAGATCCGGTACAGAACCCCCGGCTCGTCGCGCGTGGCGACCAGGAGTCCAAGCACGTCGCCGTCAGGCATGGGGAGAAGATACTGCTCGGAGAGCTAAGCCTCGGCAGCGTGGGGCCAGCGGGGCGCGCCGAGCTCGCGCGAGACGCCGCGTGCGGCTTCACTCACCGCAGCCGAGACGCCTTTTGCGAGACCCCGCGGAAAGATCCTCTCAGTGGCGTCGACCACACCAATCGCCCCGACCGCGCTGCCGGCGTGGTCGAAGATCGGTGCCGCCACGCTGGACTCGCCGAGCACTGCCTCGTCCCGCTCGCTGGCCACCCCCTGGTCGCGAATCGCGGTCAACTCTGCCAGCAGAGCGGTCTCGTCGAGCGTCTGCTTGGTCAGGCGCGCGAGCGGTTCAGAAAGCTCGTCGTCGATGAGCTGTGCCGGCGAAAATGCCAGGATCGCCTTGCCGAGCGCGCTGGCATGGAGGGGCAGCTGCAGGCCCACCTCGAGGACGCCGAATGTCGAGTCCGGGCGAAAGACGTGGTGGACGACGACGACGCTCGACCCGTGCATGACTCCGACCCTGACAGCCGCGCTTGTGCGCGAGGCAAGGCGGTCGGCGTAAGGGATCGAACGAGCCCGAAGCTCGTTGAGGTCCAGATACGAGTAGCCGAGCTGCAGGAGGCCCGGTCCGAGCTGGTACTTGTCCGAGGTCCTGTCCTGTTCGACGAAGCCGTGGGACTGCAGCGTCTGAAGCAGTCCGTGGACCGTCGGCCGGGCGAGGCCGAGGCGGTCCGCCAGCTCGCTGACGCCCAGCCTGCGCGGCCCGCTCGCCAGCGCCTTGAGGATCGCGGTGGCACGATCGATGGACTGGATGGAGGATCGTCGCGATGTCACCCCCCCACGCTGTGGGGAGGTCGGCCGCGAGGAGGCCGGGTGGGGATCATCTTCATTCGGCATTGCTGAATTCCTGTCGGTAGTGTAGACTACGGGCGTCGTCTGGAACGGGAATCAGGGGCATCGGCTGCCCCGACGGGGAGTTTGAATTTGGTCGGGATTGTACTGGTCTCCCACAGCCTGGAGCTCGCGCGCGGCCTCGCGGACCTGGCCTCGCAGGTGGCCGGCGAAGGCGTGAAGGTCGAGCCTGCCGGAGGCGGGCCGGGTGGGTCGCTGGGCACCAGCGGAGACTCGGTACGGGAGGCGATCGCGCGGGCCGACTGCGGGCAGGGCGTGGTCGTGCTCGCCGACCTCGGAAGCTCCATCCTCACGGTTCGCCACCTGCTCCAGGGCAACGCCAACGGCCACGTGCGCCTCGTCGACGCGCCGTTTGTCGAGGGCGCCGTCGCGGCGGCGGTGATGTCATCGGCGGGCCAGTCGCTCGAAGACGTGGCGAGGGCGGCGGAAGAGGCACGTGGTGCCAGCAAGTTCTGAGTCCACCGTCGCGCTGCCCACGGACGTGGCGCTGCACGCGCGCCCGGCCGCCACATTCGTGAAGACCGCGCTGCGCTTCAAATCACGCGTGACTGTCGGCTCCAACGGCAAGACCGCCGACGCCAAGAGCATCCTCGCCGTGCTCGCGCTCGGAGCTGGCGGCGGCACCATGCTGCGATTGAGCGCCGAGGGCGACGATGCGCCCGACGCACTGGCGGCGCTTACAAGCTGCGTGAGCGGCCTGGTCGAGTAAGCGCATCCGCGGCTTCGCGGCACGCCGCGAAGTCGAGGCCTCGGACCCACCTTCGCACCTCGCCGACGCGCGCCGCCGCAACGCTTAGCTCATCCACCCCGAGCCCCACCAGTACCGGCATCGCGCCTTCATCGGAGGCGGCCTCCCCGCAGACGTCGACCGGGATGCCGGCGTCGCGCGCGGCTCGCATCGTCGCATCGATGAGCTGCACCACTCTGACGTCGGTGACCGGCGCCGACTTTGAATGTTCGCGATCCAGGCCGAGAACGAGCTGTGTGAGGTCGTTAGTGCCGATGCTCAGGAAGTCGGACACGTCCGCGATCTCGCCGGCCCGCCGCGCAGCCTCGGGCGTTTCGATCATGGACCCGACCAGCGGCGCCGGCCGCCCATCCAGAACACTTCCGAGTACCTCGTGTACGGCGCGCACCTGGTCCGGGATGGTGACCATCGGGATCAGGATCCGAAGCGTGGTGCCCGCGCCCGCGGCCACGATCGCGTCGAGCTGGGTCCTGAGGGCATCGGGCGAATCCAGGAGCAGCTCAATGCCTCGACCCTTGACGCCCTCGAGGAACGGCGGCGTCTTGTCGCCGCCGAAATCGAGCAGGCGCACGGTGGCGATCTGGTTGCCGAGCCGTTCGAGGATCGGCTTCAAGAAGGCAACGTGCTGTGCACGCGAAGGCCAGTCCTTCGCTTCGAGAAACCCGAGCTCGGTTCGCAGCAGACCGACGCCTTCTGCACCCTGGTGGCCGGCCTCCACAACTTCCGCGACGCTCGCCGCGTTGCCCAAAACAACGATGCGGTGGCCATCTGTGGTTTCGGCGGGCTGGAGACGATGCTCGCGCGCGGCCTCGCGCGCGGTGTCTCGACTGGTCTCAGCTGCTCGGGCCGCCGCCACCCGATGTTCGCCAGGGCTGCGTATGAGAAGGCCGGAATCGCCATCGAGGACGACCTCTTCCCCATCCACCAACTCGAGCACATCGGGGCCCAGTCCGACCACCATCGGTATCCCCAACGAGCGCGCGACGATGGCCGCGTGGGCGGTCACGCCACCGCCCGCGAGGGCAACACCGATGGCGTTCAGGTCAGCCACGTCTGCCGGACCCAGGGTCCTGGCGACGAGCACGCATCCTGCCGCTGTCGCTGTGCCTCCTCGGGCATGGGCGGCAGCGCGCCGCCCGAGGCTGCGCACATCGTCCGCGCGCAGCGCGAGTGTTGGATCCGCCAGGTTCGCCAGCTCCAGCGCGATTTCCTCGGCGGCGCCCGACAGAGCAGCATCCGCCGGCAACCCCGACTCGAGCACTAGAGGCTCGACCTGATTGATCAAGCTGGGATCCCCGGCCATGAGCACACCGGTCTCGACGATGTCCGCTTCGGCCGTGCGGCCCTCCTCGCGCAAACGTGTCGCGAGGTCTTCAAGCTCTTTGGCGGCGGCTTGCAGCGCGAGACGCGCGCGATCCAACTCGCGACCACGAACAGCCTGCGCGATGCCCGTCCGCGGGATCGGTCGAGGTCGGTCGAGCACGAACACCCTGCCACTCCTGACCCCAGGCGCGGCGCTGACGCCGCGCAAGGCACGCTCGCCCATCAGGACTCCGGGGTGACGGCTCGCTGAAGCGCGCGAATGATGAGCGCGGTCGAGGTCGCGCCTGGGTCCTGGTGGCCCACCGAACGCTCGCCGAGGTATGACGCTCGGCCTTTCCGAGCCTGCATCGGGATCGTCGCGCGCATGCCGGCCTCGGCTGCTTGCGCGGCTTTGTCCAGCGCCTGCGCAAGCGATTCGCCCTCGCCGATTCGCGCTCGCAGGGTGTCCACGGCCGGCTCGAGCGCGTCGACCATCGTCTTGTCGCCGAGGGCCGCCGTGCCCAGGTCCTTGACGGAGGCCAGCGCGGCGGCGAGGACCTCTGCCAGCTGCGCCCCGTCGAATGTGGCCTGGTCGCCGAGGACCCGCCCGCCGCTGCGGAGCGCCGACCCCCACAGCGGGCCGCTCGCGCCGCCGACGGTTGAAACCAGCGTGCGTCCGGCGATGATGAGCAGCCGTCCGGGGGGCGAACCGTTGTCGACCCCCAGGGCCTGGACGACGGCCTCGAATCCCCTGGCCATGTTGGTGCCGTGATCGCCGTCGCCGATGGCCGAGTCGAGCTGGACCAGGCGGTCCCGCTCGGCTCGCACCGACGCTTCGATCTCATGCATCCAGGAGGTGATCGTGGCCGCGTCCATAAACCGTTGGGTGATCAAAGGTTAGTGTTACGCCCTCCAGCGAAGCGCGGCTGTGTGCACCGGCGCGTCCCAGAGGCTGATCAGCTCGTCGTCGAGCTCGAGCACGGTCAGCGAGGCCCCGGCCATCTCGAGCGAGGTGATGTAGCTGCCGACCAGGTTGCGCACCGGCTCCAGGCCGGCCTTGCGAAGCTTTTCGTCGACCTCGCCATAGATAAGGTAGAGCTCGAGGAGCGGAGTGCCGCCCATGCCGTTGACGAACGCGAGGACCTTGCTACCCCTCTTGGCCTTCAGGTCGGAGACGACCGCCTCGACCATGACGTCAACGACCTCGCGTGCCGTTCCGAGCGTCGCGCGGCGCCGGCCGGGCTCGCCGTGGATCCCGATCCCGAGCTCGATCTGGCCCTCGGGCAAATCGAAGATCGCCTTGGCCGACGCGGGGGGAATGCATGAA
The DNA here is from genome assembly GCA_035636885.1 of Candidatus Nitrosopolaris sp. Classification (GTDB taxonomy): domain Bacteria; phylum Chloroflexota; class Dormibacteria; order Dormibacterales; family Dormibacteraceae; genus UBA10449. The sequence continues at coordinate 17,515 of DASPYG010000171.1, forward strand.
GAGAGAGCAACGCCGAACGACCGCGATCGCTCGTTGACGCGCTTGACCGTGTCGGTGACCTTCGCCAGGTCGGCGCCGCTTTCGGCAGCCGCGCCGGCGATCTTCTCCGCGAGCACCGTAGCGCCTACGCCGCGCCGCCCCGCCGTATACAGGGAATCCTGGACCGCGACATCGTCGTCGATGACGACAGACGTGACCTTGATGCCTTCATCGGCTGCGTCTTCGGCGGCGAGCTTGAAGTTGAGAACGTCGCCCGTGTAGTTCTTGACGATGTGCACCACCCCGGCGCCGCCGTCTACCGCTTTGGTGGCGGCGAGCATCTGCCCGGGTACAGGCGAGGTGAACACTTCACCCGGGGCTGCGGCGTCGAGCATTCCGAGCCCGACGAAACCACCGTGCAGGGGTTCGTGCCCCGAGCCGCCGCCCGAGATGAGGGCGACCTTGCCTTTCCTGGGCGCGTCCTTGCGCACGATGATCTGGTTCGCGACGTCGTAGCGCAGCAGGTCCGGGTGGGCTGCCGCGAGCCCCTTCAGTGATTCCTTGACGACCTGCGACGGCTCGTTGAGGAACTTACGCATCTGGTTGGTTTCGACTGCCATTGTGTGTTTCTCCTGTCTCCGTGATCTAGCCGGCGGCCGCGCGGACGTTGTCGTCGTGGGTGACCGCCTCGACGATCGGTCGCGCGACCAGTCGCGGGTTGGCCAGGAAGTCGTACAGGAAGGCCGCAGCCGCTGCGCCCACCAGGCCAGGGATCAGATAAACCGGAACGTACTGCGTCCAGAAAGTGGTGCCGCCGGCGATCGCCTGCACCATCTCGGGGCCGAAGGCGCGAGCCGGGTTGAGTGATGCGCCGGTGACCGGACCGAAGATGAGGATGATGCCGACCACGGCGCCGCCGATGACGATGCCGGCGAGCTGGGTCGGCGACTTGGAGTCGACGATGCCGAGGATCGCGAAGATCAAGAGGCCGGTGCCGAGTGCCTCTGCCAGCGCTGCCTGCAGGTAGTAGTTGGATGAGGCGTCCGCGGCAAAGTGCGTCTGGCCCATCCCGAACGTGACCGCGTTGGCCCCGAACACGCCCCAGATCGCGAATGCGCCGATGACGGCGCCGACGTACTGGGCGGCCCAATAGACGGGAACTTCCTTCCAGGGGAAGCGCTTGGTCGCGGCAAGGGCGAACGTGACGGCGGGGTTGATGTGGCAGCCGGAGACCTTGCCGATCGCGTACACGAGTGCCGTGATGATGAACCCGAACGCGAAGCTGATCGCCAGCAGGTCCGCCTCGGTGACCGCCGGTACCGCCTTGCCCGCGAGAGTGAGGGTGGCGATGACCGACCCAGGACCGACGAGGACCAATGCCGCCGTGCCGAAAGTCTCGGCGAGCGCTCGCTGTGGCATCGAATGCATTTCCTTCTCCGACCCCCTGCTTATCTGACTTGTGTTCGACAATGCCGAACTGATTTCACAAACCGTAGTCTCCTACAGACGGTTTGTCAACAGGTAACTTGAGCGCTGGAGCCGCAGGCGCAGCCCGGAGGGGGCTTCAGCCGCCCCAACTGTCTCCCTGACACCAAGCGAAAGCCCGAGATTTAGCTCCGGCTGCCAGTGATCCGCATGCCCGGCTGCGGTACCCTTCGGTTTCCATGTTCAAGCAGATCGGGATCGAGATTGCTCGGGGAGGTTCCCCGACGTAGCGCCTCGCTGATGTCGTGGGACCTCCCGGCCAAGAAAAGGCCTGGGAGGTTTTTTTATGCCCAAACCGAAGAACAGCAACGACCGCCGGCCCGTCGCGCGACGGATCGTGATCTACGACACGACGCTGCGCGACGGCGCCCAGGGTCCCGCCGTGTCCTTCTCGGCAGCGGACAAGGTGCGTATCGCCCGCACCCTTGACGGCCTCGGCTTCGATTACGTCGAGGGTGGGTTTCCAGGTTCGAACCCCAAGGACGAGGAGCTCTTCGCGGAGCTCGCCGCCCACCCGCTGAAGCGGTCGCGCCTGGCGGCTTTCGGCGCCACGCGCCGGGCGGGCGGCACCTGTGCGGACGATGTCAACCTGGGGGCGCTGGCGCGAAGCGAGGCCCCGGCCTGGACGCTCGTCGGCAAGAGCGACACGTGGCAGGTGAGTACCGTGCTGCAGACCACACCGAACGAGAACCTGGCGATGGTGCGCGAGTCGGTGGCGTACGGAGTCGCGGCGGGCCGCGAGGTCATCTTCGACGCCGAGCACTTCTTCGACGGCTTCGCGCGCGATTCCGAGTACGCGGTCGAGGTCTGCCTGGAGGCGGCGCGGGCGGGCGCCGGCTGGGTAGTCCTCTGCGACACCAACGGCGGCAGCCTGCCGTCGGAGATTCGTGAGGGGGTGACGGCCGTGCGCCGCGCGTTGGAGGAGGCGGGCAGCGCGGCCGGCGTGGGCATCCACTGCCACAACGACTGCGAGCTCGCGGTGGCCAACACGCTCGAAGGCGTCGCGGCAGGCGCGGACATGGTACAGGGCACGATCAACGGCTACGGAGAGCGATGCGGCAACGCGAACCTGGTGTCGGTGGTGGCCAACCTGGTCTTGAAGCTGGGCATGGACGCCCTCCCGAAAGCGACGCTCGCACGCGCGACCGAGCTCTCACGGACTGTGGCAGAGATTGCAAACCTCGCCCTGCCCGTGCAGCAGCCGTTCGTCGGATACGGAGCGTTCGCGCACAAAGGCGGCCAGCACGTGGCCGCGGTTTTGAAGCACCGCGATTCATACCAGCACATCGACCCGGGTCTCGTCGGCAACGAGCCGCACGTGCTCGTGTCGGAGCTGTCAGGTCGGGGCAACGTGCTCGCCAAGGCGCGCGAATTCGGGCTCCAGCTCGACCGCGACGACCCGCACACGCAATGGCTGGTCCAGCACCTGAAGGAGCTCGAGCATCGCGGCTATTCGTATGAAGCAGCGGACGCTTCGTTCGAGATGCTCCTTCGCCGCCTGCAGCCAGGCTACGAGGCGCCGTGGAAGGTGGCCGATTTCACCACGCTCGTCCGCAAGGATGGCGGCTCCGTGCATGCGGAGGCTACCGTGAAGGTCGAGGTCGATGGTGCGGTGTACCACACGGCAGCCTCTGGAAACGGACCGGTCAACGCGCTTGATGCGGCGCTGCGCAAAGCCCTTGGCCCCAGGTTCCCGGGCTTGCGCGGCGTGAGCCTGCACGATTACAAGGTGCGCATCCTCGACGGCGCCGCGGGTACTGCGGCGACCACGCGCGTGCTGATCGAGTCCGGCAAGGGATCGAGGCGGTGGACCACGGTCGGCTGCTCGAGCAACATCATCGAGGCGTCGCTTGCGGCACTCGTCGATTCGCTGGAGTACGCGCAACTCCCTCTCTCTTCAGGAAGGGGGCCCGGGAGTGGAGGCGTCGATCGCCCCGTGCGTTCCGTGCGGAGTTGACGAGCCAGACTCGAGCTTCCGCGCGGCAGGCGATCCCGGATGCGCTCCGCCGCGACGTCCGCATGCTCGGCGAGCAGCTGGGCCGGGTGATCGAAGACTACGGCGGCGCGGGACTGCTGAAGGACGTCGAGACATTGCGGCGATCGGTGATTCGAGCGCGGGATGCCGACGTGCACGAGCGCAAGACCGAGGCGATCGTCGCTTCGTGGCCTCTCGAGCGCGCAGAAGAGGTGGCGCGCGCCTTCACGGTCTACTTCCACCTCGTCAACCTGGCCGAAGAGCACCATCGAGCGCGCGTGCTGCGTGAGCGCGAGGCGCGAGGGCCCCAGCCCGAATCACTCGCCGCCACAGTCGCCGAGCTCCGGCGCAGGCATGGCCGGCGCCGGCTGATGGAGATGCTCTCCTGCCTGGAGGTACATCCGGTCTTCACCGCCCATCCCACCGAGGCAAGGCGACGCGCGGTGGTGACCGCCATTCGACGGGTCGGTGACCAGCTCGGGCGGCTCGAGGATCCGAGGGCGTCCGAGGTTGAGCGCCGCGAGTCGATGCGAAGGTTGACCGAAGAGATCGATGCGCTGTGGCGAACCGGGCAGCTGCGTACGTCACAGGTGAGCCCACTCGACGAGGTCCGCTCGACCATGGCCGTCTTCGACGAAACCCTGTTTCGAGTCGTGCCCGAGATCTATCGTGCGCTCGACTGGGCGCTCGGTCCCGCAGACGCGGGTGTGCGCCCGCCGCTGGCGCCCGCGTTCTTGCGCTTCGGCAGCTGGGTCGGCGGCGACCGCGACGGCAACGAATCGGTGACCGCCGCGGTGACAGGTCAAGCCATCGCGATCCAGGCCGAGCACGCGCTTTTGGCTCTCGAGACCGCGACCACGCGTATCGGCCGCGCGATCACGGTCGACTCGGCGACCACGCCGCCAGGCCGAGACCTTCGGAACCGGATCGCCGCGCTGCGCGCCGCGGCGCCTCAGCGTTGGGCCGAGATCGAGAAACGCTCGCCGTCTGAGCCGCATCGGCAGTTCCTTCTCCAGGTCGCCGAGCGCGTTCGCGCCACTCGCTTCGGAACCGGCGATGGGTACACATCCACGCCTGAGCTGATCGCCGACCTTCGCTGTGCGCAGGTCTCGTTGGCCGGCGCGGGCGCGCCGCGACAAGCCTATGGCGAGCTGCAGCACCTGATGTGGCAGGCGGAGACGTTCGGCCTGCACCTGGCCCAGCTGGAGGTCCGGCAGCACAGCGCGGTCCACAAGGTGGCGCTGGCCGAGCTCCGCGCGGAGCAGTCGCCGTCGGGCATTACCCGCGAGGTGCTCGACACGATGAAAGCCATCGCGGCGGTCCAGGCCAGGTTCGGCTCAGATGCCTGCCGGCGGTACGTCGTCAGCTTCACCCGGGGAGTCGCAGACATCGCCGCCGTCTATGAGCTGGCTGAGCAAGCGGGCGGCACGCCTCCTGTGCTCGACGTCATCCCACTGTTCGAGACCGTCGCGGACCTGCAGGCCGCGACGTCGGTGATGGAGGACATGCTCGGCCTGCCGCCGGTTCAGCGCCGGCTGGACGAGACCGGCCGGACTCTCGAGGTGATGCTTGGTTACTCGGATTCAACCAAGGCGGTCGGCCCGCTGCCGGCGACGCTCGCACTGTACGAAGCGCAGACGGAGCTGACCGCATGGGCGAAGCGCCGTGGCATCCGGCTCACGATGTTCCACGGCCGAGGCGGAGCCCTCGGGCGTGGCGGCGGTCCCGCCAACCGCGCGGTGCGAGCCCAGGCGCCTGGTTCGGTGGCCTTTCGGTTCAAGGTCACCGAGCAGGGCGAGGTCATCTTCGCGCGATACGGAAACGCCGCGATCGCACGCCGGCACCTGGAGCAGGTCGCCTCTGCCGTGCTCGAGGCTTCAACCGCCACCACGCGCTCAGAGCCGGGCGCACGATTTGGCAGCCTGGCGCGAGAGATCGGCTCGGCGGCGCTGTTGGCGTATCAGGGACTGGTCGAGGCGGACGGGTTTGCCGAGTGGTTCGCAAAGGTCAGCCCTGTCGACGAGCTGGGCCGAATGCGCATCGCATCGAGGCCCACACGCCGCAGCCAGGGCAAGGCGCTCGACGACCTGCGGGCGATCCCGTGGGTTTTCGCGTGGTCGCAGATGCGGCTCAACCTGCCGGGTTGGTATGGGCTCGGCAGCGGGCTCGGTGCCGCGCGGCTCGGGGACCTGCGCCGTGCCTACGCCTCATGGCCGTTGTTCAACGTGATGCTCGACAACGCGGAGATGAGCCTGGCCAAGACGGACCGACGGATCGCGGCACGTTACCTCGCGCTCGGCGACCGGCCTGACCTGGCGGCCCAGGTCCTCGCGGAGTACGACCTCACCAAGAAAAATGTCCTTGCCGTCACCGGCCACACGCGGTTGCTGGAGAAGCATCGGGTTCTGTCATGGGCCGTCGAGCTGCGCAACCCGTACGTCGATGCGCTGTCTCATCTGCAGCTGCGCGCGCTCCGCGCGCTCCGCGCGAAGGGAACCTCATCGCGGGAACGCACGCACGCCGAGCGATTGTTCCTGCTCACCGTCAACGGCGTCGCGGCGGGCCTTCAGAACACCGGGTAGTGTTTCAGAAATCGAGCCGCACGGGCGACGCGGCCGGATTCGCGCCCCTGAACTCCTTCCCGAGCGGCGGAGATGATTTGAAAGCCACTCCTGGCGACGCAAGCCGGCCGAAAGGCGGCGAGTCGCGACCGGGCTGAGCCCGGTCGGCCCTGGCGACGCATCGAAGTCGCGCAAACCTGCCACCTATGCGGTTAGAAGTCAAACCGCCCGTCAAAATGTGACCCTACCTCGGGTCTGGTCATCTGGTAGATCGCCACTCGGTGGCCGGAGGGCGTCGTGAACGAGCAGCACGGGCCCATCGGAATCTCCAACGTTTGGGCCTTCGTCCAGCCACGCTTCTTCAGCGCGCGCATGGCCTCATCGAGATCGGCGACGCGGTAGATGAAGATCGGCCGGTCGCCTTCCAGGTGATCGGTCAGCAGGACATGCGGTGGGCCCGCGGTGAGCTCGATCTTGGCCACTCTCGCCCCCATCCCCTCGATGCTGAAAGCCAGCCGGCCCCCCAGCACTTCCGTGAAGTAGCGCGCGTCGGCGGCGACGTCCGAGCTCGGCGTGTACAGGTAGTCGAGCTGGAGGAAGGGGAGCGCATGCGCGGACGGTTTGGGCTCGACTGGGCGCGCCGGCACGTGACTACTCGGAGCCGCGTGTGATCCCGAAGAAGCAGCCGAGGTGGTCGCCGTCTCGCATGCGAAGGTAGGCGAGTCCGAGCCAGAGCCCGGGCGCCACCTCGCGGACCTCGTCTTTGACCTGGCGCACCAGCGGAGGATTGCCGTCCTGGCCGTAGTCGAGGTGCACGGCGTCGAAATCGCCGGCGTGAGACGGGCCGATCGACGTGTGGAAGCGGAACCACGCCACGCGCTCTCCCAGCAGCCGGTTGACGCCATGGCCGTGTTCGGCTGTCTCGTGCGAGAACGTCTTCCCCTGCCACGGGAACAAACCGGACTTCGAGAACCGCTCGAGCCAGCGCTTGACGTGCGGGCGCTGGATTCTGGGCACGGCGAGCATGCGGCCGGCGAGCTTGCCGTCGAGGTCTTCGAGCCGCGGCGTCCGCGCGTTGCGGTAGAGCTCCATGAGCGAGTCGGGGTCCATCGCCGCCAGGTCATCCAGGGTTCGGATGGCGGTCGTGGGCTTGCTCGCGGCCATCGCCACGAAGACTAATCGAAAGCCGGCGCGGGCCGCGTACCTCCATTGTCGAGCGAATGCAGCAGCGCGCTGACGATGTGAGGGTCCAGGTGCGGACCCGCTTCAGCCTCGAGGATGTGTCGCGCCTCGCGCTCTGTGCGCGCCCTGCGATATGGCCGGTCGGATGTGAGCACGTCGTACATGTCCGCAACCGCGACGACGCGAGCCTCGATCGGAATCGCATCGCCGACGAGCCCATGCGGATAGCCACTCCCGTCCATCCGCTCATGGTGGTGGAGGACCGCCAGGAGCGCCCGCTCAAAGTGGCCCGCCCACTGGAGGATCCGAAGCCCCACCTCGGGATGGGTTCGCATGAGCTGCCACTCGGAGTCATCGAGCGGGTCGTGCTTGTGAAGAATTGCGCCGGGGATGCCCAGCTTCCCGATGTCGTGCAGCAGCCCGGAGCGGGCGAGCACTCGCTGCTCGGAGGCGGTCATACCGAGCTGTCGCGCGATCCGGACGCACAGCTCGCCGACGCGGCCGTTGTGGGCGCGGATCTCACGATCGGAAACGCGCACGATGCGCGCCCGACCCAGGTTTTGCGCTGCCCCCACCAAAGGGCTGGGGAACATGATTGCCAACGGTTACCCCCTTCGGTTACCTAACCTTTTGCAGATCGACAACGCTCCAGCAAGGAGGGCGGGTCGCTCAGCCGGAGGGAGTTGGCAGGCTACTTATCAGAGCCTGATTGGCAGGCCACGACCGTCCTGCAGGCGGTCTGAACGGGGATCGCAAACGACAGCGCCTCGATCCCGGGTCCTTCGAGCTTGGCCGAGGCGACGGCGACAACGCGGCCGCGGGCGTCGACCACCGGCCCGCCGCTGTTGCCCGGGCTGATGGGGGCGGAGAACTGGACGTAGTCGCTGCCCTCGACGCTCCGGAAACCGGAGACCACGCCGACTGACACGCTGCCGCCCAGACCGAGCGGCGAGCCCACGACCATGACCGCCTGCGCCAGAGTGGGCCTCGATGGCGCCACCCGCAGGACAGGAAGCACCTCGGCGACGTGAATGATGGCGAGGTCGTCATTGGGGTCGACCCGCTCGATGGTGCCGACAATGGTCCGGTCGCCCTGGCGGACGTCGACGGTGACCACACCAGAGCTCCACGATTCGTCGATGACGTGGAAATTCGTCACCAGCTCGGAGCCCGACGCTCCCGACCGGGCGACCCAGCCGGACCCGAGCCCGTAGTCGGTCTCGACGGTGAAGACCGATGGCTCGACCTGCGCCGCGATCGCGGCCCAATCCGGATGGGCGTCGACCTCAGCCTGCAGCGCGCGGACCTGGGTGCGAAGGCCGTCGAGAGAGCTCTGCTGCGCGCTCATCGTGCGAATCGCGGCTCCGACTCCGACCGCGCTTGCGGCGACGATCAGCACGACGACGAACCCGGCGACGACCGACCACGCGGGCGCCATGCGCAGATTCCTCTTGACGCGCGCGACCGGTCGGCTCCGGCTCTCGGGCCGGATGCCGACCAGCGTTGCGCGGTTCTCCACGATGGCTGCCATGTCCTCGGCTAGACGAGCGCCGACCCGAGCGCTGCCTGTGCCTTCGCGAAGCTCAGCATGGCCTGGTCCAGCTTCTTGAAGCCTTCCTTGACCTTGGCGTTGTCATCGGTGTCCATGCCGGTGATCAGCTCCTGGTCGGCCGCGAGGGCGGCGCTGAGAGCGTCACCGATCTGGCTGTCAGCGCTGGTCAGCGCCGACGGGACCACGCTGCTCGAGCGAGCCGACTGAAAGGTCTTCAAGTCGGTGAGTGCATCCTGGGCCGATGTACGGCACGTGACATATGAGTTGCACGCAACCACGTTCTCGTAGTCGGTCGTGACCCGTCCGCTGTTCTGGACATACATATCGACGTATGCAGCGGTTGCCTTTCGCGCTGCAAGCTGCTTGTCGGTGTCGGCGAGCGTGGCCTGCGTCGACGCCAGCTGGTGCCGCGCGGCGTCTCGCTGCCCGGTCGTCGTGTAGAGGAAGTAGCCAAGCGTGCCCGACGCGATGAGCCCGACCACTGCGATCGCCGCAGAGAAGATCCATCTGGAGCGCTTACGGGCCGGAGCCGGCGACCATGTCGCCCCGGGGGCTTGCGGCGTGGACTGCCACGCCGGCGCCGCGGGCGGCGGCTGCTCGTATGCGGGCGCGACTGCGAAAACGGGCGGCGCGGGCGATGGCGCCACCATCGTGAGCGGCGCGTGCACCTCCCCCTCGGCCCCATTGGGGGGCTGACCGAAGGGCACGATCTGGTCGACATCCGGGTTGAGTGACATCCCTTGCAACTCCTGCTTACGGGTGGCCTGCAACGCGACCCAACGTAGGCGGAGCCCGACGGGGTGTCGTCAGGGGCTGTACTGAATCTTTAGAGTGACGCCGCCTGGACGATCCGCGCTCGCGCCGACTCACCGGGAAGTGCGATGAAGCTGACGAGCCAGCCGACCATCCCAGTGACCGGCACGGCGCCCGCCCAGATCGTGGGCTCCCACCACACACCGGTAGTCGAGCCAAGGACCACGAAGTACGCGGCGGTCAGCGAGGCAGGGGCCGCGAACATGAACGCGTGAAATGATCTCGGCCGGGCCGGCGATGGGCGCAGGACGTAGAGCAGCAGGTCGCCGGCGGCGCCGCCCACCAGCGCCACCGTGACGAGCTCGGTGTGGTTGGCGACCGGGCTGACCAGCAGCGCATTGATGGTGAGGATGACAGTCAGCGCGCCGGTGGGCAGCTCGAACCTGCGCAGGAGGATCACCAGCAGACCCACCACCGCCGCGGCGTAGAGGATCAGGCCGAGCATCCCCAGCTCCTGCTCCATCCAGTACGGGCCGCGGGGGTCGACCGCAGAGCCGGCTGCCCAACGGTCGATCAGGGGCTGGTCGAATTGAAAGAAGAATGTCAGCATCGAAAGCGTCAGCGCTCCTGAGATGATCGCCGGCCAGGTCGCCCGGTTACCTCCGCGGCGCATGGCTGCGCGCAGGGGCCCGCTGACGATGAGGCCGCCGGTCAACATCAGGAACAGGTGCGGCGGGCTGAACAGGGCCGCAACGCTGAGCTCGATGCCGAAACGGGAGTGCCACAGCAGGTCGAGCACGCCGCCGATTCCGAAGAGCACGGTGCCGAGGAGTGATACGCCGTAGCCGTCGGGCAGCAGCTCGGCCCAGGTCCCGTAGCGCCTGTAGTTGCGCCAGACATTGATGCCGAGAAAGATGCCGATGGCAGCCATGCCCGAGTACAGGGCGGCATGGAAAGGCGTGAGGAAGTTGGTTTCGGGCCGGGTGAGGCTGTGGTGATGCCACGAGTCGAGGTAGGCGCCAGCCATCAACCAGCAGCACAGCACCACAAACGTCCAGCTGAAGGCGGGACTTGCGACGCCGGGTTGACGAGGCCTGCGCGCGTGCGTCGATGGGACCGTCGCCATTACGCTCCTCCCTCTTGCGGTTCCCCGCCGGCAGATTGGTTTCGAACGTCCTGGCGAAGCCGCTGAAGGTCGGACTGAACGGCCGGGTCGAGCTCCAGCACGACAGGGTCTTTTGGCATCGGACGTCCCGTGCGGGATGCCTCATCGAGGCTCGCCTCGAGAAGCCGGTCGGCGGCTTCGATGCGTGGCACAACCCGATCGGGCGGTACATCGGCCGCGAGCAGCAGAGACAGGCTGTCGAGCTCGCGCATGAGCACGCGGCGGCGGCGAAGGGCGAGCCCGGCGAGGTCTTCCTGGCCCGTGGCGAGGGCGGACGCGGCCCTGTCCCAGAGCCCCGGCAGCTTGCGGCGCAACGCGGCCAACCTGCTCTCCACCCTGCCCGGCAGCCTTTCGGGCTTCAACTCGAAACGAATGCTAGGCAGCGCCGTGCGGCACGTCATCAGTAAGGGCACGGAGACTTAAGATGCGGCGGGGCACGCCGTGTTCGAAAGGGAAGGGGTATTGGCGGCCATCGCCCTTGTTCTCGAGCGCGCTCGCGCGGGGCAGGGGCAGGCGCTTTTCGTGATCGGTGAGGCCGGACTCGGCAAGACGAGCGTGCTCGAGCTGGCGCGCGACCAGGCCGCGGGCTTCGCCGTCGGCATCGGCCGTGGCCAGGCGATGGAAGCGACGCTGCATTTCGGCATCGTCAGCGAAGCCTTGCGCGGGGTGGGAGCCGGTACCCCTCTAGATGTGCCCAGGGTCGCGGGTTCGAAGGGGCTCGATGCGCGAGCAACATATTTCTACGCCACGCTTCGCCACCTCGAGAGCCGATCAGAGCCCGCGCTGATCCTGCTCGACGATCTCCATTGGGCCGACCCCGACTCACTGGCACTCGTCTCTTTCCTCAGCCATCGGTTGGCTTCGCTGCCGGTGGCGCTGGTCGCGACGCTTCGGCCCTGGCCGAGGCCGGCGCTGGACCTCGCACGCCACCTCGCCCAGCAAGGCCAGGCGCAGCTCGAGCAGCTCATGCCACTCAGCCCGCCGGCGGCCAACGCCCTGCTCACCGAGCGGATGGGAACCGAGCCTCCGGAGGAGACGAGCGGCCGCGCGTGGGCCGCGAGCGGTGGCAACCCTCTCTTCCTGGAAGAGATCGCACGCCACCTCCAGGCTGGTCGCAGCCTGGACGAGCTCGACGAGCGTGGCAACGAAGCGACCATCCTGCTGTCGCGGATCTTCGCCCGCCCCGGCGCCGACCGCCGCTTTGCCCATGCGGCGAGCGTGTTCGGCATCGAGTTCCGGCCGGCGCTGGCCGCGCGCGTGGCGGGACTCGACGACGGCGAGGCGACCGAGGCCCTGGGGGTGCTGGTCGACACCGGGCTGGTCCGCCCCGCGCAGGCGGGCTGGGCGCAGTTTGCACACCCGCTTTTTCGGCAGGCGCTGTACGAGGACATGGCGCCGCCTGTCCGCGAAAGGTGGCATGCATCGGCGTTCAGGCACCTGCTCGCGCACGGCGCCGAGCCGGCGGAAGCCGCCGAGCATGCTGTCAGCGGGCAGCTCCTCGGCGATGCCGAGGCCATCGCTGTGCTGCAGCGCGCAGGCCGCGCGGCCATGGCCGACGGGGCGGTCGCCACCGCGCGCCATAGGCTGCAGTCGGCAGTCGCGCTCGCGGGCGACAGCCCGTCCCCGCAGCTGCTGGTCGGACTGGCGGAGACGCTGCTCTCCACCGGCGAGCCCGCCACCGCGGTCGCCCTCTACAACCGCATTCTCGAGGGCTCTGCTATCGGCGGCGAGCTGCAGTCCCACGTGCACCGGATGCTCGGGCGGGCGCTGTTCGTCACCGGCGACGCGGGCGCCGCCGAGGTGCAGTTCGCGGCCGCCGCAGAGCTCGGCCTGGCGGGGTCCGACCGAACTGCAGGCATCGAGGCCCTGGTCGACCTCGCGACCGCTTGCTGGATCGCGGGCATGATCGCGCGCGCGGTCGAATTCGCGACTCAGGCTCGAGACCTCGCCGGTAACGCCGGAGCCGACGTCAGGAGGCGGGCCGACTCGACATGGGCGTTGGTCACCTTCCTGTCCGGCTCGGCCGAGGGCTTGCCCGTCGCCGCGGCGGCAGCCGCGGAGGCGGAGGTCAACCCTCTGCTGGACACGGTCGATCCCACGTGGAGCTGGGGACCGCTTGGAAATTACATGTTCATCTCCGAGTTCGCAGAGCAATACGACGAGGCGAGTCGCGTGCTCGGCATCGCCTATCACACCGCCGAGCAGCTGGGCGCGCCGATGGCGATCGGCCTCCTGGACACTCTGCGAGCGAATGCCCTCATTCGCCGCGGTCGCCTGCAAGAGGCACGCGCCCACGCTGAGCACGCTTTGACGATGGTGGACCTCATACCGTCGCTGACCGGTTATGCGTGGGTCGCGAATGCCGCCACGGTCCTCGAGCTGGGCCGGCTCGACGATGCCGCGGCGTGGTGCGATCGGCTTGAGAAGCTGCCGCAGTACGTGATTATCCGGCTGTGGGTCCAGCGCATGCGGGGCATCATCGCCGGCCGTCGTGGCGACCAACAGCGGGCGAGCGACTTCTTCCTTGTCGCGGAGAAGATCGCCAACCAGGCCAGGCTCTTCGAACCCTGCGTGGTGCCCTGGTCGCGCGACGCCATCACCGCTCACGTGGCATGCGGCCGGCTCGAGGACGCCGCGCGCGTGGTCGCATGGCTCGAGGCGAGGAGCGAGCACCTGCCGTGCCGTTGGCCGCGCGCCACCGCGCTGTTCGGCCACGCCCAGCTCGCTGAGAAGGCGGGAGAGAACGACAAGGCGGGGGCGCTCTATCGAGAGGCGCTCGACGTGTACTCGCAGATCAAGCAGCCCCTCTCCGAGATCCGCACAATGATCTATTTCGGTCGCTTCCTCCGCCAGATGGGAAAGTCGGTCGAGGCGCGGCCGTATCTCAACCGTGCCGTCGACGTCGCCACCGAGGCGGGCGCCACATGGCTGGCGCAGCAGGCGATGGACGAGCTCCACGCCGCGCGCGGCCGCCAGCGCAAGCGCGCGAGTCCGGACGACCTCACACCGATGGAGCGCCGGGTCGGAGCCCTTGCGATCGACGGCCTCAAGGTGCGCCAGATCGCCGATCACCTGTCGGTGTCTCCACGGACGGTGGAGTCCCACTTGCAGAAGGTCTATCAAAAGCTCCACGTCTCCTCACAGATCGAGCTCATGAAAGTTGGCCTTCCCGCGCAGCTGAAGGATTAGCCGCCCGCACATCCGGAGCAGGCTGCGATGAGCGCGACATTGAACGCTTCGGGGCGCTTGACGCAGACGAAATGGTCTCCATCGACCTCATGCACGACAGGGTTGGCGAGGACACGACACAGCTCGCGCTGGACGGCGGGCGAGACGACCTGGTCGCCTGTCGTGAGCACAACCGCGCTCGGGCCAACCACGCTGCCGAGCCATTCGGCGGAGTCGAACGCGACCGCCTCAATCGCTGCCTGGAGGATCGCGCGGGTGTCGTGCTTCGCGACCTGGTCCATCACCCACCGGCCCTGGCCGTGACCCGAGGATCGGGGCGCCAGGACAGCCATCATCGCGGCTCTGCGCCAGGGCTTGGGCGCGAACTGGGCCGCGTGCGTCATCAAACGCATCGCGGAGCCGCCGCCGGCAGACGCGAAGCTGTGTGCGCTGGCGCACAGGACCAGACCGCGCAGCATCTCGGGGTGGCGGCGCGAGAACAGCTGCGCCACCAGGCCCCCAAGCGAGTAGCCGACGACGATCACCCGGCCGAGCTCGAGCCGCTCGACGATGGCCGCAAGGTCGTCGGCGCACTGAGCGCCGGCGAACCGCCGGGTGGGGATGCCGTCGCCGTGCCCGCGCAGGTCCGGCGCGATCACGCGAAATTTCGCCGCCAGAGCCGGCACTGCGAGCGACCAGTTGAGGTCCGCGCTCGCAAGCAGCCCATGAACGAGGAGCACTGTCGGGGCTCCGGCCGGGCCGGGCGCCTCACGCACGAAGACGGTGCCGCGCCCCGGCAGGTCGAGATGCCGGCCGGCCGGCATGTCCACCGCGAAATGCAGCTCGGCCAGGTCCAGGCGCTGGAGGCCGGTGGCGTTGGCCGGCCGGTGGCTGCCGTTGGTCTTTGCTGCACGCGATCCGAACATGCCCGGGAGCGTCGAAGGAGACCTCTCCCGATGAGGTCCGAATCGAGTACGGGATGAGTTCGGGCACGAGCGCGAGACTGGTATACCGCGCTGCGCGGACTGGTCTACGAGGCCGCCGCGGTCTCCTCGAGCTCCTTCAGCTGGTCGACCAGCCGCCGAACGCCATAGGAACGCCGGTTGAAATACGCGGCCCGGCTCAAACCCACCCGCCGCTCGACGGCATAGTGGCCGCCGATGCGGCGCACGTAGTAGAGGTGAAGGATCTCTCCCGCCTGCGCGTCGACCTGCGATGGGGATGCGCGCAGGGCGGAGATCGCGTCGTCCATCACCTGGCGCAGCGCATCAGCCGAATGGACCGGCAAGCACCGCATTCCGACCAGGGGGCTCGAGCCCAGGTCTCTCAGGTTGTTGA
This sequence comes from Candidatus Nitrosopolaris sp., assembly GCA_035636885.1. Lineage (GTDB taxonomy): Bacteria > Chloroflexota > Dormibacteria > Dormibacterales > Dormibacteraceae > UBA10449. Next base: position 32,673 of record DASPYG010000171.1, read on the forward strand.
GCACGCGCAGCGCATGCTCGAGGCGCTCGACCGTGATGTCGGGTGCGGTCGGGTTCGAGTCCTGGTCGAGTGGCGGCCAGAGCACTGCCGCGGCCTTGGCCACCTCGCGAGACGGAAATATCAAGTAGCTCATGAGCCAACCGACCAGGCCGGAGACGAGAACGCTCCCGAAGGTGACGTCCGCCGGCCAGTACGTTGGCTTCTCGAACAGCGCCACCTCGATCAGGTACAGGGCGGCCAGCAGCGCGCCCGTGGCGGCCGCGACGGCGCGAAGCTGAAGCAGCCGCTCAGAGCGAGGGCGCGCCCGGAGCAGGAGCACGTCGCTGCAGATGCCCGCGAGGAATGAGACGGCCACGAACTGGAAGTGGCCCAGCTGCGTGCCGAGAAGCCCGGCGGTAACCGTCACCATCAAGGTGATGCTGCCGGCGGGAAGACGAATCTGCCGGAGGACCAGCAGCACCACGCCGGTGACGACAGCCGCCTGGAGCATGAGGCTGATTGCCCCCAGCTCCTCACCGATGAATGCGGCATTCCCCACGGGCAGGTGGTGCAGGTCGTTGACCCATTCGTTCACGTACGGGTGATCGAACTGCGTGAAGAACGAGATCACCGCGAGAAGAAGCGTCGCCGAGATCAATGCCGTCGGCCCGGCGCGCAGCTCACCACGCGCTATCGCCGCGCGAAGGGGGCCGGTCACGATCAAACCCGCGCCGGTGATCTGAATGACGTTGGGCGGCCGGAAGACCGCGGGCACGCCGTCCTGGTCGGCGCCGAACACCGCCTGCCACCAGGCGCCGATCAAGATGCCGACCGCGAAAACGACGCACCCGATGACCGAGAGCTGGTAGCCATTGGGGACGATCGAGTCGTAGCGATGCTCTCGGCGCCAGTTGCGGAGACCGAAGGTGAACACGTAAAGGGTCACCAGCAGCCAGGCCCCCTGAGACGCGGCGTGCGCCCAGAAGTGGATAGGCGGGTGGCGGATCTGCCAGGCATCGAGGTAGCCCGCGCCCACCAGGACAGAGGCCACGGCGGCGAAGCCCCAATCGAACCGGGTGCCTGCCCATGCCGTGGGCCGGAGGGCCGCGAAGCGTCGGAGACGGCTTTCCGGGACGCGGGGTTTGACGTCTGACGCTACCTGTGTGCCCACGGTGGGACACAGAATGCTCCGCGGTCGATGGCTCCGCAACCGTCCGCTATGGCGCGATCAGCTTTCCATCCCGAACATGGGGTTGACCGGGCCGTGGCCGCCGCCGACCTCGAGCGCACCCTCGATGGCGTGGGTGATGAACACTTTGGCCGCTCGAACGGCCTCGAGGTGGCTCTTGCCCTTGGCCAGGCCCGCGGCGATCGCAGCGGAGAATGCGCAACCGCTGCCGTGAGTGTTCTTTGTATCGATGCGATGGCCCGGAAGCTCGACCAGGTCGGCGCCGTCCCAATAGATGTCAATGGCGTCGCCGTCCGCATGTCCGCCCTTGACCACCGCCGCACGCGGTCCGAGCGCGACGAGGTCCCGAGCGGCCCGGCGGCGATCATCGAGGGACGTCAGCTTCCGCCCGAGCAGCACTTCGGCCTCGGGTATGTTCGGCGTCACGATCGCGGCGAGCGGCAGCAGGCGCTTGTAGAGCGCCGCGATGGCGTCGTTGTGCAGCAGCCTCGCGCCGCTCTTCGCCACCATGACGGGATCGACGACGAGGTTTTCGATGCCGTGGTCGCGGATCGCCGCCGCAACGGCTTCAATGATCTCTGCACTCGCGAGCATCCCCGTCTTGGCCGCCTGCACACCGAGGTCGTGGACGACCGCATCGATCTGCGCGCGAATCACACGCACCGGAATCTCATGGATCTCCGTCACCGTGATCGTGTTTTGAGCGGTGACGGCGGTTATCGCCGACGTCCCGTGCACGCCCATCGCCGCAAACGTCTTCAGGTCGGCCTGGATGCCGGCGCCCCCGCCGGAGTCGGAGCCGGCGATCGTCAGCGCGACGGGCACCTTCACGATGCCGCCGACATGCGCCGCCGCCCGGTCCAGTACACGACCGCCGCGACCGCGATGCTCACGACGCCGCTCACATCCGCTCCATGGAGGCCGCCGATGAGCCCGTCATTGAAGAAATGCGGCGCCGACACCACGTTGCTGAACAGGTTGTCGTAGTTGACGAAGATGAGGCTCGCCACGGCACCGGCGAGCCAGGCAACCACGGCGAGCCTGGGACGGGCCTTGCCTTCGAAGACGAAGAAGCTCAGCAGCACAACCGCAGCCCACGCCGGCGCCCACAGATACGTGAGGATCAGGAAATCCTCATATGCGACGTGGAGGTCGCTCACCAGCACCGCGTAAGCCGCCAGGGCAGTGCCGAGGATGCCGCAGCCCAGCGCGGTCTGCCACCGCTGCAGGCGGATGCCCATCGCCAGCGTCACCAAACCCGCCGTATAGACGTCGAGGTAGTTGGCCCAGATCTCGCCGACGACGACGAAGACGAAGAATGGCACCGCGACCCAGCCGGGGGCGTGTGCGCTGATCACGGCGAGCACGCCCTGGTTCGAGGCGAGGGTCGCGTCGATCGTCGGCAGGAGGAGGCCGAAGAGGCCGAGCAGGATCATCGGCAGAGTCACACCGACGAGCGGCCACCAGGTGACTGATCGGGTCGAGCTCGAAGCTGGGAGGTAACGCGAGTAGTCGCTCGCGAACGGGTACCAGGACGCGACCAGGGCGAAGCACGTCATGAGGCCGAGCACGAACGCGCCAGGGTAGTCGGCCCCCGAGACGGACGGCCCCTGGGCCCAGTGGAACTGGGGCGCGAGCAGCACGAAAAGGACCGCGGCGAGGGCGACGAAGATCACCGAGCCGTACGTCTCGAGGACCTTGATCGTCCCGTGCCCGTACACCGCCACCGCGACGCTGGCGGCTGCGATCAAGATGACCAGGCCGAACGTGATGGCGCGGTTGCCGCCGCCGAAGAGCTGCGCGCCGGCCTGGGCGGCAATGACGCAGTCGACAGCGAACCAGCCGACCGCCAGGAAGAGCGTCAGGGCCGCGCCCACATACGAGCCTTGCAGCCCGAAGATTCCCCGCGTGAACACGATCTGGGGCAGGCCGCTCCGGGGGCCGGTGTTGCTGAGCAGGCCCAGGATCAAAGCCGCCGCGACCGTTCCCAGCGCGGTGGCGGCAAGACCGTCCCAGACGCCAAGCCCGTAGTACGTAGTGAGCAGGCTGGCCGTGAAGAGACTCGCGTAGTTGGCGAAGGCGCCGGCCCACAGGAAGGCGAGCTCTCGCGGCCGGCCGTGGCGCTCGGCGGCCGGGATCGCGTCGATGCCGTGGCTCTCGACCTTTCCGAACGCGTCGGCGTCGACGCTCCGAGCGGTGACGTTGCTCAAACTCTCCCTCCGCTGGCATTACCCAGTTCAGGTTCTTGCGGTCGGCGCTTCTACGCCCTCTCAGCCCGCTCCCCAAGGGGTCCCCGCGAAATCGCCAGATTTCGTGGGGCTGGGTCGCGGGCTCCCGCTGATTCGATTCTAGTGGTGTCGCGTCCTTATGTATGTAAGGCGGTCAGCGGGCCAGGAACTCCGTCACCAGCGACTGGAAGTGGTGGACGCCGTTCTCGCGCTTGGCCGCGAACCGCCCGCGGTCGTATGAGCGGGAGCGCAGGCCGCGCTGTACCTGCTCGCACACCACGATGTCCTCCTGCTGGATCTCATCCGAAAAGGCGATCGTCTGCTGCATGGATTCCCAGCCCGCGCCCGTGCCAGGTTCGGCGAAGAACCACTCGAAGATCGTCAGCGTCTTGTCCACGCCGAGCGGGATGATGACGTTGGTGCTGACGTTGTCCTGGTAGATGTTCAGCATCGTGTTCGGGAAGAGCCAGTAGTACAGAGCGTCTTCCTCGGCTCCCGGCATGCGGATGTACCGGCGGTCGCGGCCGGGGACCTCGCCGGGTTTGAGCTCGCGGATCGGTGCGTGCTGCTTCGAGTAGTACCGGAAGGTCTCGACGCGGTACTGGTCGTAGTCGAGCTCTTTGAACAGGCCCGGATGCGCGATCGGAAGGTGATAGCCCTCGAGGTAGTTGTCGACGTACACCTTCCAGTTGCACTCGATGACATAGTCGCGGCGCTCGACCCTACGCATGGTGTCCAGGTCGTAGCCGGCTTTAAGGATCTCGTCCGGGATCGCCCCGATCCAGTCAGCCAGCGGCGCTGCACTGTCGTCCAGGTTGGCGAACACGAACGGCCCCAGCGTGTCGACCTTGATCGGCACCAGCCCGAAGTCGGCCTCGTCGAAGTCCTCCGTGCCATCCATCTCGCGCGCCACCTGCAGCCGGCCGTCGAGGCCGTACACCCAGCCGTGGTATCCGCACTGGAGCGACTTCCGGTTGCCCCGCGTCGTTACCACCTGCGCGGCGCGGTGGCGGCAAACGTTGTAGAAACCGCGGAGCCTCTCATCCTCCGGCCGGGTCAACAGGATTGGCTCGTCGAGGATGTTGGTCGGCTTGAAATCGCCGTGCCTGGCCAGCTCGCTTGCGTGAGCGACCAGCTGCCACGTGCGCGAGAAGATGCGGTCCGTCTCCTGCTCAAGGACGGCCGGGTCGAGGTACATGCGAGCGGGCAGTGTCGACGCGCGGGCTACATCAGTTTCGAGCTTCATCCGAGCGACATTCTTTCACCTCCCCACCGTGTGGGGAGGGTAGGGTGGGGCGATGCATCAAGCGTCGCTGGCGATTGTCGGGGGCGTGGTTTGGGAGCCGAGAGCGCCGCGCGCGACGGCGGTGGCGGTCGACGGTGAGCGCATCGCTGCCGTCGGCTCTGATGCCGACATTCGCGCGCTGATTGGCGCTGGAACCCGCGTGATCGAGGCCCATGGCGGCACGATCCTGCCCGCGTTCAACGACGCCCACATCCACTTCCTCATGGGCTCGCGCGGCCTGGCCTACCTCGACCTCTTCGGGGCCGAGACGCAGCAAGAGGTCGAGCGCCGGATTCGCGACTTCCAGGCCTCGAATCGCGCGCCTTGGCTTCTGGCGAGGGGATGGCTTTACGCCGCTTTTCCAGGCGGGATGCCGACGATCGAGCTGCTCGACCGGCTCGTGCCGGACCGTCCCGCGTACCTGGAGTCCTTCGACACTCACACGGCCTGGGTGAACAGCCGGGCGCTGGCGGCGGCCGGCATTGGGCCCGGCGCCGAGGCGGGAATTCTCAAAGAAAAAGACATGGACGATTTCGAAAAGCACCTGCCTACGCGCAGCACCGACGAGGACCTCGAGGCACTGCGGGCTGGGATGAAGATCGCTGCCGCGAGCGGCATCGCAAGTGTGCAGGAGGCAAGCCGGGGGCTGAAACAGCTGCCGCTGTACCAGTCACTGCGCGAGGGCGGCGAGCTCACGATGCGCGTGCGGCTCGCTTTCGACATGATGCCCGGCATCGGCCTCGACGCCTGGGTGCGCAGGCTCGAAACGTACGAGGAGGCGGCACGCGACCACAAGAAGGATCCCTGGATCGGCACGGGCATCCTCAAAGCGTTCGCCGACGGAGTCGTGGAATCACGCACCGCCCTCCTTCTCGAGCCGTACGTGGGAATGGGCTCGAGCGATCCCGGCGCGCTCGGGACGTCGAGCTGGGAGCCGGGAGAGCTGCCGGCGGCCGTGCACGCGGCGAGCGCTCGCGGCTGGCAGGTGGAGATCCACGCCATCGGCGACGGCGCGATTCGAGACGCCCTCGACGCTTTCGCGGACTGCGATCCGGCGCGGCGCCACCGCATCGAACACATCGAGGCGCCCGCGGCGGCCGACATCGCCCGCTTCGGACAGCTCGGTGTGATCGCCAGCATGCAGCCGCAGCACGCCGAGCCCATCAAGAACCTGCGGGAGGTCTGGGCCCCGCATCTCGGCCCCGAGCGCGCGGCGCGCGGCTGGCCGTGGGCTTCGCTCGCGCGCAGCCGCGGGAGGCTCGCCTTCGGAAGCGACTGGCCGGTGGTGCCGATCGACCCCTTCCTCAGCCTGCACGTCGCAATCAACCGCCAGACGCGCGACGGCGATCCTCCAGGCGGCTGGCTGCCCGAAGAGCGGCTGGGCATTGCTCAGGCGGTAGAAGCCTGGACCTCGGGCAGCGCTTACGCGGAGCACGCGGAGCATGTCAAAGGCCGGCTTCGAGAAGGGATGCTCGCCGACATCGCGGTTCTCGATAGGGACCTCGAAACGACTCCAACTGACGAGGTCGCCCAGACAAAAGTCGAGGCGACCGTGCTTGACGGTCGCCTCGTTTTCGAACGCTAGACGGAGATCAGTCGCCGGTCGCCGGCGCAGCCTGAGCCATCGGTCCCGCTGCCAGGACTGGGCCCGTATGGATCGCGTGCCCGCGGCCGACCGCCCAGAACACGACCGCCACGCCCAGTAGAAACGCCACCGTGACCAACGTATAGATCTCGAACGTGCTGCGGCTGACGCCCGCATAGTCGGCACTCCAAGATGAGGTGAACAGTCCGGGCCACAGCGAGAAGATGGTGGCGGCCACCACCCAGAACATCGTGAGAATCACTGAGATCCAGGCGCCGGCGTTGCCACCAGGGACCACAAACGGGCGCCTGATGTTCGGGTACTTCCGGCGCAGAGTGAGCAGCGCTGGGAAGATCAGGATGTAAGAGAAGGTGGTCGTCGAGATGACCAGGCCGAGCACGGCCGCGAAATAACCGTGCAGGCCGCCCCCGGTGACGAAGAACGTGATGAACATGAAGATCGTGGCGATGATGCCCGAGAGGACGTTGACTACGATCGGAGTCCCGAAACGGCTCGAGAAATAACCGAGCTGCTGCGGACCCGAACCCGCAAGCGCCCCGATTGCCATGAGTCGGTCTGACCCCATGAGCCACGTGGTTCCGCTGGAAAGCAAGACGAAAACGAAGGCCACGGCGGCCAGGTGGTTGAAGAAAGGCGCCGCGCCCCCGAGGACGCTGCTGGACGCGAACTGGTAGGCCGCGACGAAGCCGGCGACATTGCTCAGCTGGTCTGTGGAAAGGATCAGGACGACGCCGATGATCGGGATCGCGTAGCCGAGGAAGGAAATCACACCAGAGATGTAGACGGCGCGCGGGATGTCTTTCTGCGGGTTGTCCATCTCCTCGCTGGCGTTGGTCTGGAGCTCGAAGCCGATCCACTGGAAGACGATCACGCCGATGACCCCGATCAGGATCGTGGTGTCGGTCGGGAAGAAGCCCGCTATGGTGCCGTGGAAGCCGTGCTGTATGCCGGATACGATCACCAGGAGGGCGAAGAAACCAAGGAGAGTGAGCCGGATGATGGCGCCCAGGTTGGGCACCCACTTCATATAGCGCAGCGACAGGATGTTCATTGTCACGGCGACCCAGATGAACAAGAACCCGATCACTGTTTCGGGACCCTGGTTGCCGCTGAACGACGAGCCCCACAGAGCGTCCATTGCCGCAATCGAAACTGCCGCGAGGGTTCCACCCAGCCAGATGGGGTTGCTCAGCCAGTAGAGGACCCCGACCACCGCGCCGGCGAAGTGGCCGTACGCGAGCCGGACCCAGTCATAGGTCGCGCCCTCGGTCGGGAAGGCGGCGCCCAGCTCGGCCGTGATCAGTCCGTACGGAATGAGGAAGGTCAGGCCGGACACGATGAGCCAGAAGATCGCCTGGGCCCCGTACGAGGAGGATTGTCCGATCGTGTCCAGGGCCACGATCGCGCACACCGTGAAGAAGATCATGTCGAAGCGGAAGAGCGACTTCTTGAGCTTGCGTTTCTCGGCTACAAGCTCGGCTACAGCTGCGGATTCCCCCATGCCTTACCCCCCAAAGTTAAGAAACGATGAAATCGCGACAATTAGAGGGCCAGGGGCAATACCTGTCAAGCCAGACCGAGTTTGGGAGCTGAACCATCGATGAGCACGCCCACCGCGCGTCACGTTTCGACATCCCGCGTCAAAGAGCTCACCGCGCGGGAGGAGGAGCTGTTCCGCAAGGCGCGGCCCCGCTCGCACCAGCTGTGGAACGAGGCGCGGGAGGTCATGCCGCGAGGGGTTCCCTCGTCCTTTCAAGATGCTGCCCCGCAGCCTGTGTTCGTCGAGCGCGGGAAGGGCAGCCGGATCTGGGACGTCGACGGCAACGAGTATGTCGACTTCCACAACGGCTTCGGCGTCATGGTGGTCGGGCACGCTCACCCCAAGATCGTCGAAGCGGTCAGCCACCGTATCGCCCAGGGCTCGCACTTCGCGCAGCCGGTCGCCGAGGTCGTCCAGGTTGCGCGTGAGCTGTCGCGCCGCTTCGGGCTTCCGCAGTGGCGTTTCACCAACTCGGGCACCGAGTCCACCCTTGACGCGGTCCGCATCGCGCGCGGCTTTACCGGCCGCGAGCGCCTGATCAAGATGGAGGCCTCGTATCACGGCCACCACGACGCGCTCATGGTCTCGGTGGAGCCGCCGCCGGAGCTGATGGGCCCGGCCGACGAGCCGGCGTCGGTGCCGCAGAGCGAAGGCATCCCACCCGCGATCGTCGAGCTGACCACCGTGGTCCCGTTCAACGACCTGAAAGCCCTCGAGCGCGCCTTCGCCCGCCACCCGGATGAGGTCGCGGCGGTCATCGTCGAGCCGGCGATGATGAACGTCGGCATCGTCCTCCCCGACCAGGGCTACCTGGCGGGCCTGCTCGGCCTCGCGCGCAGCAACGGAGCACTTCTCATCTTCGACGAGGTGAAAACCGGCGCCACCATCGCCGCCGGCGGAGCCACCGAGCGCTTCGGCGTGACCCCCGATCTCATCGCGCTCGCCAAGGCGATCGGCGGCGGCCTTCCGTGCGGCGCCGTCGGCGGGCGTGCGGACGTGATGGGCGTCATCGAGGAGAAGCGGGTCGCGCAGATGGGCACTTTCAACGGCAACCCGCTGACGATGGCGGCGTCAAAGGTGACGCTGCTCGAGATCCTCGATGCGTCGGCGTACGCGCATTTCGACGCGCTCGCCGAGACGCTGCAGGGTGGTCTCGACCGCGTCATCGCCGACCACGAGCTGCCGTTTCACGTCATCACGCTCGCTGCGCGCGGCGGAGTCACCTATCGCGCGCAGAGAGTGCGCAACTACCGCGACTATCTCGAGATCGACAAGTCGTTCGCGTACTTGAGCTGGCTCTACCAGTGCAACCGCGGCGTGATCATGGCGCCCGGAGCCGAGGAGAACTGGACGCTTTCGGTACAGCACTCGGTCGACGATGTGCAGCGGTACGTGGACAACTTCGCCGAGATGGCGCGCGACCTCCGGGCCTGATCAAGGTCCCCTGTTGAGGGCGATCGTCGCAGGGCTCGTACTGATGGCGGCCATGAGCCTGATCGTGCTCTCGATCCGCCCGGGCGGTCTGCGCCGCCAGCTTCGCCTGGCCGCGCGCAGGTTCCGGCTCGTCCTTCTGCTCGGCGGCATCTACCTCATCGTTTCCACCGTCCTGCGCATCGCTTTTCAAGGAGGATGGGTCGCCGATTACGGGCCGGCCGCGCTCGCGCTCGTGCTGGGTGCCGCCTTTCTCGTGATGGCGCAGGACCCCGCGATTCCCCCAGCCTCGAAACCTTGAGCGTTCGCGACCCGGACTCGCTGATGCTCGCCGACATCCAGGAGGCGCGCAAGCGACTCGAGGGGGTCGCCCTCCGCACGCCGCTCATCCGCCTCGACGACGGCGGCGCCGGAGAGCTGTATCTCAAGCTCGAGAACTTGCAGCCGATCCGTTCGTTCAAGATTCGCGGCTCGGGCAACGCGATCGCGCTGCTGGGCGACGCGGCCGCGGCGAACGGTGTCTACACCGCAAGCGCGGGCAACATGGCCCAGGGTGTCGCCTGGAACGCGCGGAGGCTCGGGATCCGCTGCACGGCCGTGGTGCCTGATGGTGCGCCGCACAGCAAGGTCGACGCCGTTCAGAGGCTCGGCGCCCAAACCATCTCGGTGCCCTACGACGAGTGGTGGAACGTGCTCGTCACGCACCGCTACGAGCCGCTCGAGCCCGCTCACTTTATTCACCCGGTCAGCGATCCCGCTGTCATGGCTGGTAACGGGACCATCGGCCTGGAGATCCTCGAAGACCTGCCGGACGTCAACGTGGTGCTCGTGCCGTATGGCGGCGGCGGCTTGAGCTGCGGGATCGCCACCGCTGTGCGAAGTGTCCGGCCCGAGGTGCGTGTCTACGGCTGCGAGGTGGAGACGGCCACGCCCCTCGCCGCCGCGTTTGCGGCCGGCGGTCCCGTGTCCGTCGCGCGGACGGCCACTTTCGTGGACGGCATCGGCAGCCCAACAGTGCTGCCTGAGATGTGGCCGGCGGCGTCGCGCCTGCTTGCCGGCTCGCTCGTAGTCAGCCTGGCCGAGGTCGCGGCCGCCATCCGGCACCTCGTGCGGCACGCGGCGATCGTCGCCGAAGGCGCCGCCGGGGCGGCCGTCGCGGCAGGGCTCAAGGGGCTGGCCGGACCCGGGCGCTACGTCGTCGTCGTCTCAGGCGGGAACATCGACCCCGAGGTACTGGCCCCTATCCTGGACGGCGAGATGCCCTGAGGGGGCGCGGCGTTACTCGACCTTGACCTCGGAGCCGTCCTGCGCCCATCGAGTGTGGAACGCGCCTTCGCGATCAACGCGGTGGTAGGTATGGGCTCCGAAGTAATCGCGTAGGCCCTGTATGAGGTTGGCCGGTCCGCGTGCGCGCCGGTAACCGTCGTAGTAGGCCAGCGACGAGGAGAAGGCCGGCACCGGGACGCCGCGATCAACTGCGGTCTTGACCACGCGCCGCCACGCATCTTGAGCGGAGGCAAGAGCCTCCTGGAAGAACGGGGCGAGCATCAGGTTGGGGAGTCGCGACTGCTTTTCGTATGCCTCCTTGATCCGGTCGAGGAATTGCGCGCGGATGATGCAGCCGCCGCGCCAGATGGTCGCCAGCGAGCCAAGGTCGAGGCTCCATTCGTACTCCTTCGAGCCGGCCATCAGGTGCTCGAAGCCCTGCGCGTAGGCGACGATCTTCGCCGCGTAGAGCGCATCCCTGACGTCATCCACCAGGCCCATGTCGCGGTCGAAGTGCATGTGGCCGGCGGGACCGGCGAGGATGCCCGCGGCCTTCATCCTCTCGCCTTTCTGGCTCGACAGCATGCGCGCGAACACGGCTTCCGTGATGCCGGTGAGCGGGACGCCCAGCTCTAGTGCAGACTCGCTGGTCCAGCGGCCGGTTCCCTTCTGCTCGGCCTCGTCCTCGATCACATCGACGAGCGCGGCATCGGTTCCGTCCGAATTCTTGGCCAGCACGTTCGCAGTGATCTCGATCAGGTAGGACTGCAGCCGGCCCTCGTTCCATTCGCGGAAGATGGTCGCAAGCTCGGACGGGCTCAGGCCGACCGCCGAGCGCAGAAGGTCATAGCTCTCCGCGATCAACTGGATGTCGGCGTACTCGATGCCGTTGTGAACCATCTTCACGAAATGACCGGCGCCGTCAGGCCCGATGTAAGTGCAGCACGGCACGCCGTTGACGTTGGCAGCGATCGCTTTGAGCATCTCCTCGACATGCTCGTATGAAGCGCGCGTTCCGCCCGGCATCAGGCTCGGGCCGCGCAGCGCGCCCTCCTCCCCACCCGACACTCCCATGCCGAGGAAGCCAAGTCCGGCTCTCGCCGCTGCGGCGGCGCGGCGGCGGGTGTCGTGGAAGAGCGAGTTGCCGCCGTCGATGATGATGTCGCCCGGCTCGAGCAGCATCGACAACGCTTCGATCCCTTCATCCACGGCGGCCCCGGCTTTGACCATCAGCAGGATGGCGCGCGGAGGGGCCAGGACGTGAACGAGCTCCTCCAACGTCACCGCTGGATGGAAGTCTGCTTCCCCGCCATGTGCGGCCATGAACTCATCTGTTCGGTGTCGCGTGCGGTTGTACACACCGACACGAATGCCGTGCGAAGCGAAGTTCCGGGCCAGGTTCATGCCCATGGTCGCCAGCCCGACGATGCCAAGCTCGTGATCTTCCAACTCAGTCACCCCCGTTGGCATTATGCCAATGCGCGCGGCGCCGGCCCCGTTGGCATACTCCGCGGATCGTGGTCGAAACACGGCCTGGCCGGATCGTCTGCCTTCTGATCGCGCTCGCGGTCATGGCCGGGGCGTGCACGACGAGTGCTCCGCCACGTGGCCGCGGCCTTCTCATCGTGGACAAATCGTTCGACATCAAGACAGCCGATCCTCACCACGAGCTCAGCGTGACCGGCGCGATTCTCTTCAAAGCCCTGTACAGCACGCTGCTGACCTTCGAGGGCGGCGACGAGTCGAGACCGGTGCCGGCGGTCGCTGCTTCATTCACGTCGTCCGAGGATGCCAGGACGTTCACGTTCAACCTCCGCCAGGCCGTCATGTTCTCCGACGGCACGCCGCTGACGGCGGCTGACGTCGTGTTCTCGTTCAACCGGGTCATCAACCTGGCGGGCGCCCCGTCGGTGCTGCTGAGCGGAGTCAGCGTCTCCGCGCCCAATGCCTCGACCGTGGTGATCAGGTCGACCAATCCGAATCCGGCGCTCCCATACATCGTCACCAACCCCGCGCTCGCGATCGTCAACTCCAGGGTTGTCAAGAGCAACGGTGGCGTCGACGCTCCCGGCGCCGCCACGACCGACACGGCCGGCGCCTTCATGGACCTCAGCTCGGCAGGCAGCGGGCCTTACATCCTCGATTCGTTCGGCGCATCCGAAATCCGGGTCACGGCCAATTCTCGGTACTGGGGGCCGAAGGCTGCATATCGCAGAGTCCTCATTCGCAACATGGACGCGCCGACCCAGCTCTCGTTCATTCCCAGCGGAAACGACGAGATCGCGCTGGACCTGTCGGCTGCCCAGGCCGGCACTGTGGCTTCATCGAAATCGGTCCACATCCATGCGGCTCCGGGTACGGAGCTGGTGTTCCTTTTCGCGAACGACAACGCCAGGGTTTCGAGCCTGACTCCGAACCCGCACTTCCGCAACGCCGTCCGGTCCGCGCTCGACTACGACGGCCTGGTGCGGATGGCGGGATTGGGAGCGATCCAGGCTCCGGGTGTGGTCCCCAGCATGCTTCTGGGCGCGCTGCCGTCGTGGATCGCCCCGCACCGCGACCTTCAGCGCGCGCGCTCCGAGCTCGCCCTGTCGGGAATCAAGGACCCGACCGTGACCTTGGCCTTTGCCACCAACACGACGGTGGGTGGGCTGCCTACGGGCACGCTGGCGAGCGTGGTCAAATCCGAGCTGTCGGACGCCGGCATCACTGTCAACCTCGCCGGCGCCCCGCTGGCGCTGGCGACCGCTGACTACCATGCCGGTCGCGAGCAGATGGGCCTGTGGTCGGTCACTCCAACCTATGCCGACCCCAACTATTACCTGGCGTTCGTGCCCGGTCACGCCCTGGCGTTGCGTGCGGGCTGGCCGGCGGGCTCCAACCCCGATCTCGAAAGCCTGGGCGTGCAGGCCGGGACAACCGCCGATCCGCCCACGCGCGCGCAGCTGTTCCAGCACATGCAGGGCCAGCTCAACGACGTGGGACCTTACTTCCCCCTGTTTCAGCCGGGCCGGGTTGTCGTGGCCACGACCGGGATCATGGCCATCGACGTCAACCCGAGCTGGTCGATCGACCTCGCGACGGTCGGCGGCTAGGGAGTCGGGCTGGCGGAAGCCCTGGCGTTCTCGGCCGCCTCCTGCGCCGCCGTCTCACCTGCCTCGTGGGCGGACGTCTCGTTCGACGGGCCGCCTGGGCCGCCCGGTCGGAACGTCCCGTTGTTCTCGGCCGCTTCATGGGCCGCCGTCTCGCCGGCCTCGTGCGCGGCCGTCTCGTTCGACTTGAACGACCCTGGACTTGGCGACGGCGATGCCGCGGCCAGGAAATTGGCCGGCGTGTTGCCCCTACTCGCGGCCGAGGCGGCCATGACTCCGACGGAAACCATTGCCGCCGCCACGGCGGAGGCGATCAGAAGCGTGCGTCCTTTGCTCATAGCACCCCATCGTCGCGGGGCAACCTCAAGGAAGGCTTGGAATCAGGTGTGAGTTTTGAGCTGCCATACGGGCGAAATCGAACTAGGCAGAGAATTCCAGGCACTGGACGCCCGTGAGGTCGAGCCAGTACTTCCCACGCCCCTGGACGATTCGCATCAACACGTGGTCACAGGAAGGGCATCGCACCACCGCTCCGGGAGCGTTCACATACACGACGACCGCCCCTACGGCGTGTACCGCGCCGCAGTTCCCGCACGTGCCCTCGGCGGTCGTCATCTCCATCGCGAAGATCTCGCGCAGCAGGCCACCGATCGCATTGCCGTCGAGCTTCAGGTCGGATTGCTGAACCGTCATGGTGAACCTCCTGTGGCTCCGAAACGCTCGGTCTTGATGGACGCGGGATCGTAGGCCATGTCGACGAGCAGGCTCGCCGCACCTTCAACCATAGGCGTCGGCCCGCATATGTATGTGACCGGCATCTGGTCTTTGGGCCACGCGACCTCGGCGAGCATGGCGCGGTCGATGCGCCGGGCGTAGCCCTTCCAGTCAGGCGGCTGCATTCGCGTCAGCGTATGCGCGACCGTGAAGCCGTCCTGCGCCGAGGCGAGCCTGTCCAGTTCGGCGCGGTAGATCACATCCTCAGTGGCACGCGACGAGTAGAGAAGCCTGGTCGGGGTGGTCGAGTGCGCGGCGGCGCGATGGCGGATCATCGCCATCAACGGAGCGATGCCCGAGCCGCCGGCGATCAGGAGCAGCGGCCGTTCGTCCGTCGCCCTCCACACGAAGTAGCCCCCGATCGGCCCACGAAGCTCGACCTTGTCGCCTTTGCGCACCTCCACCACGAGGTACGGAGAGACCTCGCCGTCGTCGAGCCTCTCCACCGTGATCGCGAGCCGAGGATCCTCGGGCGCCGATGCGATCGAGTAGCTTCGCTGAGCCTGATAGCCGTCGTCCGCCGTGAGTCGGACGTCGACGTGCTGGCCCGCCAGGTGCCCCTGCCAGTCGGGGATGTCGAGCACCAGACTCGCCACCCGCGGCGTCTCCTGGACGAGCTCGGCGACGGTGCCGAGCTGCCAGTTCAGTCGCCCCAGTACCGCTGTTCGCGCCACGGATCGCCATACATGTTGTACCCGTTCGACTCCCAGAAGCCGGGCTGGTTCTCGTTCACGAGGCGCAGCCCGCGCACCCACTTGGCGCTCTTCCAGAAGTAGAGGTGTGGCACGAGCAGGCGGGCAGGGCCTCCATGCTCGGGATGCAGCGGCTGGCCGTCGAACTCGAATGCGACCCAGGCCTTGCCGCCGGTCACGTCTTCGAGCGGCAGGTTGGTCGTGTAGCCGCCATATGAGAACGCGACGACATACTCGGCCGCCGTCTCCACGCCCTCGAGGATGGTGTCCACGGAAACGCCGGTCCACGCCGTGTCGAGCTTTGTCCACTTGGTCACGCAGTGGATGTCCTTCGTGACCTGCTCGGTTGGGAGCTTGCGAAATTCGTCCCACGTCCATTTCTTGGGCTCGTCGATCTCGCCCTCGACGACAAAATTCCATTCCGCCACAGGAATGCGCGGAGTCGGCCCCGCTGACAGAACCGGGAAGTCGTCGACGACGTACTGACCCGGAGGCACCCGCCCGCTGGCGGCCGTGTCCCGCCGTTTGCCGCGAAATCCGCGTGAGATGAATGACATCGACCCTTTCCTCCGAACCCGCGGTCAGACGAACTCGAGCTCGGTGCTGATGGCAATGCACCCGCCGATGCTCTTGGCCACCGGGCACCGGCTCGCGTGGAACGTGTGTGAGCGCTCCGCGGTTTCGCGCTTGTCATCAGGGCAGCCGGCAAGGCGATAGCGCACGTGGATGCTCTTGATGACCAACACCTTATCCTCGACGACGACTACGCCTTCGGCGTCGCAGCTGAGCTTCCCCTCGCTCGCGTCGATCCCGCGCGCCTCCAGCGCGCCCCCGAGCGTTCCAGTGAGTCAACCGGCGGCCGCCGCCACCAAATAGTCGAGGGTGGTGGCGTGCTCGGGATACTGGCCGGGAGCTGTCCCGTAATGCTCGCGCACCTCGTCATGGGTGCCGAACACCACCGCCTCGGCCGTGGCGGGAAGGTAGGCCTTTCGAATCGGCCCGCGCTCGCGGACTATCCGGACCCTCGAGATGTACTTGGGCTCGTCCACCTGTGACCAGATTAGTGCCCGATGGGGCGTTCGCGTTACCGCCAATTTGCCTGTCGCCGGGTTAGGCTAATGCCGTCATGGACCCCGTTCCGAGCGCCCAGGCTCCCGCGGGCCAGATCTCGCCCGACGGTCAGTTCCGCTGGGACGGCCAGCAATGGGTCCCCCTCCCTCAGAGCTACCGCGAGCCGACGCCCTGGACGCGGCCCATGCAGCTGGCCTCCGCCGGCCTCCTGGCCCTGTCCGCCATAAGCGGCGTTGTGCTGACCATCGCGTTTGTGAACCACGACAGCGTGCTGCGGGCGCTCCAGGCACAGGGGACGCAGGTGCCGGCCGGGACTGACCTCAACACGGTCATCAACATCTCCATCGGCGTCACCTGGGCCATCGTCATCGGCCTCGGACTGCTCGAGCTCGTTGCGGCCATCGGCAGCTATCTCGGCTGGCGCTGGATGTTCTGGGGCGCGCTCGTGCTGTTTGCTTTGGGCGGGCTCGGCGCCTTGATCAACATCGCATCGCTGGCCGCCACGGACCGCTCCACGATGCCTGGCGGCGCGCTGATCTGGAATGAGCTCCTCGACGTGGCCAGCCTTGGCATGTTCGTCTGGTTGCTCGTCGGGGTGATCAAGTACGGCGCGTGGGCCATGAAGAGGCCGGGCCACTAACGGACCCGACCATCGGTCAGTCGTAGAGCAGGGTCCCCCACTCCTCGCCGCTCAGGTCGAGGTCGAGCCGCCGGAACGGTCCGATCCCGCGCACGGTGAGCCCAAAACGCGAGGGCAGGCGGCGCGCTGCCCGGCGGTCGACGAGGAGTTTCGTGCCGTCGCCCAGGACTGCGGTGACGTAGTCGTGTCGCCGGTCCTTCTCCCTTGGCGGGCGGACGCTGACCTGGCAGAGCTTGCCCCCGCCGCAGCAGCGAGTGACGTCGTACGCGATGACGCGCGGTTCGTTGGTCGAATGCGCCCGCATCCATTCCTCGGCGCGTGGATCCGCCTCCACGCGAAAGGCGCCAATCACGCGCCCATTATGCGTGCGCCATGCGTCCGCGACGCGGTCTTCAGCGCGTCATTTACAACGGCGGCCAGCGCGGCGATGAACTCCGGCCGGGCGTTGAAGGACCGCGTGCGCCGCAGCTCGATCCGTTGCTCGGCGGCCGCGTCCATGGCCTCGATGTCGATGTCGTACAGGATCTCCAGGTGGTCGGCCACGAAGCCGATCGGACATACGAGCGCGCGTCGCACCTGCGCTTGCGTTATCGCCTCCAGCAGGTCGGGACCGAGCCAGGGCTCGCCGGTGTGGCTGGCCGACTGGAAGGCGAACTCCCAATCCGGCAGCCTCATCCCTTCGGCGACGAGCCGGCAGCTCTCCATGAGCCGGTCGCGGTAGTGGTCGCCGGCTGCCTCGATCCGGGCAGGGAGGCTGTGGGCGGTGAAGAAGATCACCTCAGGTTCGAAATCCTCCATGGCTTCGGCCAGGAGAGCTCGGACCGCGGCGATGAACGCCGGGTGGTCGTGAAAGCCCCGCACGAAGACGAGCTCGCCGTCCCACGCCGCCCGCAGCGCCGCGAGGTAGGCGCCCACGCTCATCTCGGCGTAGTGGGGCGCGAGCGGAAGGCCGACGAGACGCTCGATGCCCGCGGCCCGCGCCTCGGCGGCCGCGTCCGAGATGAACGGCGGGGCGTGCTTCATGCCCGCGAACACGGGCACCCCCAGCCGCTCGGCCAGCGCTCGTGACTGGGCTCGCGTGATCTCCGTGAGAGGCGAGCCGCCGGTGGCTCGGTAGCGCCCGCGCAGCTCCTCGAGGGCTTCGGGCGACGGCGGACGCCCGCCCCGGATGTGGGTGAAGTACGGCTCGATCCCCTCTTCGCCGTCTGGGCTGCCGTAAGCCATGCAGAGAACAGCAGTGGTCGAGTGGGTGAAGTCAGGCACGCGCCGGAACCCCTTCACGGACGGCCTCGACGAGCGCCTGCAGGTTCTCGAGCGGGGTATCGGGAAGCACGCCGTGACCCAGGTTGAACACATGACCCGGGCGGCCGCCTGCGCGCCGGAGGACGTCGCGCGCTCCTTCGACCACCAGCTCACGTGGGCCGAGGAGGAACGCCGGGTCGAGGTTGCCCTGGACGCCGTGGGAGCGGCCCAGCTGGTTCCAGCCCTCGTCGAGCGCGATGCGCCAGTCGAGCGAAACGACATCAGGACCGGCCGAAGCGATCAGCCGAAGCAGGCCGGCGGTGTTCGTACCGAAGTGGATCCTCGGGACCTCCAGCACCGCCAGGGCTTCGAAAATGCGCCGCGTGTGGGGCAGGACGCGGTGCTCGTAGTCGTTCGGGGACAGGGCTCCGATCCAGCTGTCGAACAGCTGGACAGCCTGGGCGCCGGCCTCGACCTGCGCCTGCAGGTAGCCGACCATGACCCGCGACAGCTTGTCCAGCAGAAGCGCGAACGCTTGCGGCTCGCGGTACATGAACTCCTTGGTGGTGACGAACGTCCGGCTCGGCCTGCCCTCGATCAGGTAGCTCGCCAGCGTGAACGGCCCGCCCGCGAAGCAGATGACGGGAACGGGTGACTGCTCGCAGACCAGGCCCACAGCCTCGACGACCTGTGGAGCCGCCTCCGGGCCGGGTGGTGTCCGGATCGCCTCCACGTCCCTGGCAGACCTGATCGGGTGTGCGATCACGGGCCCGACCGAATCGACCAGCTCGAAGTCGACGCCCATGGTGCGCAGCGGCAGCATGATGTCGGCGAACATCACCGCGGCGTCCACGCCGAGCCTGCGCACCGGCTGCAGCGTCACCTCCGCGCATAGCTCGGGCTGGGCCACGATCTCCTCGAGGCTCCAGCGCTCGCGCAGCGCTCGGTACTCGGGCAGCGAGCGTCCCGCCTGCCGCATGAGCCAGATCGGCGTGCGCTCGACCGGTTCGCGCCTGCACGCGCGTAGGAACAGCGTGCTCCTGGTCACGCTCCGAACAGTTCCGCCAGGTCCCCCAGGGGGCGATGGATCCCGGCGAGGATTGGCGTGTCACGCACGGTCGAACGCCGGCTTTCGGTGGAGCGCAGCGCGCGCACGAGATCGCCGAAAGCGGGCAGGTCGTCGGTCTCGTACGCGACCACGAAGTCCTGGTCGTCCAGCCCGAACGAGTAGGCCAGGAGCTGTCGTACCTGGGGGTAGCCATGACCGACCTTCATGTGCTCGTTCATGACCCGCTGCCTGGTCTCTTTGTCGAGGAGGTACCACTCCGCCGACTTCGTGAAGGGATACACGATCAGATAGCGCGATCGCTCGCCGCTGAACAGCGACTGCTCCTGAGGAGTCGGCTTCTTCACATACTGCGACGGTTGGATCAAGCCGATGAAGCTCTCCGTGACGCTCATCCAGGCGCCCATTCCGCACCGCAGCGCGGCCGCAGCCGACGCCTCGAGCGCGTCGAGCGACACAGCAAGCCGCCAGAGCATGAGGTCGACTCCGGGTTGGAGCCCGACCATCGAGTAGGCGTGGCTCTGCACATCCTTCGCGCTCTCGATCGTGGCGAGGAAGTCGGCGCACGTCGATCGCCTTTGCGCGTCCGGGAGCCGCCGCCACGCGGGATCGAGCGCGAGTGCGAGGGCGTGGACGAACTGGTCCGTCACCTGGCGGCGTCCTCCTGCAGCCACTGTGCCGCATCAGCGGCCAGGTACGTGATGACGATGCCGGCGCCGGCGCGGACGATCGCAGTCAGCATCTCCAGCCCGGCCGCTTTGCGATCGAGCCATCCGCGCTCGGCCGCTGCCTCGAGCATCGCCACCTCGCCGCTGACGTGGTATGCGGCCAGCGGGAGGTCGAAGCGCTGGCTCGCTCGTGCGAGCAGGTCGAGCGATGTCAGCGCCGGCTTGACCATCAGGATGTCCGCGCCCTCGCGCACATCGAGCTCCATCTCGCGCAGCGCCTCGCGCGCATTCGAGTAGTCCATCTGATATCCGCGCCGGTCGCCGAATGCGGGCGTGGAGCCGGCTGCTTCCCGGAACGGGCTATAGAAAGAAGACGCCGCCTTGGACGCGTAGGCCATGATCGCCGTGCCCGTGTGCCCGCGGCCGTCGAGCGACGCGCGGATCGCCGCCACCTGGCCATCCATCATTCCGCTCGGCCCGACGATGTCAGCGCCGGCGTCGGCATAGGCGACCGCAGCCTCCGCCAGCAGGGGAAGCGTGGCGTCGTTGTCCACTTCTCCATCGGCAATCACGCCACAGTGGCCGTGGCTCGTGTATTCGCAAAGGCAGACGTCCGCGGCGAGGACCAGGGGCACGCCGGCGTCGCGGAGCGCCCGCAGCGTCGAAGGCACCGGCCCCCCGGGGTCGGCCGCGCCGCTGCCTTCCTCGTCCTTGCGGTCTGGGATTCCGAACAGCAGGACGCCGCCCACCCCGAGCCGCGCAAGCTCGCGAGCTTTCGCGACGGCCCGGTCGGCGCTCAGCCGCGCGTGCCCAGGGAGCGAGCCGATGGGCTCTGAGCGATCGCGGCCGCTGATCACGAACAGCGGCATCACCAGCTGTCCCGCGGACAGGCGTGTGTCCTTGACGAGCGCGCGCAGCGCAGCGGTGCGGCGAAGCCGTCGGGGGCGTTCGGACGCTGGTGTCCTTACGCGGGCTGCAGCAGCTGCGACTCGACCCATCGCTCCACCTCCTCGTCGAACACGAGCCGAAGCGCGGCGCGCAGTCCTTCGGGATCCTGAGTCCGGGCCTCGGCGGCGACCTCGAACCCGAGCTCCCGCGCCACAGTGCTCGTCTTCGGCCCGATGGTGACGACCCGAATGGATCGCGCCTTGCCGGCATTCGCGCCGGCCAGCTCGATGATCCCGCGCACCGCAGAGCCGGACGCAAACATGATCGCTTCGGCGTCCCCGTCCTTCATCGCCTCGAGCAATGCGCAGCGCGATGCCTCCGGTCCACTCGCGGTGCGATACGCGACGACGTCGTCGACGACAGCGCCCATCTCCACGAGCTTTGCAGGAAGCTCCCTGCTGGCTGCGTCGGCTCGGGCAAGCAGCACTCGACGCCCTCTCAGTGAATCGAGCTTGGCCATCGCGCCGGGGATGGCGTCCCCTCGCGATGATGCCGGGACGCAATCCACGCGCACGCCTCGCTCGCTCAACGCCTTTGCGGTTGTCGCACCGACCGCGGCCCAGCGCACGGTTTCCGGGGGCGGCTTCGCGCCGTCGAGCAGAGCGGCCGCGCCTCGTTTGCTCGTCACCACGACCCAGTCGTAGTCGCCGATGCGAGCGCGGATCCGATCCAGCTCGGAATCCTTCTCCGCGGGACCGATGGCGATCGCGGGCACGTGCAGGACCCGGAACCCCGCGCGTTCGATGGCCTCGCGCTCAAAAGGGTCCAGCTCGGGGCGCGTGTCGATGACCGCGCGAGCACGCAGCGGCACGAAGCTCTTCAGCTCATGCGCGGCCGCGGACACCGCTCGCGCCAGCGAGTCCGCCTCGTCGACCCCATGCGCCACGCGCAGCACATGCTTCGATTTGCCGTCGTGCGTCACCGCGCCCACGAGCAGGGCGAGCGAGCCGTCCACGGTGACGGCGAGCGCGCCCACCGGCGCCCTGCACCCGCCTCCCATGGCCTTGAGCAAAGCCCGTTCTGCAACCACCGCCAGGCGGATGGCCGGATCGTCCAGCGCGCCAACCAGTTCCAGCACCTCATGATCCCCGCGCCGGGCCTGCACCGCGAGCGCGCCCTGCGCCGGCGCGGGCGGCATCGATGCTGCGTCCAGGCGAGCGGCGATGCGCCCGCCCAGGCCGAGCCGGTCCAGGCCCGCGGCAGCGAGGATCAGCGCGTCGGCCTGCCCCGCGTCCAGGCGCCGAAGCCGTGTGTCGACGTTGCCATGCAGCGGGATCACGTTGAGGTCGGGGCGCAGCGCGCGTAGAAACCCGGCACGCCGCGGGCTGTCGGTGCCCACGGTGGCGCCGACGGCGAGGTCCTCGACCGAGCGTGCGGCCCGGCGCGTGACGAGGGCATCGCGTGCGTCAGCACGCTCGGGATAGGCCGCGATCACGAGCTGAGGCTCCTCTTCGAGCGGGAGGTCCTTGGCGCTGTGCACCGCGAGATCGATGTCGCCGGCGATGAGAGCACGCTCGAGGGCGGTCACGAAGACGCCCTCGCCGATCGGCGTGTCTGGCGCCCGCAGGTCGCCGTCGGCCACGATCGTTTTCATCTCGACCTGGACGCCACGCCCTCTTAGGCGCGAGGCCACGAGCTCACTCTGCACCAGGGCGAGGCGCGAGCCACGCGTCCCCAGTCGAAGCCGCTTAGCCGAACCCACCATCTGCTGACGAGTTTGGCAGCACCGCCGTCGCGAGCGCTGATGCCGCGACCACGTCACCGACGACAAGCGTTGCCGGAGTCCCGATGGCCGCCTGATCGGCGATGCGGGCGATCCGATCGAGCGGTCCCGAAACGGATTGCTGGTTCGAAAGGCTCGCGTTGGCGATGACCGCCGCCGGCCGAGAGCCTCCGACCGCGGCGGCGAGCTCCGCCGCCACCTCGGCGAGGTTGGCCCTGGGCATGAGCACCACGAGCGTGTCCGCGGCCAGAGCCAGGCCGCGCAGCCGCTCGAGCGAGCCGCCGCCCTGCGCGGTCGTGATCGCGAACGACGAGGCCACCCCGCGCATGGTCACCGAGATTCCAGCCGCTGCGGGCGCGGCCAG
>DASPYG010000172.1:0-30014 GCA_035636885.1 Candidatus Nitrosopolaris sp.
TGTTTTCAAGATGACCCCGATTCACTACACGTTCCACCACGAGGGTTGGTCTGAGAACCGCATCGCGCTCTCCTTTTGGGGCGCGGGGCTCGTCTCAGCGCTGGCTGCTGCCGGGGTGGCGCGGCTGATCTCGTGACCGCCGTCGTGGTGGGTCTCGCGCGCAGCGGCGTCGCGCTGGCCGACTATCTGGTCCGGACCGGGGTTGACGTTCGAATCGTCGACAAGAAAGGTGAGGCCGAGCTCCGTGATGCGCTGGCGCAGCTGCCGGCGGGGGTCGACCTCCGGGTCGGCGGCTACGACGGCTCCGTGCTCGCCGGAGCCGACATCGTGTATGCCAGCCCAGGCGTGCCATGGGATGCGCCGCTCCTCAACGACGCGAGGCGCGCGGGAATAAAGGTGTCGAGCGAGATCGACCTGTTCCTCAGCCTGTGCCCGGGAACCGTTGTCGGCATCACCGGGACCAATGGCAAGACCACGACGACCGCGCTCGCGGGCGCAGTGCTCGCGGCGGGTGACCGGCCGGTCCTGGTGGGCGGCAACATCGGCGACACCGTCCTCGACCGCCTCGACGAGGTGACCCCGCGCCACTGGGTCGTGCTGGAGCTGTCCAGCTTTCAGCTCGAATCCGCCGAGAGGCCGCGCCTGCATGTCGGAGTGATCCTGAACATCACGCCCGACCACCTCGACCGGCACGGCACTTTCGACCGCTACGTCGACATCAAGGCACGGGCCATCGAGTTCGCGGGCGCGGACGATTTCGCGGTCCTCAACGGCCGCGACAAGGTTGTGCGCGGGCTGGCGTCGCGGACTCCCGGCCGGGTGGTGTGGTTCGACGAGCACCGTCCAGTGCCGCCGATGCCGCTGCCTGGCAGGCACAACCTCGACAATGCCCTGGCCGCCGCGGCCGTGGGCAGGATCGCCGGCCTCGCCGATGAGACCATCAATCGAGCGATCGCGGCATTCAAAGGCGTCGAGCACCGGCTCGAGCTCGTCGGTGAGTGGGGTGGGGTGCGCTGGTACAACGACTCCAAGGCCACCAATCCCGACGCCGGCCTGGTTGCGCTGAGCGCGTTCCCGGACACGCCCGTGGTTCTCATCGCCGGGGGCTACGGGAGTGGTTTCGAGCTGGGCGCGTGGGTCGCCGACGTCCGGCGCAATGTCGACGCGGTGGTGCTGATGGGCGCGTCGGCCGACCTGCTTGCGGGAGAGCTCGCCGGTCACCCGAAGGTCGTACACGCGAACAGCCTGGCGGACGCAGTCGAGCTGGCCGCGGGCCTCGCCCGGCCGGGCGGCGTCGTCCTGCTGAGCCCGGCCTACAAGAGCTTCGACATGTTCAAGGACTTCGAGGATCGCGGCAACCAGTTCAAGGCCCTGGTCCGCAGGAGATTCGAAGGTTGAGCGCCAATGCGCGCGCGGGCCGCCAACCGGACAGGCTGCTCATGTTCACTACCGTGCTGCTGTGCGGCGCGGGCCTGGTCATGGTCACCAGCGCCAGCGTCGCCTTCTCGTACACGCAGCACCAGTCGGCCTTCTACTACGCGGAGCGGCAGGCGGCGTGGATGGCGATAGGGTTCGCGGGGCTCTTTCTGCTCGGCCGCATCGACTATCGAAAGCTGCGCCCGCTCGCGCCTGCCGGCGCGGTCGCGGCAGCGCTTCTCATGCTGCTGGTCCTCGTCCCGCACCTCGGCGTCACGGTCAACGGTGCGCGACGTTGGTTCGACGCCGGCCCGCTGGGAACTTTCCAGCCTTCAGAGCTCGGCAAGCTCGCGTTTGTTTTCTATGTGGCCCATTGGGTGGACCGCAATGCCGGCCACCTCGGCGACATCCGCAAGGGCCTGGCGCCGTTTGCCGCGATGCTTGCCGGTGTGCTCGTCCTGCTCATGCTCGAGCGCGACCTCGGCACCTCGATCGTGATCGTGGGGATATTTCTGAGCGCGTACTGGGCGGGTGGTGGGCGATTCCGGCACATGGTGCTGTTGGTCGGCGGCCTCGGCCTGGCGTTCATCGCGGTCACGCTGCTGGAGCCATATCGCTTTGCGCGGCTGACCAACTTCAAGAATCCCTTCGCCGATCCGCTCGGGGCCGGCTTCCAGTCCACGCAGGCGATCTACGGCCTGGGGTCGGGCGGGCTGTTCGGGGTCGGCATCGGTCACTCCGTCGAGAAGTACGGCTGGCTGCCCGAGGCGCACACCGACTTCATCTTCGCCATCGTCGGCGAGGAGACTGGCCTCATCGGCACCAGCCTGGTGATGCTGGGGTTTCTGTTCTTCGCCGTGCGCGGATACCTGGCGTCGCTGCGCGCACCGGACCGCTTCGGCGTGTGCCTGGCGGCGGGAATCACGACCTGGGTCGCGTTCGAGGCTTTGATGAACATGGCGACGGTCACCAACACGCTGCCGATCGCGGGCGTGCCGCTTCCATTCTTCAGCTACGGCGGCACCGCGGTGGCGACCACGCTGGCGGCGTCGGGCGTGCTGCTCAGCGTCGCGCGTTTTGGGTCCGGGACTGGATTTGGGCATAGGAAGAGGAAAGATGAGGCTGTTGATAGCTGGCGGCGGGACCGGTGGGCACCTGTATCCGGCGCTCGCCGTCGCGCACGCGTTTCGCGCTGAGGAGCCGGATGGAGCTCTCCTGCTGGTCGGGCGCAAGGGCGGGCCCGAGGAGAGGCTCGTGCCCGACGCCGGCTTCGATCTCGCCACGGTCAACGTGCGCGGCCTCGACCGCGACGCGCCGTGGAAGAACCTTGCCCTGCCGGCAATCGTCCCCATGGCGCTGCGCTCCGGGCTCGCGATCGTCGACCGCTTTCGGCCAGACGTGGTCCTGGGCATGGGCGGCTACGTGATGGCCCCGGCGGTGGCCGCCGCGCGCATGCGGAAGATCCCGTATGTGCTGCATGAGAAGGACGTGCGGCCGGGCCTGGCGACGCGTTTCTTCGCGGGTGGGGCCGCCGTGGTCTGCACGACGCTTCCGGGCACCGAGGCGCGCTTGAGCGCCAGGCGCGTGGAGCTCACCGGCGTGCCACTTCGTGATGGTTTCGCGCCGCGCACTCCGAATGTGCCGCCACGCCGGCTGCTCATCACCGGCGGCAGCCAGGGCGCGCGCCATATCAACGAGGCGGTGTGGGGTGCGCTCGACCAGCTCCTTCAACGTTTGGAAGAGGTGGTGCACGTTGCCGGCCGGCAGGGAGCAGAGGGCGTCGCGCTGCACGCGCGGCCCGGCTATCGCGGTCTCGCATTCGCCGACGACATGCCGGCGCTGATGGGCGAGGCCGACCTGGTCGTGAGCAGGGCCGGGGTGGGCACGATCGCTGAGAGCAGCGCGGTCGGCCTGCCGATGCTGCTCATCCCGGGCACCTTCGGAGGCGGCCACCAGGAGGAGAACGCGAAGGCGATGGTCGATGCCGGTGCGGCGGTGCGCATTGCGGACGGCGAGCTCAACCCGGAGACCCTCGTGGCGACGCTCGATTCGCTGACCCCAGAGAGGCTGCGCGCGATGGCAAGGGCGGCGTCCGTTTTGGGCCGGCGCGACGCCGCCAAGCGCGTCCTTGCCGTCCTGCACGAAGTGGCGGGTCGATGAAGGTCCACCTGATGGGCGTCGGCGGCGCCGGCGTATCAGCCCTGGCTCGCGTCTTTCTGGCGCGTGGCGACGAGGTGAGTGGATGCGACGTGCGCGAATCTGACACGACAGCCGAGCTGGAGGATGCCGGCGTGCGCATCTATATCGGCCACGATCCCGAGCACGTCCTTTTCCAGGACCTGCTCGTCTACAGCGGCGCGATCAAGTCGTCACCGGAGCTGGACGCGGCGCGGGCGATGGGTGTGAAGGTGCTGTCTCGCGCGGAGATGCTGGCCGAGCTGATCGCGGAGTCCGATTCGATCGCGGTGGCCGGAAGCGCCGGCAAGACCACGGTCACCCACATGACCGGCCATATCCTGACCGAGGCGGCCTTCGATCCCACCGTCCTCGTCGGCGATGGGTCCAGCGCACGCGCGGGCCGGTCGCGCTGGCTGGTTGCGGAGGTCGACGAGTCCGACGGCAGCCTCGTGCTCCATCACCCCAAGCACGCGATCGTCACCAACATCGAGTTCGACCATCCCGATCACTTCAAGGACGTCGAGGCGGTGCACGAGGTGTTCGCCCAGTTTGCGGCCGGCCTGCCCGCGGACGGCGTGGCGGTGCTGTGCGCAGACGACGATCGCGCGCGGTCGCTCGAGACCCCGGCAAGGCGCGTGACGTATGGCTTCAGCGAGAGCGCCGACTACCGCTGCGGCGACGGGCGCCCGTTTGCGATCCACCACGCCGGCCGTGAGCTGGGCCGGGTCAACCTCCGCCAGCCCGGCCGGCACAACGTGCAGAACGCAACCGGCGCCGCGGCGATGGCGCTCGAGCTCGGCGTGAGCTTCGCCGACGTGGCGGGCGCGCTGGAGCGTTTTCCTGGCGCACACCGGCGGCTCGAGTACCTCGGCATCTTCCAGGGCGCCCCCGTCTATGACGACTACGCGCACCACCCGACCAAGGTGCGGGCCACGCTGCAGGCCGCGCGCGAGCTGAGGCACCGCCGACTCATCGTCGTCTTTCAACCCCATCGGTACTCGCGGCTGGCCGCGCTTTTGCAGGACTTCTCGCGGTCGTTCACGAGCGCCGACCGGGTGCTCGTCGTCGACGTGTACAGCGCGGGCGAGGACAACCCCACGGGGATCCAGGCTCGCGACCTCGCAGACATGATCCCGAACGGCACGTACGTCGGATCGTTCAAGCGGGCGCGCGAAGACCTCGAAAGCCTGGTCGGTCCGGGCGACGTCGTTCTGCTGATGGGTGCGGGCGACATTAGAAAGTTGGGCGATGAGCTGGCGCAAAGGTTCTAACGTCGCGTGGCTGCGCGGGGTGCCCGGGCTGCGCGAGGGCGAGCCGCTCGCGTCGCGGACATCGTTTGGCATCGGCGGCCCCGCCGAGTTCTTCATCGAGACCGGCAGCCCGCAGTCCATCGAGCTTGCCCTGGAAGGCTGCCGCCTGCGCGGGATCCCTTACATGCTGCTGGGCGCGGGCACGAACCTGCTCATCGCCGACGCAGGGATTGAGGGCCTGGTCATGCGCGTGGTCAACCGCGACTACGAGATCGACGGAACACGAATTCGAGCCGGTGCGGGCTTGAAGATGATGAGGCTCGCGCGAGTCGCCGCCGACGCCGACTTGCGCGGTTTCGAGTTCGGCATCGGCGTGCCCGGCACAGTCGGGGGCGCGGTTTATCAAAACGCCGGCTGCTGGGGCAAAGAGCTGCGCGAGGTACTGGTTGAGGCTCGCGGATTCCAGCCCGGCGCCGACCGGCGCACGTGGCGCCCCGACGACCTGGCCTTCGGCTACCGCACGTCGGCGTTACGGGACGGCCCGCTGCACGGCTCGCTCGTCATCGACGCCACCATCAAGCTCGAGCGCGGCGATGGTGAAGAGGCCAAGCGCCTCATGACCAAGCTCACCAACGAGCGCAACCAGACGCAGCCGATCAAGACCAAAAACTGCGGCAGCGTCTTCAAGAACCCGCCAGGCGATTCGGCCGGGAGGCTGATCCAGGCCGCGGGCCTGAAGGGTGCTCGCGAGGGCGCGGCGGTCATCTCGCAGCTGCACGGAAACTTCATCGTGAACGAGGGCGGCGCGAAAGCTGCCGATGTCGCGGCACTCATCGAACGGGCGCGCGCTGAGGTCATGCGCCGCTTCGGCGTCGAGCTCGAGCGCGAGGTCGAGCTCGTCGGGAAATGGGATTGAAGATCGCCGTCCTTCGTGGAGGCCGGTCGGCGGAGCGCGACGTCTCGTTGCGGTCCGGTGCACACGTCGAGGGCGCCCTGCGGCTTCGCGGCCATGACGTCACGGGCGTCGACCTCGACATGAGCACGTGGGACGTCTTGCGCGATGGCGGCTTCGACTGCGTCTTCAACGCGCTTCACGGCCGGCTCGGAGAGGACGGCACGGTCCAGGGGATGCTCGAGCTGCTCGCGCTGCCGTACACCGGGTCGGGCGTGCTCGCGTCAGCGCTGTGTATGGACAAGGCGAGAGCCGGAGCCGTCATGACCGGAGCAGGGCTGCACGTACCGGAGTTCGAGGAGCTCGAGGTCAAGCACGGCCTGAGCGCTGACGTCGTCGAGCGGGTGGTCGCGCGATTCGGGTTACCGCTCGTTGTCAAGCCCGTGCGCGAAGGCTCGACCATCGGCCTCACGATCGCCCGCGATGTCGACCAGGTCGCCAGCGGGCTGGCGCTGGCCGCGCGCTACGACCGGCGCGTCCTGGCACAGCGCTTCGCGGCGGGAAACGAGATCACTGTCGGCGTGCTCGCCACGCCCGACCTCCAGGTCCTGCCGACGCTCGAGATCGTCAGCGACAACCCGGTCTACGACTACGACGCGAAATACACGGCGGGCAAGTCGCACCACATCATCCCGGCACGAATCCCGGAGGCTGCGCGCACTGAGGCGTCGGAAGCGGCCGCCCGGGCATTCACCGTCCTCGGCTGTTCGGGGATGGGGCGCGTCGACATCATCGTGGATGCGGCCGGCACGTCGTGGCTTCTCGAGGTCAACACCGTGCCCGGCCTGACCGAGCTCTCGCTCCTGCCCGACGCCGCGCGCGCCGCCGGCATCGAGTTCGGCGATCTGTGCCAGCGGCTCGTGGACCACGCCGTCGCCCGCCACCAACACCATGTCGGCCCCGATGGTCCCTCCCCCCGCAGGGGGGAGGGTGGGGGAGAGAGGCTGAAAGCAGAGTGAGGTTTCGCCGGCGAAGGTCGCTGCTGCCACGCGTCGGACGGCGTCGAAGCCCCGAGGAAGCCGCGCCGCTCAAAGGCCAGCTCTGGACTCGCTCGGAGCGCGCGCTCAAGGAGCCCGACGTCCACCCGCTGCGGCGCGTGATCGCGGCAGCGGTGGCGGTCGCGGAGTGCGCACTGCTCGGTTGGCTCTGGTTTGGGCCCCCCCTCTCGATCAAGTCCGTCGACATCTCTGGCGCGCAGCACCTGACCGCCGCGCAGGTCGCGTCCGCATTGGGCCTCGAAAGCAGCCGATCGATCCTCGCAGTCGACGGCGAATCGGATCGTCGGCGGCTCCTCGACCAGGTGTGGGTGCGCACGGCCACGGTCGACCCGCAGCTCGACGGCACCATCGTGGTGCACGTCAGCGAGTGGCAGCCGATCGCGTCTTATCACGCCGGATCGAGCAAGCATTACTTCCTTCTCTCGAGCCAGGCAAATGTGCTGGGCGCGGCCGCATCGCCGGGCGCCCTCGTGGACATACAGGGGCCGGCAGGCCCTGACCCGAGGGTCGGCTCGCAGGCGATCGACCCGACGCTGCTGATCGCACTCGTCAACATCCAGCGCGGATTGCCCGGCCTCATCGGCCAGGAGGTGGCGGGGTTCATCTTCGATTCGTGCGGCGAGCTGACGCTCGTTTCCAAACGCGGCTGGAAGGTTTATTTTGGCCGCGTGCTGACGCCAGAAGAGTTCGCGAGCCTGCGTGAAAAGCTCGTCGCACTGAAGGCCATCGCCGGCCACGGCAACGTCGACTACAACTCGGTCGACCTCGCATACGTCAACGTCATGAATCCCGCGGAGCCGGCCGCCGGTTACAAGTCGCGCGCTCCGGCCACCCCTACGCCATCGCCCGGCCCGACGCAGCCCTCACCCTCACCGGTTCCTGCGTGCAAATAATCGTCGTCGCGATCCTCTTCGCGCTGCTGGGCGTCGCGCTGGGCTTGATGTCACCGCTCACGATTCCGATCACATACGCGCGGTATACGGCAGTGGCGCTGCTGGCGGCGCTCGACTCGATATTCGGGGCATTCAAGGCCTACCTCTCCGGCACCTTCGAGCCGCGCGTGTTCTTCAGCGGGCTGCTCACCAACATGACTCTGGCGGCGGGGCTGACGTACTTCGGCGACAAGCTGGGGGTCGACCTGTCGATCGCCGCGATCGTCGCGTTCGGGGTGCGGATCTTCAACAACCTAGGGGCGATAAGGAGGCATTATTTGTAAGCCTGGCTATCAAGTCCAGGCACTAGAGCTAGCCCCGCCGGTCCCCTGACCCACAAAATCTGGCCCGCACGCTGCCCGGTTGCCCTTATAATCTCGGGCAACCCGCCCGTATATCTCTACGTTCCAGGAGGCGTTCCAGCACCGTTTTGTCAAGGCGGAAACGTGCCGTCGGTCTAGACCTAGGCACCAGCCGGGTCGCGGTTGTCATCGCCGAGTCTGACGAGTCCAACGGGCCCGTGAGCATCATCGGCGTGGGCGTGAGCCCGTCCGACGGCCTGCGCAAGGGCGTGGTGGTCAACCTCGACAAGACGATCGCGTCGATTCAAGCCGCCGCCGTCGCGGCCGAGCGAATGGCCGGGCAGCGCATCGAGACGGTCGTCGTCTCCCTGGGCGGAACCCACCTGTGGTCGCAGAACTCGATGGGCGTGGTCGCCGTGGCGGGTGGCGACCGTGAGATCGGCGACGACGACGTGCAGCGCGTGGTCGAGGCCTCGCGAGCCGTGAGCGTCGCCTCCGACCGCCAGGTCATCCATGTCATCCCGCGCGCGTACACGGTCGACGGCCAGGAAGGCGTGCGGGACGCCATCGGCATGATGGGCCACCGCCTCGAGGTGGAGACGAACATCATCACGGGCGCGCAGACCGCGATCCAGAACGTCATCAAGTGCGTGCACGGCGCGGGCTTCGACATCGAAGACGTGGTCTGCGCGGGATTGGCCGCCGGCGAAGGCGTGCTCACGGTCCAGGAGCTCGACCTCGGCGTCTGTCTCGTCGACATCGGCGCCGGCACGACGTCGGTCGTGGTCTACAACGACGGCGCAGCGCGACACCTGGCAGTGCTGCCCGTGGGCGGCAACCACGTCACCAGCGACATCGCCATCGGGCTCCGCACCACGCTCGACGAAGCAGAGGGCTTGAAGCTCAACTACGGACACACGCTGCCTGAGGTGATCGACCACGGGGAGAAGGTCGAGGTCCGCCAGGTGGGCGGCGATCGCATCAACGCGCTGCCGCGGCGCTTTCTCGCTGAGATCATCGGCCCGCGCATGAAGGAGATCTTCCAGATGGCGCGCGAGGAGGTTCGTAAGAGCGGCTTCGACGGCCTGCTGCCCGCAGGGGTCGTCGTCACCGGCGGCGGTTCGCGCCTGATGGGCACCACGGATGCGGCACAGCTCGTGTTCAACACATCGGTGCGCCTCGGCCAGGCGGCCGCGGTGTCAGGCCTCGCCGACCGCGCGCAGGGCCCGTCCTATGCGGTCTCCATCGGACTCGTGAAGTGGGGCCTGAAAGCCCACGCGCCGTCCTACAACAACGGCCGGCAGCAGGTCGGGTTCGGTTCGACCTATCAGAAAACAGTGAGGTGGCTGCGAGATTTTTTCTAGAGAACAGACCCGGAACCAGCTGGAGCTCGCCATAGCTAAAGCACATCACCAGGAGGACGTCATGAAAGAGAGCGAATTGCATGAAGGGCGAGCGCGAATCAAGGTCGTCGGCTGTGGTGGCGGTGGCGGCAACGCCGTCAATCGCATGATCTCGAAAGCGCTCAAGGTGCAGTTCATCGCCGTCAACACCGACAAGCAAGCCCTGGAGCGCTGCCAGGCCGACGTCAAGGTGCAGATGGGGAACAAGGTCACCCGGGGCCTGGGCGCGGGCGGCGACTGGACGCGCGGCCGCGACGCCGCCGACGAGAGCCGCACCGAGCTCTCGGCCGTGGTCCAGGAGTCGGACATGGTCTTCATCACCGCCGGCATGGGCGGCGGCACCGGCACCGGTTCGGCCGCCATCGTCGCCGAGCTGGCCAAAGAGGCGGGAGCGCTGACCATTGGTGTGGTGACCCGGCCGTTCGCGTTCGAAGGCCGCATCCGCAACGACACCGCTGAGGAGGGCATCAAGGCCCTTCGCAGCCAGGTCGACGCGCTAATCGTCATCCCCAACGACCGGCTGGCGCAGGTGGCGAGCTCCAAGACGACGCTGGAGGAGGCATTCCGGATGGCGGACGACGTGCTTCGCCAGGGCGTCCAGGGCATCTCCGACCTCGTCACCCAGCCGGGCGTCATCAACCTCGACTTCGCCGACGTCAAGGCGATCATGGAGAACGCGGGCGAGGCGCTCATGGGCATCGGCCACGGCGCCGGGGACTCACGCGCTGAGGACGCCGCCAAGCAGGCGGTCTCCAGCCCGCTGTTGGAGACCTCTATCGACGGCGCCAAGGGCATCCTGTTCAACATCACCGCCGGCAAGGACATCACCCTTCAGGAGGTCCAGAAGGCGGCCGAGATCGTGCGCGCCGCGGCCGATCCCGGCGCCAACATCATCTTCGGCGTGGTCCGCGACGACACCATGCAGGGCGAGATCAAGATCACCGTGATCGCCACCGGCTTCGGCGGCAAGACGCAGCAGGAGGCCAAGCAGGAGGTGCGCCGGGCGGCGACGCCCTACGAGCGGCCTGAGTTCGGGGCCGAGGACCTGGGCGACATCAACATCCCCGCGTTTCTCCGCAACCGTTTGTAGGAATACTCCACTAACTGAAATGACCAAACCGCCTGAGGGAAGGAGAGCAGCGGCGCTTGCCCCGCGGCGGAGCCGCGGGGTCGGCTTTGCCGACGCCGCGATGGGAGGAAACCGCGAGGTTTCCTCCCATATGTAATGCGCTGCCCGTATTGCGGTCACCACGACCTGAAGGTGGTCGACTCCCGCGACTCCGAGGTCGGGGAGGCGATCCGCCGCCGGCGTGAATGCCTGCAATGCGGGCAGCGCTTCACCACGTATGAGCGCATCGAGGCGGTGCCTTTCTACGTCACCAAGAAGGACGGGCGCCGCGAGGATTTCGACCCCCAGAAGCTCTTCACCGGCCTGAAGAAGGCGACCGAGAAGCGCGACATCTCGCCCGAGCGTTTACGCGCGATCGTCGACGACATCGAGGCCGAGCTCCGGCGCTCCGGCCGCGTCGAGATCCCGAGCGGGGAGATCGGCGAGATGGTGATGGATCGCTTGCGCGACCTGGATGAGGTGGCATACATCCGGTTCGCGTCGGTCTACCGCGAGTTCATGGACCTACAGCAGGTCAAGCGCGAGATCGAACAGGTCCTCAGCTCGCGCCGCCCCGGATAGCACCACCAACCGCCATTCCGCGCTTTTGGCGCCAAACGTTCGGCTCCGCGCATCGGATTCCGAATTTCTGGCGCCGAACATGCGTCATGCGGCTCGTAAGCTCACCTCAGTGAGCACACCTCAGGTGCTGAAGATTCCAGCCCTCGAAAGGGAGACCGGGCTCGTGCATGGCTTCTCGACCATCTCGCTCGGCACGATGGGATTGACACAGGCGCCCGACCCCGACGCGGTCATGGCGTCGCGGCGTCAGTTCGCGCGCGTACTTGGCATCGACGCCGAGCCGCTCACGGTCGCCGGCGCGGTTCACGGCGCCACCGTGGCCCGCGTCGACGAGCACAAGGACGTTGTGCGCGGCGTCGACGGACTGGTCACGGATCGCCGCGGCGTGGCGCTGTTCGCGACGTTCGCGGATTGCTACCCGATCGTCCTGTGGGACGCTGAGCATCGATGCGTCGCACTCGCGCACGCCGGGTGGCGCGGCACGGCGGCGCGCGTCGGGCCGGCGGCGCTGAAAGCGATGCATGACGAGTACGGATCGGACCCCGCCCACGTCAAGGCCGGCATCGGGCCAGGAATCTGCGGGGCGTGCTACGAGGTCGGTGAGGAGGTCGCCGGCCAGTTCGATGCAGCGTTCGTGCGCCCAAGCGCGGATGGCCGGTTCTTGCTGGACCTCGCCGCGGCCAATCGCGTACAGCTCGAGGCTGAGGGAGTGGAGGCGGTCGACGTGATCGGCGTCTGCACGAAGGAGTCGGACTACCTGCCGTCGCACCGCCGCGCGCCCGACGGCACCCGTTTCGCCGCCATCGTCGCAATCAAATGAGCGAAAACCTCGGGGTTACTCCCGTGACTTCGTCGCGGGGACCCCAGTGGTATCCCATCGGCTGCGCGGAGGGGCTGCTCACTTTCCCCGGGATCGGATCAAGTTAGTTGCCACTCGAAGCGACGCGGGGAGTATTCCAGCAACGCGGAGTTGCGGCCGGGATAAACGCGGCCGCCAATGCAACGCTGTGACCGTCGCTGAAAACCTGGCGGCGGTGCTTGAGCGCATTGCTCGCGCCGGCCGAGACCCGGATTCGGTGTTGATCGTCGCCGTGACCAAGGGCTTTGACATCTCCGCCTGCCGCGAAGCCCTGGCCGCAGGCCTGCACACGTTGGGCGAGAACCGGGTCCAGGAGGCGCTTGGCAAGATGGGCGACCTTCCCGATGCGGTGTGGCACCTCATCGGCCATCTGCAGACCAACAAGGTTCGGCAAGCAGCGGGCCGGTTCGCGCTCATCCAGTCGGTCGACTCCGCGCGACTGGCGGAGGCGATCGCGAAGATTGCGCCATCGCAGCAGGTGCTGGTCGAGGTCAACGTGTCACGCGAGCCGCAGAAGTCGGGGGCTGATCCAGATCACGCGCTCGATGTGATCACCGCCACCGCCGGATTGCTCGACCTCAAAGGCCTGATGGCGATGGGACCCTCACATGGCGATCCGACAGCGTCGTTCCTGCAGCTTCGCGAGCTGCGGGACGAGGCCGAGCAGGGCCTGGGCAAAGCCTTGCCGGTACTCTCGATGGGAATGAGCGGCGATTTCGAGGCGGCGATCGCAGCCGGGAGCACCATGCTGCGCCTCGGCCAGGTGCTCTTCGGCCCTCGGCCGGCTCACGGTATCGTTGCGTAGCGAATGTTGTTCTTCATCGCCACGTTTTTGATCTACCTGCTGTACGCGTTCATCATCGTGTTGATCGTGCGCGTGATCTTTTCCTGGGTCAGCCCGGGGGCTTCGAACCCCGTGTCACGGCTCGCGTATCAGATCACGGAGCCGGTGCTGGCGCCGGTGCGGCGCTGGGTGCCGCCGGTGTCAGGCATCGACCTGTCGCCTCTGCTGGTCACGCTGGTCGCGTACTTCGTTATCGCAGCGCTTCGCAATATCGGGGGCTAATCACGGCTCGGAGGGCCGAGGCCTTGCATGAGAAGCTCCAGGGTCGCATTCTGGAGCAGCTCCAGCTCCGAACCCGACAGTGGTTGATGCGCGAGCATCAAGGCATGCAGGTAGAGGAGCTGGATCGCCAGCTCTCTTTTCCGGCCTAAATGGCCGCACATCGTCCGCACCAGCTCATTGCGCACGTTGAAGACGAGGAGTGGAACTGACTCCGTCTCAACAGGACTTACCGCGTCTAGAACGTCGACGAAAAGCGGTAGCGCGACCTCACGGCTTGCCCTGAGCTGCCTTCCATAGGCGACGTTTTCCGATTGAGACAGCAGGGCCGGAACATTCACGGGTTCGAAACCCTTGAGGATCGGCTGCGCGCGGAAAGCGCCGAGCACGCGCTGCGCGTCGGCGACGAAGTCCCCGGCCATCTCGGATTCCTGCGCGGTGGGATCGGCGAGGCGCTCGATGAGAAAGTTGTCGTCGAGCGGTGGGATATCGCGCCCGATCAGCTGACCTGCCATAGACAGCAGCTGCGAGTCGTAGCTGAATCCTCCGTCGATGAGCTCGATGCCGATGGCTCGGGCCACCCCCGCGAGCTGCCGATACGCGTCGTGGTCGGGTACGTAATGCAGCTCCCGGCCGGACTCGAGGTAGTCGCCGAGAGGGGTCATCCCCCGGGTGCCCTCGAACGGCAGCCACCTCACGAACAGCTCATAGAACTCGGGGTCCTGGGTCGCCAACGCCTTGAGCGCCATGTAATGGATACGGATGAATTGCGCCATGAAGTCCGGATCGCGCCGGCCTGTCGCCTCCAGCCAAAGGCGGACGATCTGGCCAAGCTCGTCCCGGAAGGTCTCGAGCTTGTCGTCCTCGTAAAAGCTTTCGCGTCCAGCGGTCGGACGCAGGTCGTTGACGTTGACGACGCACCGGACGAAGTACGCCCAGTCGGGCGTGAGGCCGGAGATGCTGTCGGAGACCAACATGCGGCGCAGGTACGCGCGGTGGTTCTGCGGCACGTGGACGGACCTGGGTTCGGACAGGAGAAACGCGATTCCGTTTGCGTCCGCGCCAGTCGACCTGATTGGAATCGCCGCCATCATCCGGTTTCCAAACAGTGATTCGCCATAGCCCAGGATTTGCGAAAGTCCCGCGTCGCTCGCCAGATCGATGTCCTGCCATGGCAGCAGCTCACCGCCGAATTCGTCGCGTTGTCCCTCGTGGGTGAACGTGATCTTGATCGGAAGGAGCTCGCCGTAATGGCGCGCGGTGTCGAGAATCTTGTCGGCGTTGAAGAGGGGCTCGCTGTCGGCCTTAGGCCGTAGATAAACGGCCGTGCCGATGGGTGCCGTGGCCTCGAGCGACGAGAGCTCATAGGTGCCGTCGCTGTGGCCGATCCACCGAAATGACTTCGACGATCCGCTCTTCCGGGTCACCAGCGTGACTTCGTCGGCGACCACAAAGCACGAGAGGATGCCGATCCCGAACTGTCCGAGGAAGTCGGTCGGCGAGTCGCGCTTCGAGCTCTGACCGATCGTGCTGAGAAACACGTGCACGTCCGCCTCGTCGAGGCCGATGCCGTCGTCTTCGAAGCTGAGCGTGGCTCCGGCGCCCTCGCCAATCAGCCGGATGGAGATCTCGCCCGCATGCGATTGCTCGAGCGCGCGGCGAGCGGTGATCGCGTCGACCCCGTTCTGCAGCAGCTCGCGAACGAAAACGGTCGCCGACGAGTACAGATGGTTGGAGAGGACGTCGACGATGCCCCTGAGGTCGACCTTGAACGGATCGCGCCGGCTCACAGCGGCCACCACCACTTGCGGGTACCTGCCAGGTGCTCGCGGACAGCGTCGCCGAACCTGTCATGGCCGTTCCTCTTGTCGAAGGCGTCGGCGAGGTTGCACGTCTCTCGATACAGGCGTGGCTCAGCATCCTCGAAAGAGGTCACCGGCTCGCTCGGCAGCAGCGTGCCCAGGGGCTCGGCTCCCTTTCCCATCTCGCGGGCGAGGCGTGAGGCTCGTACAAGGCCGAGCATGAGGACGAGGCGCCGCAGCGGCGTCTCGCCGGTCAGGGCCCGGGCGGCGTACCTTCCGGCGGCGCGAAGGACTTGCCGTGGGTGATGGTCGACGAGATACACGAGAAGGGCACCCGCCGGCTCCACGAAGTCGCGATTGGTGCCGATGCGGCGCGGCAAGAGGTGCGCGAGACGTTCCGCCTCGGCGTCCTGTCCGGCCTGGCTCAGCGGAAGCAGGAACCTTCCGTAAGTGAGTGTGGGCACCTCGGCGCACGTCATACGTCCCTCGAACAGAGGCGCCGCAGCCTGCCTGGCGAGCGCCAGGTCGCGCATAGCGAGGTGGGCGGCAGCTTCGCAGTCGACGTCACATGCCGTGCAGTCGCTGAGCGAGTCCGTTCGCTGCCGCAACCACTCGGCGATCGCGCCTGGGATCTGGTCATGGTCGAGCATGTTCATGGCAGACCAGAGCTCGAGCTTGCGAACGGGCCGCTGGCTGTACCCGCGTTCCGTGTAGCGCCGCGACATGTCGGCGAAGAGCTCAGCCAGCTTGGAGCGGCTGATCGCAGGATGCTCGCTGGCCCGCTCGACGATCCATTTGTACATCCAGAGCAGGTTGGTGAAGTGGCCGCCCATCTCCAGGGTGAAACGGTCGGGGTTGGCATCGTGTTGCCCGAGGCACCAGGCGAACGCGACCAGCGCAAGGTTGGGGTCACCGCCCATGTTCGGCTCTGGATCAAGGCTTGCCTTGCCCGGAAGCCGGCCTCCACGTCCTGATGAATGTCGGCCACGCGAACAGCCTCCGAGTGCACGCGGGTGCGCTCGGACCCGTACAGCATCCCGTGGCCCTGGTCGATCAGCCCGTCAGCTTCGTTCATGGCCGCCACGCTCGGGATGGTAACCGGACGTCAAGCGGTCTTTGATCCACTATCGAACAGACCTGTAAAATCAGTGCTCGCTCGGCGTTGACGGAGACAGTTAGGCCCGTTTGAGCGGTCGACAGAGAGCCAGGCAACGAGCTGAGAGCCTGGTGGCCGATGACGGAGCCGAAATCACTCCCGAGCCGGAACCCGATGAGCGTCCGAGGTGGCAGCCTCGGAAATCTGGGTGGTACCGCGGGCCCGCTGCGCGAGGCTCGTCCCAGAGATCGATCCATATTTCTCTGGGAGTGAGATGTTCGACAAGGTAGACCAGAAGGTCAGCTTCCCGGACCTCGAGAAGCAGGTGCTCGCGAAATGGAAGTCGGAAGACACCTTCCGAAAGTCGCTCGAGCTCCGTGCCGGGCGCCCACGCTTTGTCTTCTACGAAGGGCCGCCCACCGCCAACGGCAGGCCGGCCACGCACCACATCCTCGCGCGCGCCTTCAAGGACCTCTTCCCCCGCTACAAGACGATGAAGGGGTTCTACGTCGAGCGCAAGGCCGGCTGGGATACACACGGGCTGCCGGTGGAGATCGAGATCGAGAAGAAGCTGGGCATCTCCGGCAAGTCCGACATCGAGACCAAGATCGGTATCGAGCGCTTCAACCAACTGTGCCGCGAGAGCGTCTACGAGTACGTCGCCGACTGGGTCGCTTTCAGCGAGCGAATGGCCTTTTGGCTCGACTACGACAACGCCTACTGGACGCTGACGTCCGATTACATCCAGTCGGTTTGGTGGGCGCTCAGCGAGATGTGGAACCAGGACCTCATCTACAAAGGCTTTCGCGTCGCGCCGTACTGCCCCCGATGCTCCACGCCACTGTCGAGCCACGAGTTGGCATTGGGCTATCAGGACAACGTTCCCGACCCGAGCGTCTTCGTCCGGTTCCGGTTGAGGAACGACCGCAACACCTCGGTCCTCGCCTGGACGACCACGCCATGGACGCTGCCCGGCAACGTAGCGCTGGCCGTCGACAAGGACATCACGTACGTCAAGGTCAAACAAGGCGACGAGCACTTGATCCTGGCCGAGGCGCGCCTGTCTGTGCTTGACGGCCAGTACGCAGTGGTCCAGACGATGAAAGGCAGCGAACTCGTGGGTCTGGACTACGAGCCTCTCTTTCCCTACTCCATCCCCGAGCAGGGGAGGGCTCACTACATAGTCGATGCGGATTTCGTCTCCACGGAAGAAGGCACGGGCGTGGTGCATACATCGGCCCTGTACGGCGTCGACGACCTCAAGCTCTGCCAGGAGAAGGGCATCCCGTTCGCACACACCGTGGGACTGGACGGGAAGTTCTTGCCGTACGTCGAGAAGTTCGCCGGTCTCCACGTCAAGGAGGCCGACCCGCTGATCATCGACGACCTCAAGTCGCGAGGTCTGCTCTACAAAGCCGAGACGATCCTTCACACATATCCGTTCTGCTGGCGGTGTGGAACGGCGCTGATCTACTACGCGCTCGATGCGTGGTACATCCGGACCACGAAGTACAAGGACGAGCTCATCGCCAACAACGCCGCCACCAACTGGGTTCCCGCGCATATCAAAGAAGGACGGATGGGGGACTGGCTTCGCAACAACGTCGATTGGCAGTTTTCGCGTTCTCGATACTGGGGAACCCCGCTTCCGTTCTGGGTGTGCGAGACCTGCGACGAGCAGCGTTGCATCAGCTCTGCGGCGGAGATCGGACTGGGGGACGACGCCGACCTGCACCGGCCGTACATCGACGCTGTGACGATTTCATGCACGAAATGCGGCGGCGTCATGCGCCGCATACCAGACGTGCTGGACACCTGGTTCGACTCCGGCTCGATGCCGTTCGCGCAGCGCGGCCATCCCCGCAACGGCGCCGAGGAGTTCAAGGAGACATTCCCCGCCGACTTCATCTCCGAGGCGGTGGACCAAACGCGCGGCTGGTTCTACTCGCTGCTCGCCATCTCGACGCTGCTGTTCAAGCAGAACGCGTACCGCAACGTGATCTGCCTGGGCCTCGTCGTCGACCCGAAGGGCAAGAAGGCCTCTAAGTCGCGTGGCAACGTGCTCGATCCCAACTACCTCTTCGACACGTTCGGGTCCGATGCGGTGCGTTGGTATTTCTACACGTCAACGCAGGTGGGCGAAAACTACCGCACCAGCGACGCGGTGCTGCGCGAGGTCGTGCAGCAATTCTTCATCCCGCTCTGGAACTGCTATTCGTTCTTCGTCACCTACGCGCGACTGGATGACTTCGATCCCTCTCAGCCGCAAGTTCCTGTTGGAGAGCGGCACGTGCTCGACCGATGGCTCCTCTCGCGGCTGGCTGGCCTGGTGGACGCAGTGACCACGGGGCTGGATCATTACGACGCCAACGAGCCGGCGCGAAAGATCCATCGGTTCGTCGACGACCTGTCCAACTGGTATGTCCGGCGGTCACGGCGACGTTTCTGGAAGTCGCAGTCGGACCGCGATAAGCTCGCTGCGTACCAGACGCTGCACGAGACGCTGTCGACGACCAGCCGCCTGATGGCGCCTTTCGTGCCGTTCATGTCCGACTCGATGTTCCGCAACCTGTCGCAGGGAACCTCCGTCCACCTGAGCGACTTCCCGCAAGCGCTGCCCTGGCACGACCCGGAGGTGGAGGCGAACATGTCGCGGGCGAGGCAGGCCGTGGAGGCAGGGCTCGCCGCGCGCGACGCGGTTCGCATCAAGGTTCGGCAGCCGCTCGCGTCGATAGCACTCCCCGGCGATCCACTGCCGGAGGACGTCGCCGCGATAGTTCGTGAAGAGTTGAACGTGAAGAAGATCACGTTCGGCGCACCGGAGGTCCGGCTCGACACCGAGATCACCGAAGAGCTGAAGCTCGAGGGCCTGGCGCGCGAGATCGTGCGCCTGATCCAGGACCGGCGCAAGAAGACGGGCCTCAACGTGGAGGACCGCATCGTCACCTGCTTCGAGGCGGACGGGCTGGTGCTGCGCGCGATCGAAAAGCACGCCGACTACATCAAAAACGAGACACTGTCAGTGGCCATCGACCACGGCAAGAGCGATGGCTGCGAGGGCGAGCAGCTGTTGCTCGAAGGAGAGCAGATCTGGATAGGGCTGAGGCGAAGCTGAAACCGAACACGGGGCGAATCCTCTTCTTTGCCATTGCTTTGGGGGTGATCGTTCTCGACCGGCTGACGAAGAGCATCGTCAGCGTGTCGGTGCCGTACGGCACCGAGGTTCCGGTGCTCGGGCACCTCGTCGGCATCACCAACGTGCGCAACGCCGGCGCGGCGTTCGGCTTTTCGCCCGTCGGGCCGTGGTTCTTTTTCGCGGCATCGATGGCTGTATCGATCGCGCTCATCGTCTACGTCCTGCGGCAGCACGGCGACGTCCGCGCGGATGCGGTCCTGGGTCTCGTCCTTGGCGGCGCGCTGGGCAACGGCTTCGACCGCGTCATCAACGGAGGCGGCGTCACCGACTTCATCAACGTCCACTTCTGGCCCGTGTTCAATCTGGCCGACTCAGCCATCAGCATCGGTGTCGTGCTGCTGCTGGTCGGGTACGTCTTACGCAAACCCAACGCCGCCTGATCGCTGAGGTCGCGGCGCCCCGGCTCGACCGTTTCATCGCCGAGCATGCGAGCGACCTGAGTCGTGCAGCGGCTGCCCGCCTCATCAAGAGCCACCTGGTCCTGGTCAACGGCAGGTCCGCCGATCCGTCGGATCGCGTGTCGCCAGGTGACGTGGTCGAGGTCGAGATCCCCGAGGCCTACGCACCGTCCACCTCAGGCGAGGCGATCCCGCTAGAGATCGTCTACGAGGATGACGACCTGATGGTCGTCAACAAACCCGCCGGAATGGTGGTGCACCCCGCGCCCGGCCACCATGCGGGCACGCTCGTCCACGCTCTCCTGGGCCGTGGCGGCACCTGGTCGACGGCGGGCGGTGAGACCCGACCCGGGATCGTGCACCGGCTCGACAAGGGCACGTCAGGGTTGATCGTCGTCGCGCGCAACGACGCCAGCCATAGCGTCCTGAGCTCACAGCTCAGCGATCGAACCCTGAGCCGCACCTACCTCGCGATCGCGCGCGGAACCATCAAGACCGGCGCGGGAGAGCTGGAAGGCCCCATCGGCCGCCATCCGAAGGACCGCAAGCGCATGGCGGTGGTGGAGGGCGGACGGTTTGCACGCACCCGGTACCAGGTGGTCGAGAAACGGCGCACGCATACA
Organism: Candidatus Nitrosopolaris sp.; assembly: GCA_035636885.1. GTDB lineage: Bacteria > Chloroflexota > Dormibacteria > Dormibacterales > Dormibacteraceae > UBA10449. The sequence continues at coordinate 20,159 of DASPYG010000172.1, forward strand.
CTCCTGCGCTGTGATCTCGACACGGGGCGCACGCATCAGATCCGTGTTCATCTCGCGGCGCTGGGCCATCCGGTTGCCGGTGATGCGGAATATGGCGGGCGCGGGCCGGGCGAACCCGACCGGCCGATGCTGCATGCGTGGCGCCTGCGCCTACGCCATCCTCGCACCAGGGCGGAGATGACATTCGAGGTCGCGCCCCCTGAGGATTTCCAGTCGTTCTGGGCGTCGGTGGAACCCCTCTCCCCGCAGGGGAGAGGGTGAGGGAGAGGGCGTGCAGCACGAGGGCCATGCGCGTCGAGGTCTCCTGATCGTCATCTCTGGTCCGTCGGGCGTCGGCAAGGACACGGTCATCAAGCGCCTGCTCGAGATCGATCCCAACCTTCGATACTCGGTCTCCTACACGACCCGCCGGCCCCGGCCGGGCGAGGTCGATGCCGTCAACTACCACTTCGTAACGCGGGAGGAGTTCGAGCGGCTGATCCGCGAGGGTGCCTTCCTCGAATACGCGACCTACGGCGGCAACCTGTACGGCACTCCGTTCGCGCAGCTCGACCAGGAGCGCGCGGCCGGCCACGACATCGTCCTCAAGATCGACGTCCAGGGCGCCGAACAGGTGCGCAAGCGAGCGCCTGATGCGCTGCGAATCTTCCTGGCGCCACCCTCCATGGACGAGCTCTTGAGGCGCCGGACGGAGCGGCACAGCGAGGACCCCCAGGATGGCGCGTCGCGGCAGCGCATTGCGCAAGCCGAGATGGCCATCGCATCCCACTTCGACCACGTCGTGGTCAACGACGACCTCGAGCGTGCCGTGCGGGAGGTGCTGGCGATCATTCGGCGCGCGCGCGACCGCCAAACTTAGGCCCATGCCGCTGGACCAAGCGCCCGTACCGAATGAGCTGAAGGGCTTGCGCATCGCCCTCCTCGTCGCGGGCGGGATCGCCGCGTACAAGATCGTCGACCTGGCCTCAGCGCTCACCCAGGCCGGCGCGGAGGTCAGGGTGGCGATGACCTCGTCGGCGACACGGTTCGTGGGGGCCGCCTCCTTCCAGGGTGTCAGCGGCAGCCCGGTGCTCACAGGTCTGTGGGCCGCGGACGGGCCCGCCGAGCCGCACGTGTTCCTCGGCGACTGGGCGCAGGTCACGCTTCTGGCGCCGGCGACCGCGAACATCATCAGCCGGGTCGCCAAGGGCGAGTCGGACGACATCGTCACCGCCACGCTGCTGGCATCGCGAGGTCCAGTGGTGGTGGCGCCGGCGATGAACGACGCCATGTGGTCGAAATCCGCGGTGCAGGAAAACCTGGCGGCGCTGAGGGCGAGGGGCTTTGCCGTCGTCGAACCGGAGTCGGGGCACCTCGCCAGCGGGCACGTTGGCACCGGCCGCCTTGCCGGCGCGGCGGCGCTGATGAAGTCGCTGGCAGACGCCGTTCGGTCGCGCTACGACCTGGCGGGACGGCACGTGGTGGTGACTGCCGGCGGGACCCGCGAGCCGATCGACCCCGTGCGTTTCATCGGCAATTACTCCAGCGGCAAGATGGGCTTTGCTGTCGCCGTCGCGGCAGCCGACCGCGGGGCGCGCGTGACGCTGGTCACCACGGCGTCGCATCCGCCACATCGGGGCATCGATGTGCGTCCCGTCGAGACCGCGGACGAGATGCTGGAGGAGCTCAAGCGCGAGATCGCCGGGGCTGACGTGCTCGTGATGGCGGCCGCGGTGGCCGACTTCCGGCCCGCGCGCGTCGCAGACCACAAGATCCGGCGGGAAGAGACGTCGCGGCTGACGGTCGATCTCGAGCAGATTCCAGACCTCGTGGCGGCGCTCGGCAATGAGAAGGACGCACAGAACGTGTTCAGGGTCGGCTTCGCCGCGGAAGGCTCGGACCTGGCGGCCAAGGCGCTCGAGAAAATGAAGAAGAAGGGTCTGCAGGCCATCGTCGCCAATGACATCTCGCGCAAGGACATCGCCTTTGGCAGCGATTACAACGCGGGCGTGATGCTGTTCGAGGACGGTACACGTGAAGAGCTGCCCCGCATGACCAAGACCGAGATGGCGGATCGTATCCTCGACCTCGTGCGCCAGCGCCTACGTTCATGACGAGTTGCTCTACGCCGAGGTAGCGGTCGAGGCAGCGCGCGCCCTGGATCGCGAAACCTACACGTACGCCGTCCCCCAGGGCGTCGACGTCGTGCCCGGGCATCGCGTCACCGTGCCTTTCGGCCGGCGCACGACGTACGGCTTCGTGGTCTCCCTGGGGACCGAAGAGCCCGCAGTGGAGACCAAGCCGATTGCAGGCGCCGGCGACGAGCCGCTGCTCCTGCCGCACCAGGTCGCACTCGCCCGGCTGGTCGCCGATCACTACTGGGTGCCGCTGATCGAATGCCTGCGTGCGATGCTGCCGCCTCGCGTGCGCTCGACCGGTTCGAGCGGGTCGGGGACCTCGACGCGACAGCGGCGCCACAGCCGCCTGCTCGAGCTGGCCAACGCGCCCATCCCCGCGACAAGCAGGCCAGTTCTCACACGCGAGCAGCAGGCGGCGCTGGAAGTTATCGCCGCCAGTCAGCTCACGCTCCTTCACGGGGTCATCGCGAGCGGCAAGACTGAGGTGTACCTCGCCGCGGCAGAGCAGGCGTTGGCGCAGGACCTTCGCGTGCTGGTGCTGGTGCCCGAGATCTCGCTGACGCCGCAGCTTGTGGAGCGGGTGCGGGCACGGCTGCAGGCGCCGGTCGCCGTGCTGCACAGCCAGCTGACCGAGCTCGAGCGGGCGCAGCAGTGGTGGCGAGTGCGGCGCGGCCAGGCCGACGTCGTCCTGGGCAGCCGGTCCGCCGTGTTCGCTCCCATCCCTCGGCTCGGCCTCGTGTGCCTGGACGAGGAGGGATCCTCGGCCTACAAGCAGGACCGCACGCCCCGATACGAGGCGGGATGGGTGGCGCGCCGCCTCGCAGAGGTGAGCGGCGCGAAGCTGGTTGCGGGGTCGGCGACGCCGAGCGTGGTCGCGTACCACGATGCCAGGCAGGGGGAGCTTGCCTTGGCCACTCTGACGAAGCGGGTGCGCGGCACTGACGCTGACATCGAGCTCGTCGACATGCGCGACGAGTTCGCTGCTGGCAACCGGCAGCCGCTGTCGAGGCGTCTCGTGGAGGCGGTCGAACGAACGCTCACAAACGAAGAGCAGGTGATCCTCTATCTCAATCGCCGCGGCATGTCCACGTTCGTCATGTGCCGGGATTGCGGAAAATCGGTGCAGTGCCTCGGCTGTTCTGTATCGCTGGTTCAGCACGCCGAGATCGACGGGCTGGTTTGCCACTACTGTGGCTACTCGCGCGCGATGCCTTCGGTATGCGACCACTGCGGCAGCCGCAACATCCGGGCGTTGGGGATGGGCACGCAGCGGCTCGAGAGCATGGTCAAGAAGCTGTGGCCGCAGGCACGTGTGCTGCGTCTCGACAGCGATGCGGCGCGTGGACCCGATGCTTACTTCCAGATCTGGGAGGCTTTCAGCGAGCGCAGAGCCGACATCCTGGTGGGCACGCAGCTGGTTGCGCGTGGACTCGACCTGCCCGCGGTCACCTGTGTCGGCGTCGTCGACGCTGACCTGCCACTGCACTTTCCCGACTACCGCTCAGCCGAGAACACTTTCTCGCTCATCGTCCAGGTCGCCGGACGTGCGGGTCGCGACGGCCGTCCGTCGAAGGTGATCGTGCAGACGAGCAACCCTGAGCACTACAGCCTGCGCTGCGCGGCCGCCGAGGACTACGAAGGTTTCTATGCAGCCGAGCTACCTTCTCGAAAGGCGTTCACTTTTCCTCCCTTCGCGGAGCTGGCCGTGCTCACTCGATCCGACGCCGACGACGCGCGGGCGGCGGCCTCCGCACGCGAGGCGGCGGATTCGATCGCGAGCAGCATGCTGAAAGAAGGCATCGACGGCATTCGGGTCATGGGGCCGTCGCCGGCGTTCATGCACCGGCTGCGCGGCGAGTACCGCTGGCAGGTGACGCTCAAAGGCGATCGGCTCGAGCGTGCGCGCCACCTCGCGCCACGAGGGCGCGGCTGGAGCTTCGACGTCGACCCGGTGAATTAGCGCGCCGGGCGCGCGCACGGCGCGATCGATAAGCTACCGGCCGTGAGCGAGGCCCAAGAGCTCACCTCGATGGGTGCCGGCGCCCTGGCACGAGGAATCGCCGCGCGCCTTTTCTCGGCCGAGGAGGCCGTCGCCGCACATATCGAACGCCAGAACGAGGTAGAGCCGAAGCTCAACGCCGTCGCGGTGGCGCTGCACGACCAGGCGATGGCCGCCGCCAAAGCGGCCGATCAGGGCGATGCCGCGGCCGGCCAGACGTTGTACGGCGTGCCGGTGACGGTCAAAGAATCATTCGACGTGCTGGGGACCGCGAGCACGGCCGGGTTGGTCGGCTGGGCAGCGAGGCTGGAGAGCGACGACGCCGAGCTGGTCAGGCGCCTGCGCGCGGCCGGCGCCATCGTCACTGCGAAGAGCAACGTGTCTCAGCTGCTGCTGTACGCGGAGTCGGACAACCCGCTCTACGGACGTACGAACAACCCCTGGGACCTCGCCCGGACGCCGGGAGGAAGCAGCGGAGGAGAGGCGGCACTGGTGGCTGCGTTCGCTTCGCCGCTCGGCCTGGGCACTGACTTTGGCGGCAGCATCCGGGTGCCGGCGCACTTCTGCGGCATCTGCGGCCTGCGCGCCACGCCGGGCCGCCTGAGCATGGCCGGGACGGCGGGCCAGGTCTTGTTCGGTCATGTGCCGACGCTGCCCGACTCGGCGGGGCCCATCGCCCGCACGGTCGCCGACCTGAAGCTGGCGATGGACGTCCTCGGGGAGCCGTTGCCCGACGCAAGAATGGAACGGCTCGTCATCGGAATCTATGACGACGACCGCTTCATGACCGCGTCAGCTGCGGTGCGCCGGGCTGCCCACCTCGCGGCGAGCGTGCTCGAATCCGCGGGCGCGCGGGTGGTGCCGTTCGAGCCGCCAGACCCACAAGAGGCGCTCGACATCTTCTATGGGCTTGTCACCGCGGACGGCGGGGCCGAGCTGGCGAAGCTGATTGCAGGCGAGGTTCTCGACAAGCGCATCAACGAGCTGATGCAGCTCGGGTCGATGGACGGCTGGTTGCGGCCGGCGTTGGGGATCGGCCTGATGATCGGGGGGCAGAGGCGGCTGTCGCACCTGATCAGGACCACGGGTATCCGCACCGCAGGGGAGGCCCAGGCGCTCGTGGCCCGTCGAGACGCCTATCGCAACCGGTTCGAATCCGCGCTCAAAGTCGCCGGCATCGACGTGATCCTGTGCCCGCCCAGCGCGCTCCCGGCGCTGACGCACGGAGCCAGCGCAGACCTCGGGCCGGCGAGCTTCAACTACACGATGGTCTACAACGTGCTCGCCTGGCCGGCGGGAGTCGTGCCCGTGACCCGGGTGCGTGCGGTCGAGACCGACCGACGGCCCCGGGCGGTGGACATGATCGATCGCGCGGCACGGCGCGTCGACAAGGACAGTGCGGGGCTGCCCGTCGGCGTCCAGGTGGCAGCGAGGCCTGGCCGGGAAGACCTCATCCTCGCCGTGATGGCGGCGGTCGAGTCAGCCCTCTCCGGCTCGGTCGACTACCCACGGGTCCCGACCGAGGTCGCATGAGCCCAGATTGGGATTACAGGCTTCGCGGGTAGAATCGATCTCGTGGCCCTGCGACCGATTCTCACTTTCGAACACTCCGTGCTGCGCGAAAAGGCGAAGAAGGTGGCGCGTGTCGACACGTCCATCCAGCGCCTGATCGACGACCTCACCGAGACGATGCTGGACGCTCCCGGAGCCGGCCTCGCGGCCAACCAGATCGGCGTGCCGCTGCGGGTCTGCGTCGTCAAAGGCGACGACAACCAGATCTGGGGCCTGGTGAATCCCGAGATCGTCAAGCACGACGGCGTGCAGGTCGGTTACGAAGGCTGCCTGTCCTACCCCGGCTGGGTGGGCGAGGTTGCCCGGCACGAAACAGTCGTCGTCAAGGGCCGCAACCGGCGCGGCAAAGAGGTGCGCATCAAGTCGAGCGGCTTCACCGCACGCGCCTTCCAGCACGAGCTCGACCACCTCGACGGGGTTCTTTTCATCGACCGGCTCACGAGCCTCGACACCCTGCGGAGGGTCGAAGAGCTCCAGGCCGAGGAAAGAGAAGCCGCCGTGGCGGCGGCTTCGGGCTAGGGCCACCGCCTTCCTGAGGATCGTTTTCGCCGGCACGGCCGCTTTCGCCGTGCCGTCCCTGAGAGCTCTGCCCGATGCCGGCCATGAGGTCGCGCTCGTCATCACGCAACCCGACCGCCCCGGCCATCGCGGCAAGATCACCCCGCCACCCGTGAAGTTGGCGGCTCAGGAGCTCAGCCTGCCGGTGTACCAGCCAGAGAAGATTCGGAACCCCGCGGTGGTGGAGCGCCTGCGCGAGCTGAAGCCGGAGGTCATGGTTGTGGTCGCGTACGGCCAGATCATCCCGCCGTCGGTCCTGTCGATCCCCTCGTACGGAGTGGTGAACGTGCACGCCTCTCTACTGCCGCGGCATCGCGGAGCATCCCCGATCGCCCAAGCCATCCTCGCCGGTGACAGCGAGACAGGCGTCACCATCATGCGTATGGACGAGCAGCTCGACCACGGCGCCATCCTCGCCGCACGCACGACGCCGATCGGCGCGCGCGAGGATTCGGTCGCGTTGACGGCGCGCCTTGCCAGGATGGGGGCTGAGCTGCTCGTAGAGACGCTCGAGCGCCTGGGCGAGATCAGCGGTGTCGAGCAGGATCACGCCAGGGCGACGGTTGCTCCCCGGTTGCGAAGGGAAGATGGTGAGCTCAGGCCGGAGATGGATGCAGTGGAGATGGATCGGCGTGTTCGCGCCCTCCAGCCATGGCCCGGCGCCACGCTGCCGACGTCGCGTGGTCGGGTGAAGGTATTGAGCGGCCACGTCGAGGGCGAGCGATACGTGCCGGATGTCGTGCAGCTGCCCGGCAAGAAACCGGCGCCTGCGAAGCAGGTTCTGGGCGATGCCTGAAAAAGAAGAACGCCAGCGCGACGTCGCCGTCAATCGCCGGGCGTATCACGACTACTTCATCGACGAGAAGCTCGAAGCGGGGATCATGCTCACCGGGCCCGAGGTCAAGTCGGTGCGCAATGGACGCACGAACCTGCGTGATGGGTTCGTGCGCATCGACGGCAACGCGGCGTGGCTCGAGAACGTGCACATCTCGCCGTACGAGCAGGCGAACCTCATGAACGACGAGCCGCTGCGGCCGCGGAAGCTGCTGCTGCACCGCAAGGAGATCTCGAGCCTCATCGGCAAGGTGCGTCAGAAGGGGTACACGCTGATCCCGTTGCGGGTGTATTTCTCGCGCAACCACGCGAAAGTGGAAGTGGGGTTGGCGAGGGGCAAGCGCCAGTACGACAAGCGGGAGGCGATCGCCGAGCGTGACGCCAAGCGCGAGATCGCACGCGCCATGCGCCGCCACTGAGGAGAGGGCTAGGAAGAGGCTCTCAGCTCCTCAGCGAGCATGTCCATCAGCAGCCCGTCATGCCAGGTTCCGTCCGGCCCGCGCTCGTACTTGCGCATCAGGCCGATCGGCTTGAACCCGACGCGCTGGTATGCCTTGATGGCCCGGGTGTTGTGAGCAGCTGGATCAATAGTCAGCCGGTGGTGGCCCCGGTTGTCGATCAGGAATCGCGCCAGGGTTCTGATTGCGTCAGGGCCCAGGCCCTTGCCCTGCCAGGGAGCGCGCAACGAGATGTCGATCGACGCATGCTCATACATCGGATCCATCTCTTCCACGCATTGGATGAATCCGATGGCCTCGCCGTCGTGCTCGATCACGAATCGAGATTCGCCTTCCAGCATCTCCATCGCATCGGCGACTGACTCTGTCGGATCGCCCCACCATTGCGCGACCTTGGGGTCGGAGAAGATGCTCGTGAGGGTCGCCTCGTCGTCGGGCCGTACGGGCCTCAACAGGACCCGCTCGCCCGTGAGCACTGTATCCATCATGCCTTAGCCACTACACGCTAACGTCCCGTCGTCGGGGGTTGCCAGTCACTGGTAGGGGGTGCAAAGTCCCAGTGACAGCGGGCAGGGCACGGCTAGGTTGACCTGGCGGATCAGGGATCGGTAGCGCGGGGCGTTAGCTCCCCATGAAGGAAGCGTCCGGTCTCTGTCCCCGCCCTGGACGGGTAGGACATCACCCTGATTACGGTTCGCCCTCGAACCTCCACGAGAACATCACCGGCTGGCTCTCCACCTCTCCGCCGGCTTTGCGGTAAGTCGCGCCGGCTGCGGCGTTGTCGTCGTCGGCAAGCACCCACATGCCGTAGCAGCCGTGCGTGCGAGCCAGCTCGCGAAGCGCCCGCACCAATTCCGTTCCAATCCCCTGCCGTTGATGCCCTTCATCGACCGCAAGCTCATAAATGAACATCTCGGTCCCCTTGTCGGGGTGAGTCACCTCAACGCCGGAAACGAAACCGACCGCGGCGTCGTCCTGGTAGGCGATCAGCAAGTGGTGATTCGAATCGGCCAAGAACCGCATTACCGCGTCCGAGCGCGCTGGATAGTCGAAGAGATGCTCGGCCGCCATGACACGATCGTCATCGGCGGCACCCATGTGCTCGATGCGAACCGGGTGCTTTGATTCAGGCGGCCAGGTTGATCCCAATCGCACGCAGGCGCTTGTTCAGCGACTCGAACGCGAACTGCAGGATCTCGCTCTCCGTGTGGCCGTACTCGGTGATGTAGCGCGGATCCGGTGGGTCGAGCGTGTTGGAGATCAACGGCAGGCACTCGACCAGCGTCTTCTGGATGATCGGGGCGAATCGTGTGGCGTTCTCGCGCACCGCGTCCTGCAGCACCTTGATTCCGAAATTGACGTGCCGAGACTCGTCGCGGGCGACGGCAGTGAAGCCGCGATAAAAGCCACGATCGGTGTTGCCCATCTCTCGCATCGATTCCAGCTCGAACCGCTGACCGGTCAGGGCGAGCGTCGCCTCGATGACGATGTGGTAGAGGGTGATGCCCTCGACGAATGCGTCCATGTCTCTCGGATTGCTTGCGAGACGCTGCGATGTCGCCGGCAGCCGGTCGTAGAACAGCTCGTTGTAGCCCTCGTTGGTGTCTGGGCGGATCTCTTTTAGCAGCTGGGTCAGGTCCCTCGCGTCGGTACCCACCACCTCACGCCACCAACGCTCGAAGAACACCGTGTGCCGCGCCTCATCGACCATCTGGGTGGATAGGAAGATCTCGATCTCGGGTGACGGCGCCGCCCAGACGAACGGCGCCAGCGTCGACGTAACGCGCTCCTCTCCGTTGAAGAAAAGGCGATGGGACCACAGGGTCGCCTTGCGGTCCATCTCGCTCGCGTCCAGCCAGTCCTGCCGGTCGAGCGAGAAGTCGAGGTCGCCGACGGCCCATTGCTGCGACTCCCAGCGTCGGTACAGGTCCATGTAGCTGGGCATTTTCTCGATCCCGCGATCGATGAACGACAGGACGTCGTCGATCCTGATGTCACCCAGCTCCTTGAGGCTCGCACGGGCGATGCGCTCCAGGTCCGGTTCCAGCTTCTCCCGCTCGGTCTCAACCGCCATGGCGATGCGGATCCATTAGACCAGAGCCCGGGATTGGCCGGCGGGCGCGGCGGGTAGAATCTCAGGTGCAACCGAGTTCAGCTTCGTGGGGGCGTCCGGTCTCGACGGGGTAGTTGGGCTTCGGGATTGCGAGCCGAGAGCCGCGAGCGTTACAGCGCAGCGTTTACAAACGCCAAGAACAGACCAGCTTTCGCCCTCGCTGCGTAAGCAGTAAGGACTGAAGCCCCGGGACGCTGATCCCGGG
>DASPYG010000173.1:0-2325 GCA_035636885.1 Candidatus Nitrosopolaris sp.
CCGGGCAACTCGGGCGGCGCGCTGCTCAACACGCTCGGCCAGGTGATCGGTGTCAATGACTCGATCGAGAGCCCGATTGCCGGCAATGTCGGCGTCGGGTTCGCCATCCCGATCAACGCCGTCAAGCAACTCCTCAACTCGCTCGAGGGCGGCGCGAACCAGTAACGTAAGCGAATTCCAATCATCGCGTTCGTCCTGTTTGCGATCATTGCCGTCCTTGTAACCAATCCGGCTGGCATCGGACGGCGCGTTTTCGCTCCGTACTACGTTTACATCGATCACCTGCCCCGGGTGCTTCGCGTGAGCTGGCAGGGCGTGACGCTACTGATCGCGGCCTTGTTTCTCGCTTCCGCGCTTTTCCCCGGTCAAGTCTCGGCGCTCTTGCGGTTCGCCAACCCATGGGGTGGCTTGCTCATCTTCTTCGTGGCCGTGATCATCTTCGTGGGAATCGTTGGACAGCGGCCACCACGCTGAGGCCGACCGAGACGGCTTTTACGCGGCCGGTTTTTGGGGGCCGCGAGGCGAAAACCTGGATTCGGCCGCAAGCCGACTCAAGCGATTTCTGGACCAGCTAGGAAGTATTCACCCTCTCCTCTCGGAGTGGTATTTCGGAGTGACGCGTGAGGGCGCTTCGCGAGTTGCGATCCCAAGGTCCGAGGCTGGATTGCGCGAGCTCATTGCAAGGCGGGCCGCAAGGATGCGAGAAGGCCTGTCGAGCGAGGTAGCCGACGGCCTCGGGGCAATTGTTGGAACGTGGGCTGGAGACTACTCGGTCAGTGCCAGTTTCACTGCCCGTTTTGGCTTCAAATCCGAGCGTGTTGGAAACGCTGTGGTACTAAACCTGCCTGGAGCCCTGGATCCTCTATTCACCGACCTCGCGAGAAGCCAGTCCCTGATTGATGCCATCGTTTCGGTCTGGGATCCCGACAGAGCGGTTCTCAGGCCGCGGGACGTTCTCCGCGACGATGCGCCAGCGTTGCAGCCCGGTGAAATAGTTCTGCACGAGAAATTTTGGAAGCAATTTCCTGATTGGATTCTCTACAGACGCGGCGCGCCGCTTGAGTTTGGTGGCCCATTCAAAGGCAGGGGACCGTAGTGACGACTTCTGTTATGGCTCGAGGATGTGGACGGCGGTGAGGTTGCGGTAGAGCTCGTCGTAGTCGAGGCCGTAGCCGACCACGAAGTGGTTGGGGATGTCGAACCCCTTATAGGCGATCGGCACCGGCGTGACGCGGCGCTCCTCCTTGTTGAGGAGGACGCAGAGCTTGAGCGACTTCGGCCGGTGGCGCTGGACGTGGTCGAATAGAAAGGATGTCGTGAGTCCGGTGTCGATGATGTCCTCGACCATCAACACGTCCCGCCCCGCGACATCCATGGTCAGGTCCTTGAGCAGCTGGACGTGTCCAGACGACTGAGTCTGGGCGCCGTAACTGCTGACCGCGACGTAATCGAAGTTGACGGGGACCGTGACATGTCGGCTCAGGTCTGTGGCGAAACAGACGGATCCCTTGAGGACGGAGAGCAGGATGAGGGGCCGCTCGATGCCTTGATAATCCCGGGAAATCTCGTCGGCAATCTCACGGACGCGCCGCTGAATGGCCTCGGCGCTGATCAACTCCTGTCCTAGTTTCAATTCGGTCTTGAGGATGGCATCACTTTAGCCGGTCGGCGCGATCAGGAAGATCCAGATGTCCCACGAGACATGACTGATGATCAACGGGGCCAGCCGCTGCTCGCGCGCGTACAGTGCGCCCCAGTAGAGGCCTGCGGTCGCGGCGGCGCCCGTGAGCGTCAGATTTTCAGACACGAGGTGGATGGCGCCATAAATCGATGACGCGATCAGCGTGCCGCGGATGCGCCCGTAGCGTCGCATCAGGCCTCGCTGCACCAGGCCCCGCCAGAACAGTTCCTCGCCGGGCCCGATGACGAAGCCCAGCGTGGTGGCGATGGCGGAGTGTGGAGCCTGCGTCCGCAGGTCGTAGATACCGGCAATGTCGCGATCGCCGGCCGGCATGATGCGTCGCGCCATCCGGTCGCCGACCTGGAAGATCACATATAGGCCCGCCGCTGACCCGAGCCCGGTCGCAAAATCCCGAACTCGGAGCCGTTCCCGTCGCATCGCCGGTTCGGTGGCCAACGCGTAGGCACCGAGGCCGCCGACCCCAAGGGACATCCGAAGCCAGAACTGCGACCGCGGCCCGCGGAAGGCGGCTGTCCAGACGGTCGCGGCCAGGCCGAGGCCGGCGATGACGCGCTTCAGCGGACTGCCGATCCCGCGACCAGCCCGACCAGTAGCAGCACACCGAAGGCGCTGTGCAGGCGAGC
>DASPYG010000174.1:0-7366 GCA_035636885.1 Candidatus Nitrosopolaris sp.
CTCGAACAGCAGACCGCCCGCGTCCTCCCAAATCCTTACTCGGGCAGTGGCCTCAGCGCCTGCGTGCTTGGCGGCGTTCTGCATTGCCTCGAGGCAGCAGAAATACACAGCCGCTTCGATCTCGGGTGCGTACCTGCCGACGCCATCAGCCTCGAGACTGGCCGGAAGCGGCGCCCGCCGGCACGCGGCACTCATCGCCACGCCGAGCCCGGCGCTGGAGAGCAGCGGTGGGTAGATTCCATGCGCCAGCGACCGGAGCTCTTCGATGGCCGACCTGACATCATCCTGGAGCTGGTTCATCAGCGACCTGGCCCGCTCGGGATCGCGCTCGGCGAACTGCTCGAGCAACCGCACCTTGACGGATAGCGCCACCAGGTGCTGCTGCGCCCCGTCGTGAAGGTTGCGCTCGATGCGTCTGCGTTCGGCGTCGGCGGCGGCGACCAACCGCCCCCGCGACGCCTGCAGCTCGGCCGCCTGCCGGCGGAGCTGTTCGAGCGATTCCTGCAGCGACGAGTCCAGGCGCGCCTTCTTCAGCGCCACGCCCAGCTCGCGCGCCACCTCCTCGAGAGTGATGTCGACCTCGGCCGCCAGGCCTTCGCCCTTGCGAGAACGCTGAGCCACGACCAGGCCAAACAGCTGGCCGCTGTTGCTGACCGGCGCCACTCGCAATGTCGCTTGGTCTCTTTCTTGCAGCAACGCGGGCAGCCAGACCCGGGCCCAGCTGGCGCTCGATACGTGTGCATTGGCGGCGATGGTCTCCTCGGCAGGCGTTATCGGGATGGCCTTCACCGGTGCGCGGGGCTCTGAGGCCGCGAGCCGCAGGTTGCCCCCTTCGCACAGCCAGAGCTCCGCCGCGTCCAGCTTGAATCCGTCGCGGAGCGCTTCCACCATCTGGATGAGGAGCTCGTCCATGGGGATGCCGCGACTCAGCTGGCTGGCAAAGGAGCTGCGCACGAAGTCGATGGCGGAGAGGCTGGCCGCCTCCCGACGACGGCGCGCCACGGCCGTAGCAGCCCCGGTGGCCAGTGCGATCAGCAGGATCGCCACCACCAGCGCTGCGAGAAGAACGTCCGGGCCGAGCTGGCTCAGGTCAGGCACGTCGGGTTGTGGTGTTTCAGTCCTCCAGGCGAAGGGCTTCGACCGCGGGCAAGCGGGCGGCACGGAGCGCCGGCGGGATTGTGACAGCCAGCACCGCCAGATAGACGAGGACAACGGTGAGCGCCATCGATGAGCGGTCAATCTCGATGGTCCCCCCGGGAAGGAAAGCGTTCATGAAGATGAACCCAATCAGCAGCCCGACACCGATCCCCACCAACGCACCGCATGTGGCCGTGATCAACCCCTCCGAGACGATCCCGGCCAGCACCTGACCTGGCCGGTACCCGAGGGCTCGCAGAACACCGATCGCTCGGCGGCGCTCGATCACCGCCCTCAGCGCAAGGATGCCCAGGCTCAAGACTCCAACCAGAAGTCCAATCCCCATGATCAGTTGAATCGCATTGACCCCTGCCTGGGGGCCACGGGCGCTCGAGTCGAACATTTCCTTGACCGTCGTCACCTCGGCCCCCTGGCTGAAGACTTCCCGCTGGATCTGGCGGGCCACTGCGTCGACGTTGGCGCCGGGCGCAGCCTTGGCGAGGATGGTGGTGCCCACCGGCAGCGTGGCGAAGGGCGCCATCGCGGCGTCAGAGCCGGCGAGGCCCCAGAGTCCCAGGGTCTTTACGGCACCCGCCACGCGAAACTGCACCGGCCCGTCCGGTCCCGCCAGCGTGAGAGTCATGCCGGGATTCCCGTAGGTGGGTGTCACGACAAGGTGAGGGTCTTGCGCCATGGCCGCCCATACCTCGGCGTCGCTCTTGAATCGACTCTCCCGACTGGCCAGCTGGAATGGTCCAGCCGCCAATTGGGCGGGGCTGAGCGAGTAGAGGGGCAGGTAGGTATCCTCCTGCGGGACGCTGGGGTTTGTGCTCAGGATCACCTCTCCGCGATAAGGCCGGGTTGGCATGGCGACGTCCATGAGGATCTCCGGACCCACCGAATCGGGAATCGTGACACCTGCTGTCGTCGGCGCGGTGACGCGGATGTCGTATTCACTCAGGGTGCTGCGCGACTGCGCGAGGTAGGTCGCGACAAACACCGAGGAAGTTGTCATCAGGGCCAGCACAAGCGCGAAGGCGCCGATGCCCAGGCCGGCTCGTAGGGGCCGCCGCGTGAGGTAGGCGAGAGACGGCCTCAGCGTCGCCCGGGCTCCGCCCTTAAGCATGCCTGCCGGTATTTCGAGAATACGTAGGTTGGCCGCCACGATCAGGCTTAGCCCAAAGACGGCGACGAGGGCGCCGAGTCCGATGACCAGGGGATCCCAGGTCCGGGTCGAAGATGCGACGGCGACAATCGTGGCAGCTGCCCACACGGTCAGGGCGGCTCCGGTCAAGGTTGCGCGCAGCCGGCCCGAGATCCGGCTGCCGACCAGCGCCGCCGCCACGACCACGAGGCCAACCCCGCCGACCAATCGGATGGAAAGGTTGCCGGGAACCAGGGCCGCGATCGAGGCCACGCCGAGTCCGGTCAGGAACACAGTCCTCCAGATCGATCGCTTGCGCCGGCTTGCCGGCTCAGGCAGGTTTCTGATGGCCGACGAGATCTGCATGCGGGAGCTCCGGATCGAGGTGGCGAACAGCGTGGCCAGCACGATCAGGGCCCCGATCGCGACCGATAGGCCCGCCGAACCGGGCGTGATTGTGTACAGCAGCAGCCCGGTGCGGGTCTCTAGGGGGCGCGTGTACAGCAGGTTGCCGCCCTCCAAGGCTCGGACGATGACAAGACCGATGACCGCTCCGGGGGCAAGGGCCGCGACGACGGCGACCAGGCTGTAAAGAGCGCCCTCCAGCACTGACAGGGTCACCATTCCGGTGCGGCCGAGTCCGAGGGCTCGGAGCACGGCGTGGCGCGGGCGCCTCTCCTCAGCCAGGGCAAGCCCGAGGTTAACCACTAGCGCCGCCCCGGCCAGGGCGACCAACAGGCTCAGGCCAGCGAAAAGGCTTCTGTCTGTCTCTGTCTGCTTGATCTTGGCGTTGACGTCCAGGCTCTTCGCTTCCCGCAATGCAAGGCTCGTTCCGCCCCCAATTGATTGCAGGACAGCGCGCACCATGGGCGCCAGCTCATGTGCCCGGTCCAGCTCGGCCTGGCCTTCGCCTGGGGCCGCCAGACGGATCACGTTGATGCCCTGCCCGCCGAGCATTGGCCCCAGGTTGGCGATCGGAATGAAAAGCGCCGGCCTGAGGGTGTAGGCGCCAGGCCCCTCGCCCTGGGCGATGCCCGCCACGCGGAGCTCGACCACGCGGTCGGCACCGACTGCGATACGAAGCCGGTCACCAGTCCGCGCCTCCAGGGCGCCGGCCAGCGAGGCCGAGACGAGCACCTGGTCCGAGGCCAGGTCCTGACCCAACGTGGTCCTTCCATCGGCAAGCACGTAGCGGCCGAAGGGGCCCTGCGTAGCCGGGTCGAATCCGACCAACGTGACCAGCGGCTTGGCATTGCCGCGATCGAGATCGACCACCGAGCTCGGAAGCTCGACGCCCCCCTGCACCCCGGCCAGTGAAGATTTCAGTCCGGGATCCGCGGCCAGCTCGGAAGCGATGGCTGGGTCGAAGAAGCGGCCTCCGTCAGCGGCGACCATGTCGACGTGGCCCCAGGCAAGGTAGGCCTCTTGCGTCTGGGACTCGCGGAAAGAGTCGCCCATGACCTGACTCGAGAAGATGGCCACGGTTCCGACCATGAGGCCGAGCACGACAATGGCTGACTGCCCGGGCCGCCGCACCGCCTCGCGCAGCGCGAGCCGTGCCAAAAGTGGGCGGCGTACAGCGAGCACGATAAGCGCGGCGTACACAAGGACGAACAGACCGATCACGACCACGGCCAGGTTCATCGGGCCGCTGCAGCGCGCTCGGCGCTGGCTACCTCGATGCGGCCGTCACGCATGCGCAGCGTGCGTCGGGCGCGCTCGGCCACCTGCGGGTTGTGGGTGACGAGAACGATGGTCTGGCCGTCCTTGTTCATTCGCACCAGGAGCTCGACGATGACCTGCGTGACCTCCGTGTCGAGATTGCCAGTCGGTTCGTCCGCCCAAACCACCGCGGGTTTATGAACCAAAGCCCGGGCAACAGCCACCCGCTGCTGCTCGCCACCGGAGAGCTGGTCAGGCCTGTGATTGGCGCGATGGGCAAGGCCCAACGCCTCCAGCATCTCTAAGGCGCGCCGGCGGGACTCACGCGAGTTGACGTTCTGGAGCAGGAGCGGGATCTCCACGTTCTCGACCGCGGAGAGCACTGGCAGCAGATTGAAGGCCTGGAAGACGAAGCCCATGTGGTCGCGGCGGTAAGCGGTGCGGGCGCGGTCGGACATGGCGGATAGGTCCTGGCCGTCAACGATCACCTTGCCGCCATCGAAGGAATCCAGGCCGGAAAGGCAGTTGAGGAGGGTTGTCTTGCCGGAGCCGGATGGTCCGACGATGGCGATCATCTCTCCGCGCTCGACCTCGATGTCGATGCCACGCAGGGCTTCGACTTCGTTGGCGCCCCGGTAGACCTTGCGGAGGCGCACCGCCTGGACGATCGCGCCGTCCATGGATGGGGGCATTATCGGGCCTCCTCCCTTCGGTGACCGGCGGCGATCTCCGAAAGCTCCCGATCGTCGGCGAAGCGGCGCGCCACTGAAACGACCCGGCAGGCTGTGAGTGCGCGGAGCGTCGCCGTCCGCGAGCCTTGCTCCACCACTGCCCGCTCTCCGACGATCGCCCCCGGACCGACCTGTGCGACCGCCTGGCCGTCGACCTCGACCGCGAACGTGCCGTCGAGCACCAAGAACATCTCGTCGCCCGGAGCGCCCTGCTCTATGAGGGTGTTGCCCTTCGGGATCGCGCGTCTCTTCTCCTTAGCGCCGCCGACGATGATCGCCCCGAGCTCGCGCTCGAGCGCACTTTCCACTGGCTGAACCATCGCGGGCGAGTCGTACGTACCCCACGGCGTGCGCTCGCCGAACGCGTCGTTGATCCAGGTGCTGAAGTCGGTCAGCCCCGTCTGCGTGACGAGCTCGCCGGCGTCGTCGTAAATCCAGTGACGTGGAAAGCAGCTGGCTCCGACGAGCTCCCGCTCGGAGTGGCCGTCGGCATGGATCGTCAGGGACAGAGTGGTCCAGGCGACCGCGGAGTCGATCTGAAAGAGCGGCTTGTGGCTCACAGCTCGTGGAGCCGGCACGCCGGTGCGGCCTCCACATGTCTGAGTGAAGCGCACGTACGTTTCGGTCACGACTGGCTCGGGACGGATGTCGGGCATCGCCCTGGCCTTGACCGTCAGCGTCTTCGGACCGAGTTTCAAGCGCGTCACTCCTATGCGTCCACCGCCATGTTGCCCCCAGGCGGCTATCTTCCCGTCTTCAACCTCGATCCAGCCTTTCAGCTCGTTGCATTCGCGGAAAAGATCCCTGCGATGCCACTCGTCCAGATCGTCGAGCCTGGCCGGCAGAGGCTCGTCGTAGTGGGCCAGGCCCATGCCGAAGGGCACGGCCAGGAATCCTGTGACCGCCTCGAAGGGAATCCAGGAAACCGCTGTAACCGAACTTTCAAATTTCATTTGGTCAACCTCCGCCCTGCAACGTAGGGCGTGATCAAGTTGCGGTCGATGGTGTCGGCTGGCGTCTTTGAGTAGGGCTAGCCGCACGGTTGCCGTGACGCTGGCTCCCTTGCTCGAGGTCGAGTCACCACGTCCACTTAGGGCTATGGGATGGATCAAGGTACTGCTCGCCGACGACAGCCCTGATCGTGCGCGAGGGGCTGCGCGCGCTGTTGGACGCGACAGAGGACGTGGATGTCGTCGGCATGGCCGGCGACTACGACGAGTTGATTGCCTGCGCGGAGAAGCTCGCACCACACGTGATAGTCACCGACATCCGGATGCCGCCGACGTTCCAGCGCGAGGGGATCGATGCGGCTCGGCTCGTGCGCAAGCGCCATCCAGGCACGGGGATCGTGATCCTGTCTCAATTCGATGACCCCGACTACGCGGTTGCCCTGCTGAGCGAGGGGGCAGCCGGGTGCGCCTACCTGCTCAAGGACGCCGTCGCCGCGGGTGATCAGCTGGCCAGAGCAATCCGCACGGTTAGCACCGGCGGCTCGCTGCTCGATCCCAAAATTGTCGAAGCGCTGGTCCGGCCGCTAGGTGAGGTCGACCTGTCGCCGGCGGAGGAGGATCTGCTCGCCCTGGTGGCCGAAGGCAGGCCCATCAAGGCGATAGCGATCAAACGGAAGACCACCAGTGCCGACGCCGCGGCATCAGTCGAGCACCTCTTCTTCAAACTGGCGAAACAGGCGATCGACGGAGGCGACGCCGGCGTTCGCAACCTCCGCCGGCTGCACCAGGCCATCGTCGATCGCGAAGAGCAGGGTGAGATGCTCAGCCGCCTCCTGCCCGGCGGTGTCGCAGACCGACTGCGTCAGCGCGGCCGCGGCGCAAGCGAAGTCGAGCGACTGATCGTCACCGTGTTGATTTCCGACGTGCGTGGATACTCGTCGATCGCGGAGGCATCCGACCCCAGCTCTTTGGCCGGCCAACTCATGCAGCACCGCACCGTCGCCACCGACGCCATCCTCGCGGAGCATGGGACCGTCATGCAGTTCGTCGGCGATTCCGTGATGGCGGTGTTTGGCGCGCCCGACTCGCAGCCCGATCACGCTGACTGTGCGCTCCGTGCCGCCACGTCCATGCATCGCGCACAGCTCGAGCTGAACGGGCGGTGGGCGTCGGCCGGAATGCCTGCATTTGAGCTCGGCATCGGCCTCTCGACCGGGCTGGTCGCGGCGGCGTTGATCGGTAGCGAGGAGCGGGCCGAGTATTCAGTGGTCGGGGACGCGGTCAACCTCGCACAGCGCCTGCAGCAATTCGCATCCTGCGGCGAGACCGTGCTCAGTGAGGCGACCTACTCGGTTCTGAGCACATCACCGCGGGCCGAGCGGCTAGGCCCCGCCCCAGTCAAGGGCCGCAAGGAACTCGTTACCGCTTTTCTGGTACCCGCTCCTCCGCCAGATAAATGAGAGTTGCCTTCACGCGGCGGTGAACGGCTAGCTCCTCCGTCAGCCCGAGTTTGGAGAAGATCGCGCTGATGTGCTTCTCGACGGCTCCTTCGCTCAGGTGGAGAGCCTGCGCGATGGCTGCGTTGTTCTTGCCCTCGGCGACAGCTGCGAGCACTTCCATTTCGCGCTGAGTCAGATCGGCGAGCGCTGAGCGCTTGTTACGGGAGCGCTCGGCGATGAGGTTCTCGATGACCCTCGTGTCGACCACGGAACCGCCGCGCGCGACCTCGCGGATGGCATTGA
>DASPYG010000175.1:0-3501 GCA_035636885.1 Candidatus Nitrosopolaris sp.
AGCTGTGTGGCGTCACGGATCTGCTGCGAGGAATTCAAGGCACACCGCTTGGCGGTCCGAGGAGTTTTCCATCTGCAGAGGTCCAGGAATTCTCGTCGCTTCAGGTACCCCCGATCCCGCGCGGCAGGCGCCACGCGCTCGACGAGGGCATCCTCGCCGGGGAATGCATAGCGAGCGGCCCAGTGAGCGATTTCGGTCGGTGGAAAGCGGATCTTAAACATTCTCGATGTCGACGCGGCGAAAGGTAGCGAGCGAGGAACGCAATTCTTCCCACTCGAGCGCCCGGCAGCTTCAAGCGCGTGTTAGGCGTTCGCGGCAATCGGATCAGTACGAGACATGATGACGAGGTCGGCGCGCTGGGCCCATCCAATATGAGCCCAGAAGGCCAACGCGTCGGCGTTGTCGGCACGGACCATGAGGTGACACTTGTGAATACCTTGAGTACCGAGTGCCGTTAGCACGCGCTCGGCGAGGGCCCTGCCTATCCCACGGCCGCGATGGGTTGGCGCAACGGCGAGGTGGTGAAGGTAGCCCCGGCGGCCATCATGTCCTCCGAGGACGGCGGCAACGAGGGTGTCCTGTTCCCGAGCGACGAAGCTAGAGTCAGGATTCCGTTTGAGGTACTGCAAGACCGCCTCGCACGAGTCAGCAGATCGAAGGGTAAGGCCTTCGGTCCGCTGCCAAAGGGCGATGGCCTCCTCGTAGTCGGACGGTTGAAATGGTGTGATATCGGTCATTCAAGGACACTCGTGAACGCCTATCGGATCGCGCTTAAGCTGCGGCGCGCTCATGGAAGATTCATTCCCTAATTTGCGCGCGCCGCCAGCTTCAAGCGCTTGTTAGGCGGCCAGCGCGTCAGGTCGGTTAAGGCGGCCGAGGCCAGCGGCCGCACGCCACGCGACGAGTTGCCCCAAATGATAGGCGAGATGGCTGCTCAGCAAGTAGGCGACAAAGTCACCGGCGGTCGGAAATGTTGCGCGCGCGGGCGCAAACGGGTTGAGGGCCGAGAGTGCCGACGGATCCGCCTCTTGAGCGGCGAGACAAACGTCCGCATAGACCCGGCGAAATATGTCGCAGAGCGTCGCCATGGAGGGGTAGGTATTCGGCTCCACGGATGGTTGGCTGCCTGGGTTGAACAGGCGGCGCCACCCGCCCGGGCACAGAGTGGGCCGGCCACATAGACGGCGGGCGAAGTCCCCGCTCACCGCGAGATGTCCGACAAGCCAGCCTGCTGTTTTCGTACCTGGCTGGGGCTCCAGTGCGCAGTGCGAATCATCCAGGCCCGCGAGGATTGGTTCGGCCAGCGACAGCAGATACCGACATTGAGCGATGCTCGCGTTCATGTTTCCCTCGACCGCGAAGGACGATGTGGCCGCCTAACGGATCGCGCTTTCGCTGCGGCGCGCAACTCGAATGATAACGAGCGTAACGCTTCCCTTGAGAGCAGGCGCCGCCAACTTCAAGCGCTTGTTAGGCGGCCGGTTTCGAATGTTGATTCTCGAAAGGATCGGGGACACCAAATCATCCCTCAGCTCCACGTTCAGCGATCCGTGAAGAAAGTGAACTTGATGAATATGGCGATGCCGATGAACGCAAGCGCTTGGAAAGCAAGGATCCGCGCACGGGACTTGTCGAGTAGCGCTTGCCCCTCTAGGGAATAGTTGTTCGGGTTCGTCTCCTCCATCCACCCCCCATGCCACCAAGACGTCGGGTCCCCCGTACGGTACCGCGCAAGCCGGCGTCCGAGGGATTGAAGGGCGGCACCGGCGGACACGAAGAGAAGAAGCCCCAACGCCCTGAGCGCGATCGCGAGGCCGTGAGCCCATGATCCACGGTGCTGGAGCCCGGCCGCCTCGAGGCGCACGATCGTACCGCCGACGTAGGTCACCCGGACTTGGAGACCCTCTCGGATAGGGCCCCCGTGAGTGCTGCTGGTATTGAAGCCGCCCGTCTCTATGGCGTCGGAGTACGCGAACCACTGGTCGCCAACTCTGAAACTCTCCGTTTTGCGTCCGAAGTCGTCCATCGGAGTGAAGTCCGTGACTCGGCCTTCGACTACCTGGGCATGACCCGACGCGAGGACATCGTGCAGCCGGGCCAATTCCCGGTACGTCAGCACGAAACAGAAGATCGTAAAGAGAACCGCCATGCTAGAGACGAGGTGCGGCACAGCCCGAAGAAAGGGCGTCATCACCACGCCGGGCCTAGGAGGCACAGTGCGGACAACGAGTACCGCCACGATGGCGAAGACCAGCATTACGGTCGGGAGCCACCACGCTCTGTACCCGACGGTGTTGATGTCAAAAACGACTTCGTAATGCACGGGCACTCCGGCTACGGTGCGTCGAGGAAGGTCGACCGAGCCATCTCAGTCACTGTCATCGTGCGAAGACCGCCCAGATCACGACCGCAACCAAGCCGCACCAGAGGAGCCCGGCCAACCGCACGCTGTAGAGCGGACTGGGATGAGCAAACTTCGGGTTCGCGCCAACTTCAAAAGCTCGTTAGGCGGCAGCACGCGCGGCGACTACTCACCGACGCCGGGGCCGAGCGGCTTGCCGATCTCCCAGTGATGACCGAAGGGGTCGACGACCCGGCCCATGAGCCAGCCGTACTCTTCGTGCACCGGCCACACTTCCGTTGCTCCAGCAGCCACCGCTTTAGCGTAAACGGCCTTCGGGTCCCGTACGACCAACACGAAGCGAGCCGTTGCACCGCCTAGGGTCTCCGGGCTGAAGTTGTGATGCGGTGGCGACTCGTCTGCTACCCAGAACTTCGCGCCTTGAACTGCGAGTTGCGCCACCACCGAGCCGCCATCGTCGATCTTGAACAATTCGTTTGCGCCGAACGCCGTCTTGTAGAACGCCACGGCATCGGCGCCACGGCGCACAGAGAGCATCGGAGCGAGGCTGACAACGGCTTTGTCAGGAGCTCGTGGCACGCGTGACCTCCTTGGTTCTACCGCCTAACGGGGTGCGCTTCAGCTGCGGGCGACTCGCCCACAGGGCGCAATGATGTTTGAACGATAGTTCGTGCCCGCCAGCGCACAACACTCCGCCTTCCTTAAAGGATCACCGCCCACCAGCTGCAAGCGCTTGTTAGGCACCGCTGCGACGCGAACGCTTGACCTTCTTACGCCCCGCCGCAGCGATCGCGTTCTCAGCCCACGGGCGCAGCGCCTCCGGGTCGTCGAGGAGGTCGGCGGGCACCTCGTAATACTGCATGACCTCCCCATGCTCGGCGTACGGTCGGAATGGCCCCATGCCGCGCGCCTCGAAGTCGGGGCGATTGGACTCATCCACCTTCAAGTAGAGTGTGTCATTGGCGATCAGGGCGAAAAAGCGATCGCTCGCGTAGATGCCGACCCCGCCGAACATGCTCCGGGCGCGGACACGTGGGATCACGCGGCTCAGCTGGTCGATGACGAAGGTTCGGAAGCTCGAGCTGACTGGCACAAGACCTGACCTGCAGGTGTTTGGCGTGCGCCTAACGGATCGCGCT
>DASPYG010000176.1:0-94488 GCA_035636885.1 Candidatus Nitrosopolaris sp.
CCGGCCGAAGCCCCGATGCTCCACCGCCTGGCGGACAGGCTCGCGATCCAGTACAAGGTGCCCAAGCCGCGCGTGTACGTGAGCCCCGACCCTTCGCCCAACGCATTTGCGACGGGGCGCAGCCCATCCCATGCCGCCATCTGCGTCAACGAGGGCCTGCTGCGCATCCTCGACGAGGAGGAGCTTTACGGAGTCCTGGCGCACGAGTTCGCGCACGTTCGCAACCGGGACATCCTGACCAGCTCGGTGGTCGCGGTGCTGGCGGGCACGATCACACTTATCGCGAATGTCGCCCAGTGGGGCCTGATGTTCGGCGGGTATGGCGGCCGGGACGACCGTGAGCAGGGTGCGGGCGGCCTCATCGGGGGCCTTCTGCTGATCATCCTGGCGCCCATTGCGGCCGCCCTTATCCAGCTCGCGGTGTCGCGCTCGCGC
This sequence comes from Candidatus Nitrosopolaris sp., assembly GCA_035636885.1. Lineage (GTDB taxonomy): Bacteria > Chloroflexota > Dormibacteria > Dormibacterales > Dormibacteraceae > UBA10449. The sequence goes on from DASPYG010000176.1 coordinate 436, forward strand.
GAGTACGAGGCCGATCACACGGGGGCCGAAGTCTCTGGAGACCCGATGGCGCTCGCTTCAGCGCTTCGCAAGCTCGAGCGCGCCACCCAGGTGATCCCGTCGCAGACTGCTCAGCCCGCGTTCGCGCACCTGTACATCGTCAACCCGCTCTCAGGCCAGACCCTGAGCACCCTGTTCAGCACGCACCCGCCGCTCGAGGAGAGGATCCGCAGGCTCGAGGCAATGGCGGCGGGCATCCGCCGCTGACCTGGCCTCCCACCTGTCCGGCCGCAGGCCCGGGTGGGGAGGGCCGGCTAGCGTCTGGCCGGCGCCCCTTGCAGCATCTCGAGCGACTCCCGAATGAAGGCCGGAATGTCGGCCGGCATTCGCGACGTCACCAGGTTGCCGTCGACGACCACCTCCTGGTCGACCACGTCGGCTCCGGCCTTCTCGAGATCGCCTTGAACGGTCTTCCAGGCGGTCATGCGATGCCCTTTGTATTCGTCAGCCGTCAACAGCAGCTGGGGTCCGTGGCAGATTGCGAAAACGGGCTTGCCTTTTCTCATAAAGGCCTTCGCGAAGCTCACAGCCTCGTCGTGGGCGCGTAGGCGGTCGGGGCTGAAACCGCCCGGTATCAAGAGGGCGTCGAAGTCGTCGGGGCTCACATCCTTGAACGACTCTTCGATGGTCGCTTTCACCTTGCCCTTGCTGCCCTCGACCTGGGCCCCCGGATCGAGACCGACGATGGTCACCTCGTGGCCGGCGGCCCGAAACGCGTCGTAGGGCTCTTTGAACTCGGAATCCTCGAAACCGTTGGCCAGCACGCAAGCAATCTTCATCTCGTGGCCTCCTTCTGTACTGAGCGGTTGGACCCACGTTACCAAGCCGCTGCGCACGGTTGCCCGCAGCGAGCATGCCCATCAGGAACCCGCAGACTTATGGGCTGGTCATGAGCGGCACAGCAATCGTCCAGCGAAATGAAAGCGCGCGTGGCCTCGGCGCGGAAATCCGCATCGCATGGGGGCGTACGTGGGGCGGGCGTCTGCTGCCGTTGCTCCTCGCGGGCGTCGCGTTGTTGGTGGTGATCCAGCGTCTTGTGACCCCAGCGCCCGCAGGCGCCGTGCACGCCGAGCTTGGCAAGCTTGCCACCGCCAACGAGAGCATCGGCTTCGCGCTGATGGTCGGGGCGCTGGTCAGCGCGTATAGGCTGCTGTCGCCCGATTTGAAGTCCGAGTTCGAGAGCCTCAGCTCGCGGGGCACATCAGGCCCTTTGCCCTTCATGCTCGGCCGCGCGCTGGTCGGCGTGGGCGGCCTGGGGCTGGCGGCGATAGTGCTGGGCTTTGTGGTGGAGGCGTTCGATCTCGGCGGGCGCTACCAGCGAGAGGCGGCCGTGCACATCGCCGTTCTGTTCGTGAACGCTATGCCGCTCCTGCTGCTCGCCATGGTCCTGACCTGCACCTTCGGGCGCATCGTGGGCGTGATCGTTTCGGTCGTCATGCTCAACCTCGGCGCCGACGCCGCGTATCAGCGGGCGGCGATGGCCGATGGCTTCATAGCGCCGAGCGGGCTCTACTCCATCGAGGAGGCGTTTGCGTGGCTGCTGCCGCGGCCACTCGTGGATCCGTTCACGGGGGTCGTCCTGATGGACCAGAGCGCGGCCCTGCAGCAATTTCCCGTGCGGCAGGGAAACGGCGTCTGGGGCTGGGACCTCATCCAGGTGTCAGGTTTCGCCGACATCGCGCTCTTTTTGGCTTACCTGCTCGTGCTGGTGGCGCTGTTGTACGTGGCGTGCAGGTGGCGCGCGGCGCAAGCGCACCGCCGCTTCGTCCCCGTGGCGGGATGGCTGGAGGGCCGCTAGAGCTCGACTTTCTACAGGCGCTCGTATATTCCGGATCGGTGGACGATCGACCGTTCAAAGACAGGCGAGAGGCGGGTCGCGTACTCGCCGGCCTTCTTGATCGATACCGAGACCGCGCCGACGTGGTCGTGCTCGGCCTCCCGCGGGGAGGCGTGCCGGTGGCATTTGAGGTGGCCCGAGCTCTGCATGCGGCGCTCGACGTGTTCCTGGTGCGCAAGCTTGGTGTCCCCGGCCATGAAGAGCTCGCCATGGGTGCGATCGCGACCGGCGGCGCAATCGTCGTCAACGACGACGTGGTACGTGCATTCGGCATTCGCCCAGAAGACATCCGCGTTGTCGCCGAAGATGAAGCGCGAGAGCTCCTTCGGAGAGAGCGCGCATACCGCGGCGGGCGGCGGCCGCTCGACGTCAGTGGCAAGGTGGTGATCCTCGTCGACGACGGGCTGGCCACGGGCTCGAGCGTGTCCGCCGCCGTCAGCGCCCTCCGGGCTCTGCATCCCGCGCAGATCGTGGTCGCGGTGCCGGCAGCGCCCGAGTCGACGTGCCGCCAGCTCCGATCCGTCGTCGACGAGGTGGTCTGCGCGACCATGCCGTCACCGTTCTTTGCTGTCGGCCAGTCCTACTACGACTTCGCGCAAACCTCCGATGAAGAGGTCCGCGAGCTCCTTCGCGAAGCGTGGGCGGCACGAACGGCGCCAAACCCCGCCCGACCCTGATTACATTGCGCTGGCGCTAAAGAGGCGTTATTTGTGAACCGTCGAGGTCACAGTGACCGGCTGATCTTCAGATCACTTTTCTTCCGGGTGCCCGGTGTTGCCGAAAGCGATGCGGTCTCGGACGACCGGCGCCCGGCCGAGGAGCCGAGCCCGCTGCACGGCCTCCTCGCCGAAACGATCACGGATCGCGTCCATCGCCACCTCGAGCCGCTCGCGTCGCGGCCGTGACGGTCCGCCGAACAGCTCCAGCTGGCCGTCATCCGCGTCGCTGAGACCCGCGAGCCCAACACCGAGCGTGCCAACCGCACGCCGCACGTCCCGCCCCGCCAGCAGCGCCCGCGCCGCTGAATAGATCTCGTCTCCCGTCGCTATGGGGACCTCCAGCGTTGACTGCCTCGAGAAACGCTCGGTGTCAGGGCGGTAGACCACGCTCACGGAAATGACGCGGCCGCGCCGGCCGGCAGCACGAAGCCGGCGGCCGACCATCTCCGAGAGGCGCATCAGCAGCTCCTCGAGCTCGCCCTGCGAGCTCGTCGACCGCGCCAGCACGTGCGAGTGGCTGTAGCTCTTGCGGGCGGGACCTTCGAACGCGCCACCCTCGAAGCCTTTCAGCCGGCGAAGCCAGCCGTCGGCGACCGCGCGCTGCATGCCCGCGAAGCGAAGCCGCTCAGGGGTTGAGCGGAGGAACTCGACCGGTGTGTGGATGCCCGCCCGCAGCAGGCGCCGCGCGGTGGCGTCGGCGATGCCGGACAGGTCCGTGAGCCGAAGGCGTTCGAACACCGACACCAGGTTTGTGTGGTCGATGCGCTCCAGCCCGTCGCGCTTGTTGAGGTTGGAGGCCTGCTTCGCCATCCAGATCGACGTCGACATGCCGACAGAGCTCGTGATGCATTCGCCGACCTCTCGCCGCAGCGCGCGCTTGATCGCGCGGCCGACGCCCTCCGGTCCCAGCTTGACCAGGTCGGGTGTGCCGGCCAGGTTCAGCGACGCCTCGTCTATCGACATCCGCAAGACGTCCGGACTGTGCCGCCGCATGATATCGACCAGCTGGTCCGACACAATGCGATAGCGCGGCGGGTTCGGCTCCTGGATCGCGATGTTCGGGAAGATCGCCTTGGCCTCGAACACCTTCATCCCGGTCTTGATGCCAAGGTCTCGCGCCTCCCTCGAGGCGGACACGATGGTGGCCGCGTCAGTGGCGTACGCGGCGATCGCCAGGGGCCGGCCCCGCAGGCCGGGGTCGTGCTGCTGCTCGATCGAGGCAAAGGCGCAGTTCAGGTCGACCACCAGGGTCGCAGGGTCGGCGGTGTTGAGGCCGATGTCCACGCCAATCACCCAAACAAATGTTTGCACATTCCCGATCCAACCGGGAGGTCGAAAATTCGTCCAATGGATTCACAGGCCACGGACCTGGTGCCGGCCGGCACGCTGATCGACGGGCCGGACATCACCCGGCAGGAGCTCCAGCTGGCGGTTCGCAACCACTCGATGCCGCTGGAGGCTCTCCAGTACGCGATTACGCCAGTCGGGCTCCACTATCTGCTCATCCACTTCGACGTCCCGGCCGTGGATCCGGCGAGCTGGGCGCTCACGATCGGCGGCAAGGTGCGTCACCCGATGCGCCTCGACCTGAACCAGATCAAGGCGAGGCCTTCGGTGACGATCGCGGTGACGCTCGAGTGCGCCGGCAATGGCCGCGCGCGGATGTCACCCCGGCCGTTGAGCCAGCCGTGGCTGGCGGAAGCCGTGGGGACCGCGGAGTGGACCGGCACGCCGCTGGCGGCTCTGCTCGATGAGGTCGTGCCGTTGTCGCAGTCAGGCGACGTGGTGTTCACCGGGATCGACCGCGGGATCCAGGGCGACATCGAGCAGCAGTACGAGCGGAGCCTTCCGCTTGCCGACTGCCGCCGCGACGAGGTCTTGCTCGCGTACGAGATCAACGGCCGGCCGCTTCCGCCACAGCACGGCTTTCCGCTCCGCTTGATCGTCCCAGGCTGGTACGGCATGGCGCATGTCAAGTGGCTGCGGGGCATCACCGTGCTGGATGGCGACTTCGGCGGTTACCAGCAGGCGACCGCGTACCACCTCCGGCTCTCCGACGACGACGCGGGTGTGCCCGTCACGAGGATGCTGCCGCGGGCTCTGATGATCCCGCCCGGCATTCCCGACTTCGCCTCGCGCGTCAGATTCCTCGCGCCGTCCCGGCAGGTTTTGACGGGTCGCGCTTGGTCTGGATGCGCTGAGGTCACCAGGGTCGAGGTGAGCGCGGACGGCGGGCGCACGTGGAACGCGGCCGCGCTGGGCGACGGCCCCTCGGAATTCGCGTGGCGCCCATGGACCTTCGAGTGGGACGCGACCGAGGTGGGTGAGTACGAGCTCTGTGTGCGCGCGACCGACGCCGCCGGCAACGTTCAACCCGCTGCGCAGAGCTGGAACCGCGAGGGCGTGCAGAACAACTCGGTGCAGCGGGTGACCGTCGTCGTGGCCGGATCCGTCGGGCTCGTGCAAAAGGCGGCCGACGAACCCACCTGAGACGACCGGTGAACGGGGCGTGCAATCCTTGATCCTGTGGGAGTCGAAGCCGGTTGAGTCGACGTGGCCTGCTGCTCTTCGCAGCCATGTGCGTGATCTGGGGTATTCCGTATCTCTTCATCCGCATCGCGGTGGGCGAGCTCACCCCGGTCACGCTGGTGTTCTTGCGGACGGGAGTTGCGGCGCTGCTGCTGCTGCCCATTGCGGCCCGGCGAGGAGCTCTACGTCCCGTCCTCCAGAGGTGGCGTCCGTTGGTCCTGTTCGCCGGGATCGAGATCGCCATCCCCTGGGTTGCCCTTTCCAGCGCTGAACAGCGCATCTCCAGCTCTCTCAGCGGCCTCCTGATCTCGGCCGTCCCACTGGTCGGCGTCGTGATCGCGCCGTTTTTCGGCAACCGGGAAGGCATAAGGACGCTGAATCTCGCCGGCCTGCTGCTCGGCCTGATCGGGGTCGCCGCGATTGTCGGTCTGGACCTGCGCGCCACCGGATGGGTGCCGTTGGCGGAAATGGGTGTGGTCGCGGTCTGCTATGCCGTCGGCCCGGCGATCCTGTCCCGCCACCTGTCGGGATTGCCTTCGGTGGGCGTCATCGCATCCGCGCTCGCCGTTTGCGCGCTGGCGTATGCGCCGATCGCCGCGATGCATTGGCCGCGATCGATGCCAAGCAGCGCCGCTGTCTCATCAGTGGCGGTGCTCGCGGTCGTGTGCACCGCTCTGGCGTTCCTCATCTTCTTTGCACTCATCGCCGAGATCGGACCGGTGCGAGCCACGGTGATCACGTACATCAACCCGGCCGTGGCGGCCGTGGCCGGCGTTCTGGTGCTCCACGAGCTCTTCACCGCCGGCATGGGTATCGGGTTCGTCCTCGTGTTGATCGGCTCCTCGCTGGCGACGCGCAGGCCGCGACCGGCATTACTGGAGCCGGCGCCACCGAACGTGACCGTGCGCGAAGCGCCTTAGCCGCTAAAAACAGGGGCCGGCGACGCTGCGCCACGCGTGCTGGTCGTACGGCTGCCCACTGCCGCCGGGCTGAGGTGGGATCGTCGCCACTTTCTCGAGACCGGCGGCCGTATACAGCCAGATCGAGCCGTCGGCGCTGCCCAACCACGTGCCGTGGGCGTCGCGGACCGGAGTGCCGCGGCCCTGCAAGAAGGCACCGCCTCTGATTGCAATGGGGGTCGTCTGATCGGGCGCGGAAAGCAGCACGAGGTTGGACTGCGCTCCGTCGGCCGAAATCGGCGCTCCGTTCACGATCGGGTGCCCGTCCGCGTCGAAACCGACAACGAACAGCGGCATGGTCGCCGAGCGCTTCCAGACCACCAGCGTTCCATCCGTCAGGTTGAGCCTGAGCAGCTCATAGGAAGGATGCGCCTGCGAACCGGTGATGCGAGTTCCCCACGCGAAGTCTCCGGAAATCGCCGTGAAGACGCTGTAGCTCACCCCAGGGGGCGTCTGACTGCCTGCCACCAAGTGGGTGGCGCCGGTGGCCGGGTCGATCACTCGGAGCTCCGTGGCGCCGGGTCCCGTCGATGACAGCACGCCGACGTAGATGCCCTTCGAAGTGAAGGCGAGCACGAATCCCATCTGGCCGTCCGGTGCCGCAAAAAGCGCGTGCTCGGCCTTGGTGGCGACGTGGACGAGGTAGAGGGTTGCGGTCGGCGCCGAGCCGGAGTGCTGCGACAGGCGGCTCAAGACGTACGAGCGCTGGTCGGGAGAGACCGCCTGCATCGTGACGGGCAGCCATTGCTTGGCGCTCGCCAGGTACGTGCGGTCGCTGTCCTTCGTGGGCGTGAACGTGCCGGCCGGCAGGTCGACGAAGCCGCCGGTGCCCTTCTGGTTGTCCTGGCCGTCGGGTCCGACACTGTTGTCCGGCTGGCCTTTAGGCGCTGAGATCACGAAACCGGCCACGGGAAGGCGGCAGCTGAGCGCGCGGGAAGCCGCGGCGGCCGAGGGCGTGGCGCCGGCGGGCGAGTGGTTCGCGGTGGGTGTACCGCCACAGGCGCTCGCGAGCATCGTCGCCAGCGCGATCGTGAGAGTTGTTCGTTTCATAGCCGCAGGATTGGGCCTCGAACCTGTGCGGGTCATCAGTACGCGTACTGAACCTTTGCGACGCTGAGCCTTATCCTGACCCTCATCGACGGGCATTGGATGGCGGTCGCGCGGGGTGACGAGCCGGCCGACCTGGTGCTGGCCGGCGGAAAGGTGCTCTCGGTGTTCACCAGGGAATGGCTCGAGGTGGACGTCGCCATCAAGGACGGCCATGTTGTCGGGCTCGGGCGCTACGAAGGCAAGACGCGCCAGGACGTCTCCGGCGCCTATCTCGTGCCCGGTTTCATCGACGCCCACATGCACATCGAGTCTTCCAAGTTGATGGTCGACGAGTTCGCCCGGGCGGTGATGGCCCACGGCACCACCGCGGTCGTCGCCGACCCCCACGAGATCGCCAACGTTCTCGGCACCGATGGCATCCACTGGCTCCTCGACTGCTGCACCGATCTCCCGCTCGACGTGTACGTCATGGCCTCGTCATGCGTGCCGGCCTCTCAATTCGAGTCGCCGCGACGGCCGTTCACAGCCGGCGACATCGAGAGCCTGCTCCGCCGCCACCGCACGATCGGCGTGGCCGAGATGATGAACTTTCCAGGGGTCGTGGCCGGCGACGAAGCAGAGGTGGCCAAGCTCACGACCGGCCTCACCGATCACGTTGACGGCCACGCGCCGGGCCTGCGTGGACCTGCCCTCAACGCTTACATCGCGGCGGGCATTCGCTCGGACCACGAGGCCACCACCTATGAGGAGGCGCTCGAGAAGAGGCGGCTCGGCATGTGGGTGATGCTGCGCGAAGCCTCCATCGCGCGCAACCTGCGAGACCTCCTCCCGCTCGTGAAGCAGCACGGCAGCGACTGGTGCGTGTTCTGCACCGACGACCGCGAGCCGAGCTTCATCGTCGATGAGGGTCACATCAACCAGATGGTGCGGGTCGCCGTCGAGGAGGGCATCAGCCCGGAGGCGGCGATCGTCATGGCGACGATCAATCCCGCCACCTATCACCGGCTGTGGCGCCTGGGCGCGATCGCTCCGGGCTACCAGGCGGACATCCTGGTCCTTAGCGACCTCGTCTCTTTCGAACCTCGGCAGGTGCTCAAGCGGGGCGCATCCCCTCGCTTCACCAAGCTCGATGTCCCGGAGTGGGTCCGCCAGACCGTGCACCTGGCGCCCGTGTCGGCGACGTCGTATCGCGTCGCCAGTGGTCCCAAACGCATCCGGGTCATCAAAGTCATCCCGGGCCAGCTGCTGACGGCCACCGAGGCGGTCGAACCCACCGTGAGAGATGGGGCCATCGTCGCCGACCCGGCACGCGACCTCGTCAAGATCGCCGTCCTGGAGCGTCATCACGCCAGCGGGCGGATCGGGCTTGGGTTTGCGACCAACGTCGGCTTGAGGCGCGGCGCGTTCGCTTCGACGGTGGCGCACGACGCCCACAACGTGGTCGTGATCGGCGTGGATGATGCCGACATGGCAGCATGCGCGTGCCGCCTCGCGGATATTGGGGGCGGAATCGTCATCGCCGAAGGCGGGCGCGTCGTCGAGGAGCTGCCGCTGCCGGTCGCCGGTCTCATGAGCGACCAGCCCCTTGCCTACGTGCACGAGAGGATGAGCTCGATGGAGCGCCGGCTCGCTGCGATGGGCGTCTCGATGGCCGCGCCTTTCATGAGCGTCAGCTTCCTCGCCCTTTCGGTCATCCCGGAGCTGAAGATCACCGACCGCGGGCTGGTCGACGTCAACCGTTTCCAGCTGGTTCCGCTTGGCATCGATTGACGACTTCAACGCCCTGCCGGAGGAAGAGGCGACGAGACGGCTCCATGCGTGCCTCGCCAACCGCGGCTGGGCATCGAGAATCGCGTCGGGCCGTCCGTACCCCGATGGCATGTCGCTGATCACCGCCGCGTGGCTGGCGTTGAACGACCTCACCGATGCGGACTGGGTGGCTGCGTTCAAGGCTCACCCCCGTATCGGCGAGCGCGGTGGCGACGCTCCGGAAGTCTCTGCCCGTGAGCAGAGTGCGGCAATGCGCGCCGGCGCGAACACGCTCGCGGCCCTCGCCACGGAGAATCAGCGGTATGAGGAGAAGTTCGGTTACGTCTTTCTCATCAGAGCCAGCGGGCGGAGCGCGGACGAGATCCGGTCGGAGCTCCGGCGCCGTATGAGCAACGATGCCGCCGTGGAGTTTGCCGAGGCGCGCCGCGAGCTGGCGCAAATCGCGGAGCTTCGCCTGGGGAAGCTCGTTTCCGAGTGAGCATCTCGACCCATGTGCTCGACGTCGCTCGCGGCCGCCCGGCCGGCGGCATCGCGGTGACTCTCAGCCGGCGCAAGGCGGACGGGCCGTGGTCCGTGGTCGGCCGCGCCGTGACCGGCGCCGACGGCAGGGTGAAGGAGCTCTCGAGCGTGCCGCTCGAGCAAGGCGAGTACAGGCTCGACTTCGCGGCCGGCGAGTACTTCAAGGCTTCGGGAGTGCGGACCTTCTATCCGGAAGTGTCGGTAGTGTTCGTTGCCGACGCCACAGACACTCACCTTCACGTGCCGCTGCTGCTCAGTCCGTTCGGCTATTCGACATACAAAGGCCAATGACGAAGATCGTCCTCGGAGACAACCAGTACGGCAAGGCCGAGACGCACCTGGTCCGCGTGACAAGGAGCGGACAGACGCACGACATCAAAGACATCGTCGTCAGCATCGCGCTCGCGGGTGACTTCGACGCCAGCCACATCGCCGGCGACAACAGCAAGGTGGTACCGACCGATACGCAGAAGAACACCGTGTTCGCGTTCGCCAAGGAGGCACCCGTCGTTGAGATCGAGGAGTTCGGTCTGCGTCTGGCGCGACACTTTGCCCGCGATTTCGAATCCGTGCATCGCGCGCGCGTGTCCATCTACGAGCAGGGGTGGTCGCGCTTCGAGGCAGGTGGCCGCGGGCATCCGCACGCTTTCGTCGGCGCCGGATCCGAGAAGCGAATGACGACCGTGACCAGCTCGAAGGACGGCGCGTGGGTGGTGTCAGGGCTCAGCGACCTCGTGCTGCTCAAATCGACCGGCTCCGAGTTCTGGGGGTATCCCAAGGATCGCTATACGACCCTCGAGGAGACAAAAGACAGGGTGCTGTCGACGGGAGTGCTGGCTCGCTGGCGTTATGGTCGGCTCGAGGTGGATTGGGCGGATGCGTTCACGCGTGCGCGCCTCGCGATGATCGAGGCATTCGCCACCAAGCACAGCCTCGCGCTGCAGCAGACCTTGTACGCGATGGCTTCCGCCGCGCTCGAAGCCTGCGCTGACATCGCTGAGATTCGCCTCTCGCTGACCAACCGGCATCATTTCGCGGTCGACCTGTCGCCATTCGGGCTCGAGAATCCCAACGAGGTGTTCTACGCGTCGGACCGGCCGTATGGGCTCATCGAGGGCACGGTGACCCGCGACGACGCGCCGGAGCCGGGCCTCGCCTGGTAGCGGATGGAGTTCCTTCAACCTACGACCTGGCCGGAGGCTCTCGAGATGAAGGCCGCCCATCCAGAGTCCCTTCCCATCGCCGGCGGCACCGACGTCATGGTCGAGATCAACTTCGACCGGCAGCGGCCGCCGGCAATTCTCGACCTGACCAGGATCGCCGAGCTCGAGGAGTGGGGTACGGATGGGCCGCTTCTTCGCGTCGGCGCCGCCGTCACGTACACGCGGATCATCGACGAGCTGAGCGATCGCCTGCCGGGGCTCGCGATGGCTTCGCGCACGGTCGGCTCGCCGCAGATCCGGAATCGGGGCACCGTGGGCGGCAACCTGGGGTCTGCGTCCCCGGCCGGTGATGCCCACCCGGTTCTTCTTGCATCTGATGCGCTGGTCGAGCTGGCATCGACTCGGGGCAGCCGGCGGGTTCCTGTGCGCGACTTTTACATCGGACCCAAGAGGAACGCGATGAAGAGCGATGAGCTGATCGCGGCTTTCCTGGTCGAGGGCGCGAAGGGCCCGCAGCAGTTCTCGAAGGTCGGGACGAGAAACGCGATGGTCATCGCGGTGTGCTCTTTCGCGATCGCGCTCGACGCGGAGCGCAAGCGCGTGGGGACGGGGATCGGTTCGGCCGGACCAACGCCGCTCAGGGCGAGCGATGCGGAGGCGTTCATCGCAGGCGTTCTCGACGAAGGCGGGCTGTGGGAACGGCCGGCCGAGGTGGACCCAAACGCCTTGTCGCGCTTCGGAGAGCTCGTCGCCGCCGCGGCGCGGCCAATCGACGACGTGCGCGGAACGGCTGCATATCGTCGCCACGCGCTCGAGGTGCTGGCGCGGCGGACCTTCACGTGGGCCTGGGACGAGCGCCGGCGGTCGGCGTGATGAAGATCGGCTGCACGGTCAACGGCAAACCGGCGGGCGCCGATGGCGTCTGGGAGGGCGAGAGCCTTCTCTACGTGCTGCGCGAAAGACTCGGCCTTTTCGGATCCAAGAATGCTTGTGAGCAGGGAGAGTGCGGATCGTGCTCCGTCTACCTCGATGGCACGCTTGTCTGCGCCTGCCTGGTGCTCGGAGGCCAGGCCGAAGGCCGCGAGATCATCACGGTGGAAGGCATCGGGGCGGCCGGCTCGCTCCAGGCGGTCCAGCAAGCTTTCGTCGAAGCCGGTGCTGTCCAGTGCGGTTTCTGCACGCCGGGACTGATCGTCGCCGCGCACGACCTGCTGAGCCGGATACCGCAGCCGAGCACAGTGCAGATTCGCGAGGCCCTGGCGGGGAACATCTGCCGCTGCACCGGCTACGCGAAGATCATCGACGCCGTCCACCTCGCGGCCGGTAGGGGAGTCGCGCCGTGACGGCGAAGCCGACGCTCGCCCCCGCCGGGGTGGTGAGCGGCCGCGTCGGCGAGTCGGTGCAGCGGCCCGACGCCGCCCTCAAGACGCGTGGCGACTTTCCATACTCCTCCGACCTGCAGGTGGACGGGATGCTCTGGGGCGCCACCGTGCGCAGCCCTCACCCTTACGCGCGGATAGTTTCGATCGACGCGAGCGAGGCGCGGTCGATGCCCGGGGTGCACGCGGTGCTCATGCACGAGGACGTGCCAGGCCGGAAGGTCTACGGGCTGGAAATTCCCGACCAGCCGGTCCTCGCGATCGACGTGGTTCGTTACTGGGGCGAGGCCGTGGCGCTGGTCGCCGCGGACCATCCCGAGCACGCCAGGCGCGCGGCGCAGGCGGTGCGCATCGAGTACGAGGTCCTCGCTCCGCTGACTGATCCCGAGCTCGCACTCACCGATGGCGCCCCGAAGCTGCACCCCGACGGCAACATCACCCGCCGAATCAAGATCCGCCGGGGCGACCAGGACCCGGACGCGGACGTCGTCGTCACGGGCGAGTACGAGGTGGGGATGCAGGACCAGGCTCCCCTCGGTCCCGAATCCGGGCTGGCGATACCGGACGGAGCAGGCGGCGTCGACCTGTACATCGCCACCCAGTGGCTGCACGTCGATCAAGAGCAGCTCGCGGGCGTGCTCGCGCTTCCGCACGACGCGGTCCGGCTGACCATGGCGGGCATCGGCGGCGCGTTCGGCGCCCGCGAGGACCTCTCGATGCAGGCGCATGCCTGCATGCTCGCGTTGAGAACAGGACGGCCCGTGAAGATGTCCTACGGACGCGCGGAGTCCTTCGTCGGTCACGTGCACCGACACCCGGCCCAGATGCGCTACGAGCACGGCGCCACCCGCGACGGGAGGCTGGTCTATGTCAAGGCACGCATCCTTCTCGACGGCGGCGCCTACGCATCGAGCTCCACGGCCGTGATCTCGAACGCGTGCTGCTTCGCGGTGGGACCGTACGAATGTCCGAACGCGACGATCGACGGCTGGGTCGTCTACACGAACAACCCGCCGTGTGGCGCCATGCGCGGATTCGGCTCGGTGCAGAACTGCTATGCGCACGAGGCGCAGATGGACAGGCTCGCGGCCGCGCTCGGCATGGACCCGGTCGAGCTGCGTATCCGCAACGCGATGAAGACGGGCAGCACGCTGATCACGGGACAGGCGGTCGATGGACCGGTCCCGGTGGCCGAGCTTCTGCGCCGCCTTCAGGCGATGCCGGCGCCGTCGGATGTTCCGACCGACCACCTCGACCTCACACAGATGCCCGGTGGCGTGTCCAACACCACGCACGGGGAAGGAGTTCGCCGCGGGGTCGGCTTCGCGGTGGGTTTCAAGAACGTCGGCTACTCGGAAGGCTTCAACGATTATTCGACCGCGCGCGTGAGGCTTTCGGTCGTGGGCGGGCGGCCGCGTTTGGAGGTGCACACGGCTGCCGCGGAGGTCGGCCAGGGGGTGGTCCTGGTGCAGGCCCAGATTGCCGGCACCGTGCTCGGGGTACGCGAGGTCGTCGTGCTGGGCGCCGACACACAGGTCGGATCCTCCGGCTCGTCGTCCGCGTCGCGACAGACGTACATCACCGGTGGTGCGGTGAAGGCGGCATCCAAAGCCGTCCGCGAGCGCGTTTTCGCGCTCGCCGAATCAGAGCTGAGCGATGCCGGCCGCGGCGGGGCCGCTGAATCAGAAGGGTGGCGGCTGGAGGGGGACGCGATCGTCTCTGCCACCGGGGCCGTCGTGATCACGCTCGCGACCCTGCTCGGGGAGGAGGTGATCGACGAGACCCGCGAGTTCAAGCCCCGACGCACCTCGCGACTCGACCCCGAAACCGGACAGGCCAACGCTCACATGCAGTACGCGTTCGCGGCCCACCGCGCGATCGTCGACGTTGATGTCGAGTTGGGTCTGGTCAAGGTCGTCGAGCTGGCGACGGCCCAGGACGTCGGCAAGGCGATCAACCCGCAGGCGGTCGAGGGCCAGCTCGAAGGCGGGGCGGCACAGGGCCTTGGGCTCGCGGTCATGGAGGAGATCCAGGTCAAAGACGGCGTCATCCGCAACCCGTCGTTCACCGACTACTTGCTTCCGACCACGCTGGACATGCCGCCGGTGCGCATGGACATCCTCGAGCTCGGCGACCCGAACTCTCCGTTCGGCCTGAAGGGAGTGGGCGAGCCGCCGACCATCTCGTCGGGGCCGGCGATCGTCGCCGCCATACGCGCGGCAAGCGGGCGCCGGCTCGCGCGCGTGCCGGTTCGCCCGCACGACCTCGTCGACACCCCGGCGCAGTGACTGCTTCGCTGCTCATACGGGCCGGCCTTCTGTATACGGGCGATCGCGAGATCGAGGGCGGTTGGATCCTGGCTCGCGACGGGATGATCACAGGGTTGGGTTCAGGCGACCCTCCACCCGCTGACGAGGTGATCAACGCGTCCAACTGTGTGGCCGTGCCGGGCCTGGTGAACGCCCACGACCATATGTACCAGTGGGCCACGCGCGGTTACGTGCCGGACGGCACCCTCTTCGAGTGGCTGCGCGCCCTGTACCCCGTGTGGGCGCGCATCGACGCCGAGATCGTGCGCGTCGCAGCGCGGGCGGCGATTGCGCGGCTGCTCTTGAGCGGCTGCACGCTCTCCACGGACCACCACTACGTGTTCCCGCGCGCCCGGCCCGGCATCTTCGAGGCGCTCGTCGGCGCGGCCCAGGAGCTCGGGATTCGCTTCCATCCGTGCCGGGGTTCGATGTCGCTGGGCGAATCGAAAGGCGGGCTGCCCCCCGACAGCGTGGTCGAGGACGAGGACGCGATCCTCGCCGACACCGAGTCGATGATCAAGCGCTTCCACGACCCGAAGCCTGGGTCGATGTGCCGCGTGGCGGTGGCGCCGTGCTCTCCCTTCTCGGTGACGCCGGGGCTGATGCGCGAGTCTGCGTCCGTCGCGAGGCGCCACAGCGTGCGGCTGCACACGCACCTTGCCGAGACCCTGGAGGAGGAGAGGTTCTGCCTCGAGCGCTTCGGCAAAAGGCCGCTCGAGCTCATGGAGGACCTCGGCTGGACCGGTGACGACGTCTGGTACGCGCACGGTATCCATCTCGACGATGCCGAGGTGGACCGGGTCGCCGAGGCCAGGACGGGCATCGCGCATTGCCCCTCGAGCAACATGCGCCTCGGCGCGGGGGCGTGCCGCGTCGAGGACCTCGTCCGCGCCGGTGCCCGGGTCGGTCTAGGCGTCGACGGCTCGGCCAGCAACGAGGACGCGAACATCGCGGTGGAGGTGCACCAGGCGCTGTTCCTGGCTCGGGCCAGGGCGGCGATGATGGGCCGGGCGGACGCGCCCAGGGCGCTGGACGCACGCGGGGCCTGGCGGCTCGCAACCAGGGGAGGCGCGGACTGTCTCGGACGAGATGACTGCGGCACGCTCGAGGTGGGCAAGTGCGCCGACATCGCCGTGTTCCGTGCCGACGACCTGGCGCATGCCGGCATGGCGGACACGCTGGCAGGTCTCGCGCTCGCGCCGCCTCCACGGGCGTCGGTGGTGATCGTCAACGGGCGCGTCGTGGTGTTCGACGGGAGGCTGCTGACGGCCGACGAGGACGAGATCGCCCGCGAGATCGCGGCTATGAGCGCGCGGCTGGCCGGATGAACCTACCGCTTTCCGGTTCGCCGCCCCTTACAAGTGTCTTGACGGTTCGGCCGCGAATCCTCTGGCCTTCGTGCGCGCTGAACGGATTGCGATAGAGCAAGTCCTTCCGGCGAAGGGTGTCCTCGTGGCCGAGGTCCGCTATCCACAGGTCCGCGTCGAAACCGGGCGCGATGTCGCCCTTGCCTGCCAGCCCAAATCGGCCGGCGACGTTGGTTGCCGTCACCGCGGCAATCAACTGAAGGTCCAGGTCGTCGTTCGCCAGCAGCAGCTGCCGGGTCGACTGACAGCCTGAGATGCCGCCCCAGACTTTGAGGAAATCGTCGTCCTGTTTCAAGGCGAGCGTGCTGGGCGAGTGGTCGGAGACGACCATGGGCAGGCGGCGATCCCTCAGCATCCAGCCAAGCCTTTCGCGATCGAGGGCAGTGCGGAACGGCGGCGCGCATTTGGCGATGCCTCCCATGCGCTCCATGTCGTCCTCTACATAGAGAAGGTAGTGAGGGCAGGTCTCACCGCTCACGTCGACTCCGCGCTCCTGGGCCTCTTGGATCAATTCGGCGCCCCGCCCGGTGCTGACATGGACGATGTGGAGGGGGCAGCCTGTACGGCGGGCCAGCTCGATCGCTTGCGAGATCGCCTCCAGCTCTGCGTCCGCCGGCCGGGACCAGATGAAATCGCGGGCGCTGTTTCCGGCCGGCGACCCGAGCCGGGTCGGGTCCTCGGCATGAACCAGCAGGATCGAATCCAGCTCCGCGATACGCGCCATGCCTTCGCCCAGCGTGGCGGTGTCGCAGGCGGGGAACTCGTCGATGCCGCTGGGGCACATGAACGCTTTGAATCCCATCACGCCGCGCTGCGCCAACTCCTCGAGAACGTCGAGGTTGCCCGGGACCAGGCCGCCCCAGAGCCCGAAGTCGACCGCTGAGGATCGCGTCGCCGCCTCCAGCTTGAGGTCGAAGGCGGCGGCATCGACTGTGACTGGCAGGCTGTTGAGCGGCATGTCGACAAAGCACGTGTAGCCGCCTGCGGCGAGAGCGGCCGACCCATCGGCGATGGTTTCCCATTCCGTGCGGCCGGGCTCGTTGAAGTGGACATGTGAGTCGATGCCGCCTGGGAAAACGTGCAACCCTGAGGCGTCGATCTCATCGGCGGTTTCGTCAAGGTCTGGGCCCACGGCTGTAATGCGTCCGTCCGCGACCTCGATGTCGGCCACCTCGACGCCTCGGGCAGTGACAACCGTGCCGCCGCGGACAATCATGGCTGCGCCGCGAGCTCGAGGAACCGGCCGGCCACATCGATGGCCACCGCAACGTCCGCCTCTGTGACCGACTCGCGAGGGTTGTGGCTGACGCCGCCCTTGCAGCGGACGAAGAGCATCGCCACGTCCGTGAGCGCAGACATCGCGACCGCATCGTGGCCCGCCCCACTGGCGAGCTCGACGACGGGATGCCCGAGGTCGCGCACAGCCTCCGAAAGCGCGGCCACGAGGTTCGGCGAGCACGGGACGGTGCCGCTTTGGCTGAGCTGCCGGCTGGCGAGGTCGATGTTTCTTCGCTTCGCGACGTGTGCGGCTTCCTCCAGCAGCCGGCGCGCGGCGGCCACGCGCTGGGGGTCGTCCGCGTGTCGGACGTCAAGGCTCACCGTAACCTCGCCAGGCACCACATTGGTGGCGCCCGGCCGCACAGCGATCTGGCCGACGGTGGCCACCAGAGACGGAGTTGCCCGTGCTTCGGTCTCCACCGCGAGCACGAATTCCGCAGCGGCGACGAGCGCATCCCGGCGGCGGTCCATCGGCACCGTCCCCGCGTGCCCCGCCTCGCCCGTGAAGGTAAGGACGTACCGGTTCTGGCCGGCGATGGCAGACACGATTCCCACCGGCACGCCGCGCCCCTCGAGCACCGGTCCCTGCTCGATGTGGACCTCCAGATAACCGAGCGGCCGTGCTGCCGCCCACCGGTCGTCGTCGATGCGATCCGGGTCGCCCCCGAAACGGCGTATCGCCTCGCGCATCGAGATTCCATCGGCGTCGGTTCGATCGAGGTCCGTGGCATCGAACGTACCGGCCGCGGCAGCGCTTCCGAGGTACGTCGACCCAAAGCGCAACCCTTCCTCGTCCGCGAACGCCAGCACCTCGAGCGCGAATGGCATCCGTCGCCTGGCGTTGTGTAGACGCTGCACCACGGCGAGGGCGACGATCACGCCCAGCGGGCCGTCGTACCTTCCCGCGTCGCGCACGCTGTCGAGGTGAGAGCCGAGGAGAAGAGGCGGTCTGCCCGCATCGGAGCCCTCGAAACGTGCGCGGAGATTGCCGACGTTGTCCTGGCGTACGGTCATGCCTGCTGCGCGCATCCACTCCGCCACCTGCCCGTTGGCGCGGCGCATCGACTCCGACGCATATGGCCTGGTGAGCCTGCCCGCCTCTTCGCTCAGCGTGCCCAGGATGTCGAGCCGTTCCATGGCGGTCCCCGCCGGCGAGCGATCAGGCGTCGTCGCTTTCCATGAAGGAGATGTCCTGCGCGCCCTCCCACAGGATCTTCCGGCCGAGCACGGCGAGCTGATCGTTGCCTTCGACGATCGAGGCGAAGTGGTTGCCGGCGAGCTGGCCCGCCCTGCTGGCGAATCTCGTCGCGCCGTAAGGAAACAGGATCTCGGTTTCGCTGAGCCCACCAGGGTAAAGAAGGAGCTCGCCGGGCGCCGGGTAGCTCGTGTGGTTCTCGTAGCCGATGTCGAGGGCGAGGTCGCCGAAGGGGATCCAGCACGCTTCTCCGCTCCAGCGTGCCTGGATCAGCTTCGCCGTGAGCGGGAGCATGGCGCGGAACTTCGCGCTGCTCCTGGGCGCACGTTCGCTCTCGAGCCGGGCCGCGAATCGCAAGTCGCCGACTGTGATCCGGATCACAGCGTCTTCGAAGGCTTCAGGTAGTCGACCGGCTCCTCGCGACCGTCCCAGATCACCGTCGTGCGCGCCGGCTCGGTGCGCGCGACGACCTTACCCGCGCGAAGGACGAGCTTGCGCGGCGAAACCAGCCTGATGGCGTCCATCGCGGTGGGTGCCGCGAAGGCGCACAGGTCGGCTCGGCATCCGGGCAGCAGCCCATAGCCTTCGAGGCCCAGGGCGCTCGCAGGGTTGAAGGTGATCATGTCGATGAGAGTCCTCAGCTCGCTGTGGCCCGACATCTGGCCGTAGTGAGCGAGCACGAACGCGGCCTGGAGCGGGTCACCGTACCCCAACGGATACCAGGGATCCATGACGGAGTCGTGACCGACGCATACGTTGACGCCCGCAGCCAGCAGCTCCTTCACCCGCGTGTGGCCGCGCCGGATGGGATAGGCGTCGAAACGCCCCTGCAGAACCGAGTTGTCCAGCGGGTTCGTGACCATGTGCATCCGCGCCCGCTTGAGGTTGTTTATGAGCCGGTACGCATAGGCGGCGTTGTACGAGTGCATCGCGGTCGTATGGCTGGCCGTGACGCGCCCGCCCATGCCGAGCCGGATCGTCTCGGCCGCCATCACCTCGACGAAGCGCGAATGGTCGTCATCGGTTTCATCGCAGTGGATATCCACGCGCAGGCCCTTGTCCGCGGCAAGCGCCATCGCGAATTTCACGGAACGCTCGCCGTACTCGCGCGTCAACTCGAAATGCGGAATCGCGCCGACCACGTCAACGCCCAGGTCGACGGCGCGCTTCATCAGCTCCTCGCCGCCCTCGAAGGACATGATGCCCTGCTGCGGGAACGCGACCAGCTGCAGCGTCATCTGGTCGCCGATCTCCTGGCGCAGCTCGAGCAGGGCGCGCACCGCCCGCAGCTCCGGATCGCAGACGTCCACGTGGCTCCGCACGAACTGGACCCCGTTGGCGAGCTGCCAGCGAAGGACGGTGCGCACGCGCTTCTTGACGTCGTCGACCGTCAGCTGCTTGACCCGCTCGCCCCAGATGGCGATGCCTTCGAAAAGGGAACCGCTCTGGTTGTGCCTGGGCTCGCCGACCGTGAGCACGGCGTCGAGGTGGATGTGGGGCTCGACCAGAGCCGGCGTCACCAGCGCACCGCCGAGCTCCACCACCTGGCGGGCCTCCGGCTCCGGTTCGGCGATGCGGCCGTCCCGGATCCCGATCTCCCTGGTCTCCGACTCCCCCGCGATGCGGGCGCCCTTCAGGAGAAGATCGAGCATCGACGGGAGGCTAGCAGAGACCTAAACTCTGCGCAGCACCGGCGGGTCGTTTCATGGGGGAAGGCCAATGCAGACTGCTGACGAGGTAGAAAAGCACGTCCCGGTTCGCGAGGGCGACTACGGGGAGAGGGTCGCCACCGTCGAGCCGGGAGGCGTCGAATACATAGCCCTCAAGGAGAGGCACGGCAAGCCCATCGACCTGTTCTTTACGTGGCTGTCCCCGAACCTCGAGTTCGCCACCGTCTTCATCGGCGTCATCGCCGTCGCGTTCCTGGGCCTGAACCTGTGGCAGGCGGCCCTTGCCATCATCGTCGGGACCGCGCTCGGGTCCATCACGCATGGCGTCCTCTCTTCGTGGGGTCCCAAGTTCGGGGTGCCGATGATGGTCCAGGGCCGCGGGGCCTTCGGGTTCCTCGGCAACATCCTGCCGGCGGCTCTTAACGGCCTGACGGCGTCGTTTGGCTGGTTCATCGTCAACAGCGTCAGCGGCGCTTTCGCGCTGCAGGCTCTGATCCCCGCCCTCAACAACACCTTCTGGCTCGCCTTCCTGGTCATCGTTGTGGCCCAGGTCCTTGTCGCCACCCTCGGACACAACCTGATCCACGTGTTCGAGCGCTGGGCGCTGCCAGTCCTGGGCATCGTGTTCATCGTCGCGTGCTTCTTCATCTTCACCAAGGGCAACTACGGTTACACGCCCCAACCAGTGCCGGGAGGCTGGCTGCTCGCCTTCACTGCGGCCTTCGGCTATGCCGTCGGCTGGAACCCGTTCGCAGCGGACTACACCCGCTACCTGCCGCCGACGATCGACCGGAAGATGGTGGGTTTCTGGGCGGGCTTCGGCGTTTTCCTTTCCTGCGTCGTGCTCGAGATGGCGGGCGCGGTGCTCGTGACCGTTCCCGGAGCAGACTTCTTCAAAGGCATACCGACGGCGCAGCTTCAAAAGGCGATGCCGGATCCCGTTTACTACCTCACTCTGCTCTGCATCGCTCTCGGAGCTGTGGCGGCGAACGCGATCAACATCTACAGCGGCACGATGTCGCTCGTCTCATTGGGCATTCGCGAGATGGGTCTCACGCTGCGGCAGCGCCGCGCTGCCCTCGCAATCCTCGTCGGCGTGATCGGCTTCGCGCTGGGCGTCTACTTCCAGGCGCAGGTCGCGCCCGGCAGCAAATACGAGTTCTTCCTGCTCCTGATCAGCTACTGGATCGCGCCGTGGCTGGCGGTCGTGTTCGTGGACTACTGGCTGCGCGGAGGCGACTACGGCGACGAGCGCATCTTCTACGACACGTCATACAACCGCTGGCAGGGAGTCGTCGCGATGGCCGTCGGGCTCGTCGTATCGGTCTACCTCTTCGCCAATGACTTCGGCATCTATGTCGGTCCGATTCCCACCAACAACCCGAACATCGGGGACATCACCTTCATAGTCGGCTTCCTGATCACTGGCGTCCTGTATTACGTGTTCAACCTGGGGCTGCGCAAGCAGACCGCGGACACCAGGTCAACGCTCGCCTCCAAGGCCTAGACCAAGCACCTGACAGGCGCCGTTGCCCTTCGAGGCAGCGGCGCCTAGCTTGTCGAAAAGGTGGCGATCGCCCGGCCTATGGCCATCGCCACCAGTGCGATCGACAGCACCGCCTGCAGCATGTTGAGGTTCTTGGCTCTCTTCGACAGCACGTGGACCGTGCCCGCGGTGAAGCTCGTGCTGACCATGAAGGCGACGTGGAGGTAGTCGTTGAAACCGGCGTGCCACGCCCTGTAGAGCGGGATGTTCTCGGCCTGCTGCGGGTAGGAGAAATCGCGCCACCCCTCACGCTCGGTCCCCCGACGCTCGGCGCCGCCACCGTCCAGCAGCCAGTACCAGGTAGCGAAGACCACGATGTTCAGCACCCAGATCGCAACCGCGTCGAGCAGCAAGAGGCCGGCGCCGAGGTTCCCCTTCCATGAGGGAATGGTCGTCACCAAAACGAGAACCCAATCGCAGATGAAGAGGGTGATGATCGCGGTGGCGAGGAACATGGCAATTCGCGCGAGCTTGGCGAGCTTCAGCAGCCAGCAAACCACCACCACCAGGAAAACTGCGTTACCTGGGTTGAGAAGTATGGAGTGTAGATAGCTGGAGCTTGGCAGGGTGAGAGAGCTCTGATAACGGCCGAAGTGAAAGGTGTAATCGACTGTCGCGCCCACAACGTTGGCGAGCGCCGTGACAAAGAAAATCGCGAGCACGCCAGGAAAGCTGTGATGCCGCTCGTCCACGAGGAGTCTGAGGCGGCCTGCTGCGCGCGCCCAGCGATCGCGAAGGCGCACGGCCGCGGGCTGGACCGCCAACTTCTCTGAGATACCCATTGGCTGTGCTGAGAAGCCGATCGTCGGCTTGGAAGGGCCTGTTCGCCAGAGCCGACCGGATCAACCACATCCGGGCCGTTCGGCACTTCAACGCGTGCGCCGGCCGGGCCAGTGTTCAGGGATGCTGAGGCGGGGCACGATCACGGCCTTCATCGATCGGCACGAGCTGCCGTGGGAGATCGCCATGGGTGTCCTCACGGCGGCATACGTGGTGCTGGCCTTCACCGAAGACGAGCTTGCGCCCGGCCTCAACCAGGGCACGGCCCTGGTCGTCGGCGTGGCGGTCATCTTCTTGCTCGAGTTCTCGATTCGGTTCTGGGATGCGCCATCTCGACTCCATTACCTGCGAGGGCATTGGCTGGACCTGGTCACGTGCATCCCGCTGATCGGTGCCCTTCGTGTATTTCGGTTCGCCCGTCTACTGCGCTTCCTGCGCATCGCTTCGCTGGTCCGAGCCTTCCTGGTCGGTCGTGAGGTCGGGGCGGATGCCCGATCGCCTCGGGTGGGCTGGCTGCTGGGACCGACTCTCCTCATCTTCTGGGCCGGGTCGGCTTATGGCTTCTGGTTGGTGGAGCATGGCGTCAACGCAGCGGTAAAGAATTTCGGCGATGCGCTCTACCTCTCGTTCCTCACCGCCACCACGTTGGGCTACGGCGAGGTGAGGCCCGTGACGCAGGAGGGCAGGATCATCGCCGGGCTGGTCATATTCGCGGCGATCGGGCTGGTCGGGTTCGCGTCATCGCAGTTGACCGCCATGTGGCTCGGCCAGGAAGAGGATGTTCCCGCCTTGAAGCGCCGTCTGTTCACGATGCAGAAGGAGCTTGCCGTCCAGCACAACATGCTCGAGCAGGTCCTGAATCACGTGCGGCACGTCGATCGCGGGCAGGCGGACGGCCAGCGGGGGGTAGCGGGGATCGAGACCGTACCGGCGTCAGACGGCGACGGCGATCGCGCTTAGGGCAATGGCGGCGGCGTGCGCCGGCAGCAGGACGCGCACGAGCGTGCCATTGCCGCCGGTGGCGGATATCTCAGCCGTTCCGCCCCAGGCCTCAGCCCGCCGGACGATGTTGGCCAGTCCGCGGATCGATGACCTCTGCTTCCGAGTGATTCCGCGTCCGTCGTCGGAGATTTCGAGCCTGATGCTCTGGGCGGTGCAGCGCAGGCTGACCACCACCCTGGACGCCGCCGCGTGCTTGGCCACGTTGTAGAGCGCTTCCCGCGCGATCTGTACCAGATCCCTTCCCATGGCCGTTTGTATCTCGTCGACCCCGTCATTCAACCGCACCGACGTGATGACCCCGCTGCTGGCCTCGAATTCACTGGCGAGCGAGCACAGCTCAGGTCCGAGCCCGCGGCTTGCCAGCCGTGGCGGCGTCAGGTCATGGATGTAGGCGCGAATGTCGTCGATCACGCCGTTCAGTGACTCGGTCATCGCCGAGAGTTGATCGTGTGTGGGAGGCTGGAACGTCTGCGCCTTGACCCCTGCGAGGACCATGCCGATCCCGTACAGGGACTGGATCACGCCGTCGTGCAGCTCTCGCGCGATGCGGTTTCGATCCTGCGCGAGCAGCCCACGCTCCAGGTCGTGCCTGGCTTCAGTGAACATGACGGCCAGGCCGGCCTCGATGGCAAAGGGCGCCAGCAGCGGGAGGTCCGACTCGGAGTACGGTTGCGCCTCGCGCCTTCTCGCCACCAGCAGCACCCCATGCGCATGCTTCGAGCCATACACGCCCCACAACATCGCCGTCCCCAGCCGGCCGTCCTCGAGATAAATCAACCTTGGCCTGGTCAGCGGGTTCCTGAGCAGGCCAGCCGCCAGCGGCGATGTCGAACCGAGGGCCGCGAGACCCGCAGCCGACAGGCGGCGGGCCGGCGACAGGATGACATCGTCGCCGATGGCGTCGCGTATGAATATCGCGCCCACATCCGCGCGGGCAGCCTGAGAAGCGCGCGCGGCGACGAGACCTAGCGACGACCTTCGGCCATGCGTTGTGAGCAGGGCCTTGGTCATTGTCCGGAGCCGTCGCTCCTCGCGAGCGATAGCGGCCGGGGAGGGCGAAGCAGCGGCCTTACCAGCCATGGTTGTTCCCCTGTCCCAGTCGGCGGGCGATGTCGAGGCGCGTGCCTCGAACGCCGGGTCAACGCTACGCCGAATCAAAGACAGATTGAGGACATCGCGCCTCCTGCCGATCGCGCGCTCGGCGTAAATGTTGCGATGGCTTTGGCGACCAGCATCAAGAGGATGGTCACCGAGATGGCGAGCGCCAGCACGCGGGAAATCGTGGCGCCGGGATCGGGCAATCGCCTGCAGCCAGGCCACACTGCCCTGCGGCCGGGGAGCGGATGCTGCCACGATGGCGTCGTGGGTGGTCACCTGGGGCGCCGGTCGGTCAAGCGGCCGGTGTAAAGCTGGCGATCGCTTTCGCAACGACCAGCACGAGGATCGATACCGAGGCGGCCGCCTGGACCATGTTCACGTACTTGACCCGCGCGGAGAGAACCTCTGCCACCCCGGCGTGGAAGCCAAGGCTGATCACGAAGGCCGTGTGCAGATAGTCGTGGAAGCCGGGCGTCCAGTTCTCCCAGCCGTGAATCTCGTAGCGCTGCTGGGGGAATTCGAAATCGGGCCTCTTGGCAGCGGGGGTCCCGCGCCGGTCTGGGCCTCCCGCGTCGGTGCTCCAGTACCAGAGGGCGAAAACCACCACGTTCATGACCCACAACAACCCGGCATCCACGAGCAGAGTGGCCGCCCCGGTGTTGCCGGTGTGGAGGCCGATCGTTCCCAGGACGTTTATGACCGACGTCACGACGTTGATCAGTGCCGCCCACACCGCGATTCCGAAAAGGATTCGAATCGGGCGGCGCTTGCCCAGCAACCAGGCGACGATGACGACGGGCAGGAATATGCCCGCGAGGCCAACGTCCCACTGCGGCTGGAAGTGGCCGTCCGTCAGAGCCGAGGTGCCGCGCTCGTTGACCAGATCCGAGGCCGCGAAAGCGATGGTGCCGAATGTCTCCAGTACGGCGATGGTGGCAAGAGCGATGACTCCGGGAAAGTCGTGACGGCGGGAGCGGGCAAACCTCATCAAGCCCGACGGGAGTCTCGGCCCGCGAGGCGCAGGTGCAACCGCGACGGCGCTCTCTGCGGTCACTTCGGCCGCTTGCGCCTGGACAACCACACCAGCCTGAGGAGGACCACAGCCCCCACCGCGGCGGCCGCTGCAAGGAATGTGTCGAGCAGCTCTGACACTCCCGGACGGTAGACCGAGACGACGAAACCCACCGCTATGACGAGCGCGGAAAGAATCATTCCCAGCACGATCCGGTTCGCCGACCTTTCGATGCGGTGCACATATGGCTCGAGGCCTTTGGGCTCGACAGCCAGCGCGAGCTCGCCTTTCTGGAGCGAGGTCACTGCGCGCCTGAGGATGCGTGGTGACTCTGTCGCCAGCCACGCCACGTCGGGAGCGGACCGCCCGAATCGGGTTGCCCACACCTCGGGCGAGTTCTGCTCGATCACGAGGCGCTTCACGTAGGGCTCGGTCGCCTGCATCATCTGGAAGCTGGGGTCGAGCTGCGCCACCATACCCTCGGCGGTGATCATCGTCTTCGCGAGCATCGACAGCGCTGATGGCATGACCAGTCGGTGCGAGCGCACCACCCCGAAGACGTCATCGAGAAACGCACCGAGCTTCGTGTCTCCGAGCGCCTGGCTGTAGTACTCCGCGACCAGGGAGTCGAGGTCCTTCCTGAGCGAGGCGCGATCCACCTTCGGGTCCGCCATGCCAAGCGCGGCGAGGGCGTCGACCATGCCGTCGGAATCTCGCTGCACCAACGCCATCACGAGCTGGCTGAGGCCTGCTTTGGCCTGCTCGTCGATGACCCCGACCATGCCGAAATCGATGAGGCCGATTCGCGCCGAGGTTTCGATGAAGAGGTTTCCGGGATGCAGGTCGGCGTGGAAAAAGCCGTCCTCGAGCAGCATCTTCAGCACGATCCTGGTCGCGTTGTCGGCGACCTCGTCGCAGTCGATCCCCGCCGCCTGCAGGCCAGTCGCATCCGTGATGCGCTTACCCACGACCCGCTCCATCGTCAGCACACGCGTGGTCGTCGAGTCCCAGTAGACCCGAGGAATGTGCACGTGTGTTGACTGCTTGAAGTTCCTTTCGAACCGCTCCGCGTTGTGGCCCTCGTGCAGGTAATCCACCTCAGCTCTCAGGCTGGCGTCGAACTCGCGGACGACGCCGACCAGGTCCCAGCCATCGGCCGATCCGAGGCGGCTGCTCGCGATGGCGGCCAGGCGGTGGAGCAGCTTCAGATCCTCGTCGATCTGCTCAACGGCGCCCGGCCGGCGGACTTTGACGACCACCTCGGTGCCATCCTCGAGCGTCGCGAGGTGGGCCTGGCCGATCGAGCCGGTGGCGAGCGCGTTGTGGTCGAAGGTCGCAAAGCACTTGTCGAACGGGCGGCCGAGCTCGGCCTCGATCGTGGCGAGAATCGTCTCCGTGGGCACGATCGGTGCCCGGTCCTGCAGCCGCGCCAGCTCGGCCTGGAATGAGGGCGGGAGGAGGTCCGCGCGGGTCGAGAGCACCTGTCCGAGCTTCATGAACGTTGGACCGAGTTGCTCGAGCGCGAGGCGCAATTCGGCGGGATCGAGCGTCGCCGCCTTCCTGTCGAGCGCGGACCGCTCGCGGGCGAACGGCACCAGGTGCTCGAGCGCCATGAGCTCGATGAGGTGCCACAAGTGGTGCTTGGCGAGCACGGACGCGATCTGTCTCGCCCGTGCGAGCGAAGAGAGCTCGTGCGCTCGCGGAGCGCTCGACTCTGCGATGGTGAGAGACACGGCTCAGTTGACCATGGCTACATACTGCAAGCGCCGGAAGTGCCGTTCGGACAGGTCGGGAGGTGCGGTTCGGAGCACGCGCTTGGCGCACATCGGCACTGGCCCCGTCAGCCGTGGGGCACCAGCATCGACCCCATGGGTATGGCCTCTGCCCGGCCCCCGGCCGCCGTGTCGCAGACGCAAGTGATGGGCACCCGCGAATCGCACTTTCACCGACCCCTGCTGGTGGTCTCGGCAATTTGCGCTGTGGCCCTGGCCGCGCTGACCGTGCTCGTCTATACGAGCCCGTTCCTATCGATTGACGCTTCCATCGAGCGGGCCTTCCAGTCGATCAACGTAAGGCCCCTGACAGGGCTGTTCGATTTCTACCGGCAGATCGGGGGGCCGCTCGGCATTGAAGCGGAGGCCGTCGTCTTCGCGATCATCCTCATTCTCAACCGCCACTCCTGGCGGCTCCTGATCGCCGGCGCTCTCGCCAGTGGCTGGTACTTCGCGCTCGTCAGCCTCGTCGTCCGGCCTCGTCCTACGGTCGCCGACGTGCTGCGCGTCACCGAGCACCCTGGCGCCTCGAGCTACCCCAGCGGCCACACGATCCTTTTCGTCTTCTACGCGGTGATCCTGATGACCTGCCTCGGCCTGAAGTACATCCCGCGGCGGTGGCAGCCGCTGGGATGGGCGGTCGCGGTGATGTTCGTCCTGGTCGGAGCGTTCAGCCGCATCTACTCCGGCGCGCACTGGCCGACCGATGTGCTGGCCGGTCTTCTCATCGGGGTGGGCTGGCTCAGCTTCGTGCTGTCGATCCGGTGGATCTCGGATCCGGTGCTCATGCCGAAAACGCGAACGGAGAACGAGAGAGACGCGCGGAAGGCCGCATAGTCACCGTACTTCGCAGAGGCGGTTCGGGCTAGACGGAGGGCCTCTTTCGGCACTGGTCGTCTTGATGCCGCGGACGAAGACTTGGATTCATGGCTGAAAAGGTGGTGCCTACGGCCGCGCGGGAAGCCGAAACCCACCACCGGCGACCCCTCGAGATGGAACCCGGGCTGCGGGTCGAGATGCCCGGATTCATCTTCCATCCGGTGCTCATGACGCTCGAGCGTTTCGGGCTGCTCGTCCGCGGAATTCTCTACGCCCTGATCGGTGTGGTCGCGGTCGCGGCCACGATCGGCATCTCAGAGTCCGTTGACCTGCAGGGATCGCTCACCCTCGTGCTGGCGAACGGGCTCAAGGTCCCGATTGCGATCTTCGCCGCCGCCGGCCTGTTCGGTTACTCGCTCTGGGGCCTCGTGCGTGCTTTTGCCGACCCTCTCGAGCGTGGCGGCAACTGGCACGGCATCATCTCCCGTGTCGGTTTCCTCTGGAGCGCGATCGCGTATGCCGGGCTCGCTTTGTTTGCCATTCAGTTTGCGATAGGAGCCGCGAGTGGGGGCGGCGGTGGCAGTCTGCCCCTGGGAATCAACAAGCTCCTCGGCCCGCAGCTGACGACCTGGGTGCTGCCGGTGTTCGGCGGAGTTGTTTTGATCACCGGTATTGGCCAGTTCATGGACGCCTGGTTCGCGCCGTTCAGGTCCGACTTCCTACCCCAGGAGAAGAACCCGCGCTTGTGGTCGCTGTGGGTCCTCGCAGGCCGCATAGGCCTCCTCGGCCGAGGCGTCGCCTTCACCGTGATCGGAATCCTCATGGTGCTGGGCGGGATCAACGGCGACGTGCGCTACGACTACGGTCTGACCCGGGCATTTGCCGTGCTGCTCGGCCTGCCGGCTGGGGCGGTGCTGGTTACGTTCGTCGCTCTTGGATTCATCGCCCTTGGACTGCACTCGGCGACCGCGCCCCCTGTGCTGAGGATGAAACCCGGGCTGCCACCGCCGGTGCGGCGTCGAACATCAAAGGAGACCTGAAATGGAAAAGATCGCAGTCGTGTTGAACCCCCACTCAGGTCAAAAGGCGGGGGCATCGCTTGAACCGTGGCTTCGATTGCGGCTTCGCAACCACGTGGAGATTCTCAAGCTCTCGCCGGAGATCGATGCGGGAGCCTGGGCGCGAAAGAAGTCGGAAGAGGGCGTTTCGCGCATTCTTGTGTTCGGTGGCGACGGCACGTTTCGCTCCATCGCCTCGGCTCTGATCGGTACAGAGACCCCCATCGGTCTCGTCGCCTGCGGCACCAACAACAACATCGCGGCCACATGCGGGCTGCCACACGACCCCTACGAAGCGGTCGAGATCGCCCTGGTCGAGGAACCGCAGTGGATCTCCGCCGGCCGGATCGGTGACTACATTTTCTTCGAGGGCGCCGGCATCGGCCTGGAGGCGGACCTCTGGCCTGTCGGCGAGGCGCTCGTGCGACACCGATTCCGCGACATCATCACGGCCCCGTTGAAGCTGTCCAACGACCGGTCGGTCGAGCTCGTCATGGAGATCGATCCGCCGTCCGAGCGGATCACGGTGACGGCTTTCACGATGACGATCAGCAACTCGCCGGTGACGGGCGCCCATCTGAACCTCGCGCCAGGTATCGACATTCGGGACCCCGCCCTCTACCTGACCATCTACCACGACCTGGGCAGGCTGAAGCTGATCGCCTCGGCCAAGCAGTTTCGCCAAGGTCACAAGGGTCATGGCTACCACATCGAGCGCATTCCTTTCATGAGGCTCAAGATCCAGTCCGAATACCCGTGCCACGTGCACGCCGACGGGACCCTGATCGGCGAGCTGCCCATCGACGTGGTGTCGATCCCCAAGGCCGTCCGAGTGGCGCTGCCCGCGCCCGGCACAGTGCTGACCCCCCGACCAGTGGACGAAGAGTCCCGCCAGCCCGCGGTCGTGGAGACGGTATGAAGGACGGGTCTCCTCGGCACCTCCGCCTATACTCCGCTGGGGCCGTGGACGACCAGCCGCAAGGCACTCCCAGCAAGACACGCGTGCTCCTGGTCGATGATCACGCGATCGTCCGCCAGGGCCTGCGCATGATCCTCGAATCCGAAAGCGACCTGCAGGTCGTCGGCGAAGCGGACACCATGCGGGGCGCTGTCGAGGCGGCCGTCAGGACGCGTCCGGATGTGATCCTGATGGACGTGCGGCTGGTGGAGGGAAATGGCATCGAGGCCACCAGGGAGATCCGCGCCCGCTCGACGCACGCCCGCGTGATCATCGTCACGTCTTTCGACGACGATGAGGCGCTGTTTGCCGCCATCATGGCGGGCGCTTCGGGCTACCTGCTCAAGCGCATCGATGCAGCGCAGCTGGTGCGCGCAATCCGCGAGGTGGCTAACGGCCGCAGCCTGCTGGATCCCGCCGTCACGGACCGCGTCCTGCAGAGACTCCGCCGCGACCCCAACGCCAGCAAGGACGACAAGCTGGCACGGCTGACGGCGCGGGAGGACGATGTCCTGCGCCTCGTCGCCGAAGGCAAGACCAACGCCCAGATCGCCAAGGTCGTGCACCTGTCTGAGCTGACAGTGAAGAACCATGTCTCCACGATCCTTGGAAAGCTCGAGGTGGCCAGGCGAACCGAGGCGGCCGCGTACCTGGTCAAGCGCACAAGCACGTTCGGCTGAGCGTGGACACGCCAGCTCTGCGGGGCGGCTGGCTCGCCCTGGTCACATCGATCAGGTGGCTCTCCGATCGCGCGCTGATTCGGGACGCGCTATAGGCATGGAATCGCAATCCGCTGAAGCCATGGTCGGCGGGGTCGGCGTGGTTGCCGCCCCGGTGGGCGCGCGAGGGGTGGCGCGCCTGTTTCGTCCGCGGCTGCTGGCGCTGTCGCTCCTCCTGTGGCTCGCGTTCGGGGTGCTCACCGCGGTAGCGGCAACCACCGCCTGGCTGCCTGGCGACCTGGGAGTCGCCCAGTGGATTCAATCGGTCTGGTGGGGTCCGCTCACATCCACCTTCGAAACCATCAGCCGGCTCTCCGGCGGCCCGCAGATCGTGATGGCTGTGCTCACCCTCATCGTCGTCGTGGTGGTCAACCGCAGGGCGGCCCCATTTGCATTGGTCGCGCTCGCCGACGCGATCCTGTACGACGGCGTCAACAGCCTTGTCCACAAGCCACGCCCGATCGAAGGCTTCGTGCACGTAACCGAGCACGCCGGTGCGTATGCGTTCCCAAGCGGTCACGCGACCTTCGTCGTGACGGTCGTGGTGGTGCTGCTGCTGTGCTTGGGCACCCGCGTCGGCAGCCGAATGGTGGTGACCGCAGCCGCGGCGCTGGGCGCGGCGGTCGTGCTCATCGTCGCGATCCAGCGGATCTTCGTCGGCGCCCACTACCCGAGCGATGTCCTGGGCGGGTTCCTGCTCGCGTCGGCGTGGTTGTCGCTGCTCTTGTCGATCCGACCTCTGAGCGACCCGGTTGTCCGGGGCGGCAAGCCGCCAGTCGAGGTCTAACCCGCCGATGGTCGCGGGCAGCGCGGCGGTCGCGCCGATGAGCGAGGTGAGCTCGAGATCGTCGGCTTTGGCATGGGCGCTCGGTGGGCTCGGCGCTCTCGCTTGTGCGGCCGGGGCTGCGATGGGGATGGCTTTCGGTGCGCCAGACGTGTTTCTCCTGGTCTACGTGGTCGGGGTCCTGATGGGCGTGCTCGGCGCCTTGATCGCTTCCCGCGAACCCCACAACAGCATCGGCTGGCTCATGTGCGCCACGTCGCTGGGCACGTCGCTCCTCCACCTTCCGGCGCGCTACGGCTACGCCGCCCTGGTGATCGAGCACGGAGCTTGGCCGCTCGGCTCGGTGGCTGTCTGGCTCGGTGCATGGGGATGGGTCCCCGTTCTCGGTCTCTCTTTGCCGCTGATCTCGGTCCGCTTCCCGGATGGGAAGGTGCCACATCGTTGGCGCGCGGTCGACTGGTTGGCCGTAGCCGGTACGGCCCTCTTTTCGCTGGGCATCGCGCTGGAGCGCCCGGACATTTTCATCCAGTTCATGGCCGTCCCGAGCAGCGCAGTTGCGGCACTCTCTTCGCGCGTCCAGAACCCGCTGGGCGTTTCTCTTCCGCATGTGGTGCTGAGCCAGGTCGAAGGGGCAGGCATCTTGCTCATCGTGCTGGCCTACGTGGCCTCGGCTGGATCAGTGGCCGCCCGCTTTCGGCGAGCGCGAGGCGATGAGAGGCTCCAGCTGAAGTGGTTCGCCTACTCAGGAGCGCTGGTGGCCTTGACGTCCGTCTATGCAGGATTGGCCTGGGGAGGACTGGCGTGGAACGTTTTCAACCAGCCTTTGTATCTGGCCCTCACCCCGCTCATGGTCGCGTATCTGACCCTGCCGATTGCGATCGGGATCGCGATTCTGCGCTACCGCCTGTACGACATCGACGTGATCATCAACCGGACCCTGGTGTACGCAACTCTCACCGCCATCCTCGGCGGGGTTTACGTCGCAGGGATCGAATTCCTACAACGGCTCTTCATCGTCTACACGGGCCAGAAGTCGGACACCGCGATCGTCATCACAGTTTTCGCGGTCGCCAGCTTGTTCACGCCGCTTCAGAAGTGGATCGAACGATTGGTAGAGCGGCGGCTCGGCGGGCGGGGTCCGGCCGAAAAGCTCGAAGCGCTGACGGCGAGCGTCGAGGCGGTGACCAGGGTCATAGACCCGCACCAGGTTGCACGCCGCCTGGTCGACGATGCGGTCGCCGCTTTCGAAGCGGTCGGAGGCGCCCTCTACCTCGACTCGTACGACCACTCGGAGGCGTTTCACAAGAGCGGGCAGATCGGTGTCGAGCACGCTCTCGAGGTTGCCGTCCGCCACGCCGAACGCAACATGGGCAGGCTGCTGCTTGGTCACCGCCGCGGACACAGGCCGTACTCCGAGCATGACCATGCCGTCATCCAGCGTTCGGCGGACGCCCTGGGCGACGCCCTCGCCGTGGGCCACGAGCTCGGCCACGTCCACCAGCCGAAACCCGGTTCAATGTAGGTATGGCAGGCTCGCGAGCCAGGCAGGCTGAGGTCAAGGATCCATTTAGCGGCGGCGAGCTCGAGCGGATCGACGCGTACTGGCGGGCGGCGAACTATCTCTCGGTCGGGCAGATCTACTTGCTCGACAACCCGCTGCTGGCGCGTCCGCTGAAGCTCGAGGACATCAAGCCGCGACTGCTCGGCCACTGGGGCACTACGCCCGGCATCAACCTCATCTACGCCCATGCCAACCGCGCTATCAAGGAGCGGGACCTCGACGCCATCTACATCATCGGCCCGGGTCACGGTGGGCCTGCCGCGGTGGCCAACGCGTACCTGGAAGGGACCTACACCGAGGTCTATCCGAAGATCACGCGGGACGCCGGCGGCCTCAAGAAGCTCTTCCGGCAGTTCTCGTTTCCCGGTGGCATACCGAGCCACGTCGCTGCTGAGACGCCAGGATCAATCCACGAGGGCGGCGAGCTGGGCTACGCGCTCGTTCACGCATATGGCGCGGCTTTCGACAACCCCGACCTGTGCGTGTTCTGCATCGTCGGCGATGGCGAGGCCGAGACCGGTCCGCTGGCCGCGAGCTGGCACTCGAACAAGTTCCTGAACCCACGCCGCGACGGCGCGGTGCTTCCGATCCTTCACCTCAACGAGTACAAGATCGCGAACCCGACCATACTGGCGCGCCTGCCCGAGTCGGAGCTGCGTGCGCTCCTCGAGGGCTGCGGCCACGCACCGATCTTCGTCGCGGGCGACGATCCGACGCCGGTCCACCAGGCGCTCGCGGCGGCAATGGATGCGGCCCTAAACGAGATCTCGCGGATACAGCAGGAAGCCCGGAAGGCAGGCACGCCCACTCGCCCACGCTGGCCGATGATCGTCCTGCGCACGCCCAAGGGTTGGACCGGCCCGAAGGTCGTGGACGGGGTCCAGGTCGAGGGCACGTTTCGCGCGCACCAGGTCCCCATCACGGACTTCCGATCCAAGCCCGAGCACATCCACATCCTCGAGCAGTGGATGCGGGGCTACCGGCCCGAGGAGCTGTTCGACAAGAACGGGACGCTCGTCCCAGAGCTGGCCGCTCTGCCGCCTCGCGGACAGCGGCGGATGAGCGCGAACCCGCACGCCAACGGCGGGGCGCTGCTCCACGACCTGAACCTGCCCGACTTCCGCGACTATGCGGTCGACGTGCCGAAGCCGGGCACGACGATGAGCGAGGCGACTCGCGTCCTGGGCGCGTTCCTGCGCGACGTGATCAAGGCGAATCCCGAGACGTTCAGGCTCATGGGACCCGACGAGACCGATTCGAACCGTCTGAGCGCGGTGTTCGAGGCGACCAATCGCGTGTGGGAGGCGGAGCTGAAGCCGGATGACGTCCACCTTGCCCCTGAAGGCAGGGTTATGGAGGTGCTCAGCGAGCACCTATGCCAGGGCTGGCTGGAGGGATACCTGCTGACCGGCCGGCACGGCATGTTCAACTGCTACGAGGCGTTCATCCACATCATCGATTCGATGTTCAACCAGCACGCCAAGTGGCTGAAGGTGACACGAGGCATTCCCTGGCGCAAGCCGATCGCCTCAATGAACTATCTGCTCACGTCCCACGTGTGGCGCCAGGACCACAACGGTTTCACGCACCAGGACCCCGGGTTCATCGACCACGTGGTCAACAAGAAGGCCGAGGTGATCCGTGTCTACCTGGCCCCTGACACCAACACGCTGCTGTCGGTCGCCGACCATTGCCTCCGCAGCCGCAACTACGTCAACGTGATCGTCGCCGGCAAACAGCCTGCGCTCACGTACCTGGCAATGGACGACGCCATCGCGCACACCACGCGGGGCATCGGCATCTGGGAATGGGCCTCCAATGACGCGGATGGAGAGCACGACGTGGTGATGGCGTGCGCCGGTGACATCCCGACGCTCGAGACGCTTGCCGCTGTCGACCTGATCCGCAAGCATCTTCCTTACCTGAAGGTTCGCGTGGTCAACGTCGTCGACCTGATGCGCCTCCAGCCGTCGACTGAGCATCCGCACGGGCTGACCGACCCGGAGTTCGATGCCTTCTTCACCCTCGACCGGCCGGTGGTCTTCGCGTACCACGGCTACCCGTGGCTCATCCATCGGCTCACGTACCGCCGGACCAATCACGACAACCTCCACGTGCGCGGATACAGGGAGGAGGGCACGACCACGACCCCGTTCGACATGGTCATGCTCAACGACCTGGACCGCTTCCATCTCGTTATGGACGTGATCGACCGCGTGCCCGGGCTGCGCTCGAAGGCCGCACACGCCCGGCAGCTGATGGAGGACGAGCGGATGCGCCACCGCCAGTACACCCGCGACGTCGGTGACGACCCTCCCGACATCCGCGACTGGAAATGGCCGTACTAGGAATGAGCGAAAACCTCGGCGGTTTTCGCTCACGCCCTCCCGCGACTGCGTCGCGGGGACCCCAGAGGACGGGGCTGCTCACTTTCCCCGGGATGTGACTATCGAAATAGTTACTCCTGGCGACGCAAGAGTCGAGAAGAACAAAGTTGCGGCCGGGATCAACCCGGCCGCCAGTGCGACGCTGGGCTAGCGAGTGCGCGTACTCGTCGTCAACGCCGGCTCGAGCTCGCTCAAGGTCAGCCTGGTCGGCCCGGACGGCGAAGACCTTGCCAACCATGAGCTGAACGCCTCGAAAGGTCGATTCAAGGGCGCAGAGCTGAAGGCCGCCGTGCTGGGCCTGGAGGGCGTCGAGGCCGTGGGTCACCGCGTCGTACACGGCGGGCCGCGCTACACGAGCTCGGTCCGGATCGATGCCAGGCTGGTGGCGTACTTGCACTCGATCGCCGACCTGGCCCCGCTGCACATGCCGGCTGCGATCGCGGGCATCATGGCCGTCCGCAAGCTGCTCCCTCGCGTGCCCGCCGCCGCATGCTTCGACACCTCCTTCCACTCGACGATTCCCCCCGCCGCGGCGACCTACGCGATCCCCGAGCGATGGCGCCACAAGCACGGCATCAAGCGATATGGGTTCCATGGGTTCTCGCACGCGTACTCGTCGCGCCGCGCGAGCGAGCTTCTGGCGGTGCCCCAGGCCGGCCTCCGGGTGGTCACGTGTCACCTCGGCTCCGGCGCGTCGCTGGCTGCGGTCGAAGGCGGCCGCTCCGTGGACACGACCATGGGGTTCACACCGCTCGAGGGACTGGTGATGGCGACGAGGTCGGGCAGCGTAGACCCCGGCATGATGCTGTGGCTGCAGCGTCACGAGCACATGACGGAGCGCGAGCTGACCGAGGCCCTGGACGGTCGCTCCGGGCTCCTCGGCCTTGCCGGTACGAGTGACATGCGCGAGGTGCTGGACAGGAGATCCGCCGGTGATGAACGCGCGGCGCTCGCCTTCGACGTGTACATCCATCGACTGTGCGCGTGCATTGCATCGATGGCGGCGGCGATGAACGGTCTCGATGCGCTCGCGTTCACCGGTGGTGTGGGGGAGAACTCGGCGGCAGTGCGAGCGGAGGCGGCCGCGGGCCTGGGGTTCCTGGGAGTGGAGGTCGACGTCGCGATGAATTCGGCGATCAAAGGCGATAGAGACGTGAGCACTCGTGGGGCGCAGGTCCGCACGCTGGTCGTCCACGCGCGCGAAGGGGCAGAGGTCGCGGGAGAAGTTCGGAGGCTGTTCGCCCAGCGCTCCTAGGCGATCTGGAACTCGTCCCCGCGAAGGATTGGCACCCACGCGCCGCCGGGCTCCAGGCCGTCGATCTCGACCTCCGGCCCGCCGACCATGAAGTCGGTGTGGGCGCTCGAGCTGTTCAAGCCGGCATCGCGGTCGGCCGCGTCGTCGACGCAAAACGCGAATCCGCTTCCAAAAGCGCAATGACAGGTCGCGTTCTCGTCGAAGAGCGTGTTGTAGAAGATGAGTCCAAGCTTCCCGACCTCCGACGAACCGTCGACCAGCGACACCTCGCCGAGGCGTACCGCATTGGCGTCGATCGTCAGCTGACCGCGGATCACATCGGCGCCTTGCGTCGCATTGACATCGACGATCTTGCCTTCGCGAAGCTGGAGCTCGAGGTCGGTGACCAGGGTCCCGCCGACCTGCAGAGGTCGGGTCGAGCGCAGTCTGCCTTCGGCGCGGCGCTTGTCAGGCGATGTGAAGACCTCTTCGGTCGGGAGGTTGGGCACGTGGGACTGCCCATACGCGGTCTCGAATTTCGCACAGCGCCAGCGGCTGCTCGGCAGCAGGCCGACTGTGAAGTCGGTACCCGGGCCGCGATACCGAAGGGAATCGAAGCGCCGTTCCGTCAGGGCGCCTGCGATGCTGTCGAGCCGAGCGATGTGCGCCCGCCATTCCGCGACCGGGTCTGGTCGATCGAGGCGCACTGCTTTCTCGACGGCGGCCCAGAGGGCCTCGACGTCGGGCACGCCGAACACCTGCCGGGCCCAGCCGGCATTCGGCGCCGGCACGATCGTCCAGGTGACGAGCCGGTTGCTCACCATCATTTCCCATTTGGCCAGGACGTCGCGGGGCTGCGCCCGGCCGACCCGGCCGCCGTCGAGGTCGGCCAGCAGCTGTGGTTCAGGGTCGCCGCTGATCTGGATGAACGCTCCGCGCTCGGCCGCCAGCGTCTCGAGCATCGCGACCTCTCCGGGCGCCGATGCGCTCAGCGACTCTTCGGGTCCCAGCTCGATCAGCGCGCGGGTGAAGTGCCGGTCGGAGTACCGAGGCACCACCAGACTTGCGCCGGCGCGGTAGGCGGCACGCGCGATCTGGCGGGCGAGCGCCAGATTCTGAACCAGGCCTGAGACCACGACGAGCTGTCCCGGCTGCAGGTTGGCGCCCACCGAAACCGCGAGCTGCGCCATGCGACGAAGGCGCTCGGCTTCATCGAGCGCCACCTGAGGCCGCGCGTGCGTTTTGGGGCTGGTCATCAGGTCCAATTATGTCGAGGGCGGGGACTGGCACAGGCGAATCGGTGCAGTGCCGCTTACGATGGGCGAGTGCCCAGGGTCCCGTCGGCCAAGAGCTCGAATCGCACGGCGGGGCACGAGCGCGCGCCGTATGGAGTGGTGGCGATCGCGGCGTCGGCGGGCGGGCTAGGTGCCCTCACCGTCATCCTGAGCCGCCTGCCCGCAACATTCGGCGCCCCGATAGTCACCGTTCAGCACCTCGACCCCCGCCACCGCAGCCTCATGGCGGAGATCGTCGGTAGGCGCTCCGTCCTTCCGATCCACCAGGCCGTTGCCGGCTCGCGCGTGCAGGTGGGGCACGTCTACCTGGCGCCGCCCGATCACCACATGCTCATCAACCGCGACGGCAGCATCAGCCTCACGCAGACCGAGCTCGTCAACTTCGTACGGCCGTCGGCCGACCTGCTGTTCGAGTCGGTGGCAGCCTCGTATGGCAAACGTGCCGTTGCGGTGGTACTCACCGGCACCGGCCACGATGGATCGATGGGGGTGACCGCAATCAAACAGCGCGGAGGTACCGTAATCGCCCAGGACGAAGCCTCATCCGAGTTCTTCGGCATGCCGTCCGCAGCCATCCGCACGGGCGCCGTCGATTTCGTCCTGGCACTCGACGAGATCCCTGGCGCGCTGCAGAGCCTGCTCGGCCGCGGGGAGCCGGATTGACTCTCGATAGCCCCACGAACTTGACCCCACGAAGTCCGAGGCTTCGCCGCGACTTCGCGGGGACCCCTATATCGGACGTTTCGCCTTGAGTTCGCGGGGACCCGGGTTACAGACAGGAAAGCAGTTCGAGGCGCTGCTCCAGTACCTGCGCGAGAACCGTGGCTTCAATTACGGCGGCTACAAGAGAACCACGATAGTGCGGCGCATCTCCAAGCGGTGCTCCGAGCTTGGCCTGAGCAGCTTTGCCGCGTACCAGGATTACCTGCAGGTTCACGCCGACGAGTTCGCGATCCTCTTCGACAAGATCCTCATCAATGTCACCACGTTCTTCCGTGACCCGGCCGCCTGGGATTACATGGCAAGGGAGATCGTCCCCAGGATCGCTGCAAAGAGCGGCATCATCCGAATCTGGAGCGGTGGCACAGCCTCCGGCGAGGAGGCGTATTCCGCGGCGATGCTCTTCTGCGAGGCGCTGGGGCAGGAGATGTTCCTGCGCCGGGTAAAGATCTACGCCACCGACGTCGACGAGGAAGCGCTGAACAAGGCCAGGGCCGGCTACTCCGAGAAAGATCTCGAGACCCTGGAACCCCATCTGCGTTCGCGCTACTTCGAGTCCTCCGGTGGGCGGCTCGCCTTCAAGACTGCTCTGAGGAGGGTGTTGATCTTCGGGCGTCACGACCTCATGCAGGATGCGCCGATCTCGCGCCTCGACCTGCTGATCTGTCGGAACACCCTGATGTACTTCACTGCGGAGACTCAGGGGCGGGTGCTCGCCCGCTTCCATTACGCGCTCGAAGACGATGGCTACCTATTCTTGGGCCGAGCCGAGATGCTGCTCATGCACGGATCCATCTTCGAGCCGGTCGAGCTCAAGCACAGGGTGTTCAGGAGGGTGCCGCGGCCGCCGCTGCGTGAACGCCTGATGATCCTGGCCCAGACTGGCAATGCCGACGCGAGCGACCAGGTTTCTAAGCAGATCCGCCTACACGAGATGGCCACTGAGGGGTCCCCTTATCCACAGATGGTGGTCGATCCGCTGGGAAACCTGGTGCTCGCCAACCTGTCCGCGCGCAGGCTGCTCGACATTCGCGTGACGGACATCGGCCGGCCCCTCAAGGATCTGGAGCAGTCATATCGCCCAGCGGACCTGCGCGGGCCCATCGACCAGGTCTTTCGTGAGCGCCGATCAGTTGCACTCGCGGCCGTCGATCACGCCGACATAGACGGCACGATGCGACGCTTCAACCTCCAGTTCGCTCCGCTGCTGGACGACGGGTCGACGATCGCGGGCGCCAGCGTGACCTTCATCGAGGTCACCGGCGAGGTCGCGCTCCGCACGGAGCTGGAGCGCGCGAAGCAGGAGGTGGACACGGCCTACGAGGAGCTGCAGTCGAGCAACGAGGAGCTCGAGACCACCAACGAGGAGCTGCAGTCGACCGTTGAAGAGCTCGAGACGACCAATGAAGAGCTGCAGTCGACCAACGAAGAGCTCGAAACCATGAACGAGGAGCTGGAGTCCACCAACGCCGAGCTGCAGGGAATGAACAACGTGCTGCAGGAGCGCACCGAGATCGCCAACCGTCTCAACACTTTCATGCACGCCATACTCGGCAACATCCGCTTGGGCGCCGCCGTCCTCGATGCCGACCTTGACGTTCGGGTCTGGAACGATCGCTCAGCCGACCTCTGGGGCTTGAAGGCTGAGGAGGTCTTGGGCACGCCGTTTTTCGACCTCGACATCGGGCTTCCGACCAAGGACCTGCGGACGATGGTCCGTTCAGTCCTGCGAGGGAACCCGACTCACCAGGAGATGGACGTGAATGCGGTCACCCGCCGGGGCAAACCCATACGGTGCCGCGTGGCCGCGACCGCGCTCGCCGGCCGGGGTCGTGCCGGCGGCGTCGTGGTCGTGATGGAGGAGCTGAAGGCGGCTAACGCGACGGGGGCGGTCGGATCAGGCGGCCGCTGAGGCGAGCGCCGGACGGCCTTTCTGCCGCCACTGCCCGATCAAGATCTGAAGGCTCTCGATCTCAATGGCAAGGTCGACCTTGTCTCGCGCCGACTGGCCGCCAATGGTGTCCAGCAGCTCGACGACCAGCGAATCGGCGAGGTCGGCGAGCGAGCTGTATGCGATCAGGCGAAACTCGACGGAGGTCGCCTGTCCCCAGGTCAAGACCGCCGCTCTGTACGTGCGATGAGCGTTGGCGGTCTCGTCGCGTATGCGTTCGGCCCGCTTCCGCAGCGCGTCGCCACCGCGTAGTCGCGCGCGGCGCTCGAGCGAAGTGAGCATCAGGCGCTTGGATTGCGCGATCAGCTGGCGCGAGGCGACGATCGACTCGGCCACCCCAGACATGGTGCCCTCAGATGTGCCCATTGGCGCTCGTCCTGGGCAGGTCGGCGCCGTACCCGCGGTTGCGAACGATCGTGATCAGGCCATCGAGCCCGACCTCGCGCAACCTCCGGCGCAGCCGCATCATGTAGGTCCGCACCTGCGCGTCCGACAACCGCGAGTTCTGCCATGCGAGGATCGTCAGCTGGCGGGTCGTGAAGTGCCGGCCGGGGTGGCGGATCAGGAAGTCGAGCAGGTCGGCCTCACGGCGGGTGAGCTTCAGGTACCGGCCGCCAAACGTGAGCGAATGGTCCTTGCGATCGATGGTCACGCCGGCCAGCGCCTGATGGCGATCGCGCCACAGAGTCAGGCGGTCGTCGACGAAGTTCAGGTTGCGCCGAAAGGCGGCCATGGCGTCGCCTTCGCCGTCGCCATCCATGCGCGTCAGTACCAAACGCAGCACCGAGGACAGCTCTTCGTAGATGGCGATCCAACTCGCCACCTCGGGCAGCGCCAGCGTGGTGTGATCCTCGCCTGGCAGCGGACGGAACGCCGGAGGAGCAGGCTCTATCAAATTGACTCTCCTGCCGTCACTGTACAACGCCCACCCCGGGATTGATACCGAATTTTTGACGACCAAAGTTGCGCTTCTGCGATTACTTTCCAGGTAGTGGCTGGAGGGAGGCGCCGTGGGGCTCGTGACGGGGTGGGGAGCGCGGGGGTAGCGTTGGTCCCGTTCGCGATCGATTGGCATGCGGCTCCTGTGCCCTCCCTTCCAGCCGGAATACCTCTCCCGGATACCCT
Organism: Candidatus Nitrosopolaris sp.; assembly: GCA_035636885.1. Lineage (GTDB taxonomy): Bacteria > Chloroflexota > Dormibacteria > Dormibacterales > Dormibacteraceae > UBA10449. The sequence goes on from DASPYG010000176.1 coordinate 42,040, forward strand.
GACGGACATCAGCGACTGGCTCGGCACATACAGGGAGCGGCTCCGCGTCGCGAGAGATGATGAGCGGGAGCAGATCCGTGCCCTGATCGGCCGGATGTCGGCCCGTTATCACCTGCGGCGGGCCGAGCTGGCCTGAGCGCCGCGGCGCGCGCGATCCCCGAGCGGGCGCGCGCGATCCAGGTGCTCATCGTCGACGACCATCAGCTCGTGTCGGACGGCCTCGGGTTGCTTCTCGACGGCGAGCCCGACATGGAGGTTTGCGGCTACGGGCGCTCCGTGGCCGAAGCGATCCGCCTGGTCGACGACTGGGATCCGGACCTGGTCGTGATGGACTTCCATCTCCCCGACGGGACGGGCCTGGACGCGGCGCTCGCCATTCGTCGGATCCGGCCGGAGGTGCGGTTCGTTTTCTTGACCCGCGACGACAGCGTCACCGCTCGGATCGCGGCGGTCGAGGCTGGGGCCGGCGCGTTCGTCCACAAGTCGCGCGCTGCGTCCGACCTCATCGACGCCGTGAGGCAGGTGGGAAATGGACGATCGCTGATCACGCCGTCGATGATCGCCTCTCTTCTCAGCCGCAATGGCGAGCTCGGGATCAAGCGCGACAGCCTCACCGTCCGAGAGCGTGAGGTGCTGCGCCTCATGGCCGAGGGTTGCTCGAGCCGCGAGATCGCGGACCGGCTGGGTATCAGCTATGCGACGGTGCGCTCGCACATTCGAAGCTTCGACACCAAGCTCGGCGTGCATTCGAAGATCGAGGCGGTCGCAGCCGCGCGAGAGATGAACATCATCGAGTGAGCCTAGGGCCGGGCTAGTAGTCTCGAGCTGTTGGACAACGCGACCCTGGCCCGAGCGTCCATGGGCACCTCGCTGGGTTTCCATATCGTCTTCGCGGTCCTGGGAGTAGGCATGCCGCTCTTGATGGCGGCCGCGGAGGGCATCGGCTTGTGGCGCCGCGATCAGACCTGGATCGCGCTCGCACGCCGCTGGTCGTCGGCGTTCGGCATCCTCTTCGCGATCGGCGCCGTCTCAGGGACGGTGCTTTCTTTCGAGCTCGGGCTCCTGTGGCCGGGCTTCATGGCCTTCAGCGGCAGCATCATCGGCCTGCCGTTCTCGGCCGAAGGATTCGCCTTCTTCCTCGAGGCGATATTCCTCGGCCTCTACCTGTATGGATGGGACCGCCTGAGCCCGGTGCAGCACTGGCTCACCGGGTTGCCCGTCGCCCTGAGCGGCGCGGCCTCGGCCGTGTTCGTCGTCATGGCCAACGCGTGGATGAACTCGCCGTCGGGATTCACGCTGACCAACGGCCGGCTCGCATCGGTCGACCCCGTGTCGGCGGCCTTCAATCCGTCCACACCGACCGAGACGATCCACATGCTGGTGTCGGCCTATGTGGTGACGGGTTTTGTGGTCGCCGCCGTGTACGCGGCTGGAATGCTGCGGGGCCGCTTCGACGCCCACCATCGCCGCGGTCTCCTCCTCGGTATGGCGATGGCCGGGATTGCGATCGTGCTCGCCGGGATCACGGGCGACACCAGCGCGCGTTTTATCTACGGCGCGCAGCCGGCCAAGTTCGCCGCGATGGAAGGCCTCTACGCGACCACGCGCGGTGCGCCGATACATCTCGGAGGCATCCCCAGCGACTCGGAGCACAGGGTCCTCTATGCGATCGAGATCCCGTATGGCCTCAGCATCCTGGCCGCGCTCGATCCCAATGCCGAGGTCCGCGGCCTCGATTCGTTTCCAACCGACCAGCGGCCGAACCCGATCGTCGTGCATCTGTCGTTCGATTCAATGGTCGGCTTTGGCATAGGGCTGGGGCTGCTGGCGCTGGTCTTCTGGGCCATGGTCGTTCGGCGGCGCAGGCTGCCGAGGAGCCGCCTTCTCCTTTGGTGCCTCGTCGCGTCCGGGCCTGCCGCGGTCGTCACGATGGAAGCCGGCTGGTTCGTGACCGAGTTCGGGCGCCAGCCCTGGGTCGTCTACGGAATCATCCGTACCGTGTCGGCCGCCACGCCGGCCCCAGGCCTGGGCATCGTCTTCATCGTGTTCACGGCCGTGTACGTCGCCCTCGCCGTGACCCTCTCGCGCCTGCTTCTCATGCTTGCGCGGCGCAACCGCGAACGCGGGGCGCCGTCGCCGACGCCCGAGGCATGAGCGCTGCCGACGCCGCGGCGGCGCTCCTGTGGCTGAGCCTCACCGCCTATGCGGTTCTGGGCGGCGCAGATTTCGGCGGCGGTGTCTGGGACATCTTCGCCTCCGGCCCGCGAAAGCAGGCCCAGCGGCAGGCGGTCGCCCGCGCGATGGGGCCGGTCTGGGAGGCCAACCACGTGTGGCTGATCTTCATGATCACCGGCCTCTTCACTACCTTTCCGATCGCCTTCAGCTCGCTGGCGATCGCCCTCTTCATGCCGGCGACGATCGCGCTGCTTGGCATCGTCATGCGCGGCGCAGCGTTCGCGTTCCGCGCCCACGGCCGCGAAGCGGTGGGGCCGACCTCGCCCTGGGGGATCGTCTTCGGCGGCTCCAGCATCGTGACGCCCTTCTTTCTGGGCACGGCCGCCGCCGCGGTGGCGACCGGCGCGATCCGGATCTCGCAGGGCGCCGTGGTCAGCGGATTCGGGGCCGGCTGGACGACGGCCTTCGCGGTGGTCATCGGCCTGCTCGCGGTCGCCCTCTGCGCATACCTGGCGGCGGCTTACCTGATGGTCGAAACCGAGGACGACCCGGCGCTGCAGGCGGACTTCCGGGCGCGCGCCCTGGTCGCATCCGTGGTGTCGGGCGGGCTCGCCCTGCTCGGTCTGGGGCTGGCGTACGCACAGGAGCCGCGGGTGTGGGCGGACCTCAGCGGAAACGGCTTGCTGCTCACGCTGCTGGCCCTGATCAACGGGCCCATCGCGCTTTGGGGCGTGTGGCGCCTGCGGCCGCGCGTCGCGCGGGTGGGGGTCGCCGCCCAGATGACGCTGGTGCTCTGGGCGTGGGCAGCCGGCCAGTGGCCTTACCTGGTGCCGCCCGACCTCACGATCTCGGGCGCTGCAGCGCCGGCCTCGACCTTGCGCGCGTGGCTGACCGTGATCGCCTTGGGCATGGCGCTGCTGCTGCCATCCCTTTTCCTGCTGTTCCGTGTCTTCAAGGCACGAAACCCGGCTGCGGTCTGAGGGCGTTTAAGCCGCCCCGGTTGGACCCGCGGATTGCTTCAGGGCGGCCGGCGGCGCACCAGCCCAGTTGACGCCGAGGCTGGCCAGCCTTCCGATCTCGGCCGCGCGCTTCCAGTGGTGGTAGGCGGCGGCCATGTCCTGGCGCGCCTCGAGCAGCTCCGCGTACTCCACGTGCGCGTCGCGCAGCCGGTCGGGCATGCCCACACCCTCGAGGATGGCGATGGCGCCCTCGAAATGCTTTTCGGCCAGAGCGGGGTTGCCCCGTCGCTCCTCGAGCTGGCCGAACAGGACGTTCACGTTGGCCATGACCACCCGTTCATTGATCGCTTCTGCGACCTGGAGCGCCTGCTCGAGGTAGTCGGCCGCTTCCGTCAGCTCACCTCGTCTGAGATGGACCTCGCCAAGGTTGGCGAGGATGAAACCGCGCCCTCGCCGATCCATGCTCAGCTCGGTCGAGCCCGCCAGGGCTTTGAGCATGTGCTCCTCCGCCGAGTCGAGCTGGCCCTGTTCGAGCATGAGGTCCCCCAGATCGTTCTCGACCCGGTAGACGGAGCTCAGGTCGGATTCGATGGAGTAAAGGGCCAGCGCCTTGTCGTAATGCTGGCGCGCCGTCGATGGCTGCTGCATCGACTGGTAGGCCCGTCCCAGGCCGTGGTGCATCTTGGCCAGCTGCAGGAGGTCCTTGACGCCGGTCGCCGCCGCGACCGCCGCATCGTAGTAGCGAACCGCGAGCACCCACGAATGGGCGACGACGTACATGCCCGCTATATGGCCGAGGATCCGGGCCTCGAGCTGGGGCGCCGGCGGATCAAGGCGGCGGCAGCGCTCGAGCGCCCGGTTCGCGAGGGGCATCGCACTCGGATCGTCCATGAGCCCGAGCGCGCTCGACTCCCAATCCAGGGTCTCGACCGTCATCCACTCATCGCCCATGCCCTCGAACTCACCCAGGGCGATCCTGAGGTGCGGCAGCGCATCGGTGGGCTTGACCAGCCGGCAGTACGCCTGGCCAAGCGAGAAGTGGATCACCGCTGCGTCTTCGGCGCTCCACTGCCGCTCCAGCAGCGCGTTCCCCATCTCGAGCACCTTCTCCAGGTCCCGTCCAGCGCTCAGGCGCTCGAGCTCCCGAAGCTTAGTCTGGCGCTCGTCGAGCGATGGGGAGGCATCCTGGTCGAGGAAGAACTCGATCGGTTTCCTGGTCTGGCGGGCGATCTGCTGGAGGGTCTCCATCGAGGGGCGGGTGCGGCCCTTCTCGATGAGGTGGATGGCGGTCCGCGTGAACTTGCCGCCCGCCACCTGAGCGAGCGTCAGCCTGGCCTCCCTGCGTGCCTGCTCGACGGCGCCCGCGCGGACGGCCACACCTTTGCGGCGCCCTCGGTACCTGGTGCCGAGCATGGCGGTGAGTGTACCGCCACGCCCGGCTTTCGGTTACTGACTTAACGAGATGACTTTACTTGGGCGTCGGTCCGATCCCGTCGGCCAGCACGGGGCCGATCGTGAGCGCCAAAGCCATCACCGACAGGCACAGAGAAAGAAATAGCTTGCGCATTGCGCACCTCCAAGATTGATGTCGCGAGTGTCGGCTGACTTGACTGCTCTGTCAACTCAACCGACGCCAATCTCGGAGGGTCGGCCTGCCGGCGGGGTGGCGCCGGGCGGGCCGCCTCGAAAAGTGGTCTCTAGCCGTCTGGAGGGAGAGCTTCGGCTAGCTGCTGCCGAGGAGGCGGGCCCAGCGGGCGAGCGCGAGCGAATGCAGCCCAAGAGCAATGAACCCCAGCGCGACCACGGCCAGGAACAGGTGGCCGTACGGCTGGGAGAGCAGGAAGATGAATGCGCCGCTGTAGCCGTGCGCCCCAGATGCATCGCGATGCCAGCCGGCCTGCAGAACAAACCAGCCCACGAGGGTGAACGTGACGCCGCGGGAGAACATCCCCAGCCGTCCCAACCACAGCACCAGCGCCCTTGTCGCCGGCCGCATCTCGTCATGCTTGACCCCTCTCTGGGCCGCGCTGGTGTCGACGAACTGTCCGATGCCGACGCCGATCGTCACCAGCCCGATCGCAACGGCCAGGAGCCTACCGGCAGGGAGGGCCAGGATCGAGCGCACCGCCGACTGCGTGCTGTCGGGAGCCGACGCACCACCTCCGGCCAGAAGGTTGAGCGCGAACAGGGTCAACGATGCGTAGGCGAATCCACTCCACGCGTAGCCGAGCCTCTGCGCGATTCCAGACGGGTCGCTGCCGCGCCGCCAGGGGTCGAATATCGCGCGCACGAAACCCCAGATCGAGTAAGCGCCGAGGCCGGTGACGACGGCCACCAGGATCACGCGCCCAAACGGTCTGGCGGCAAGCAGGGCGACGCTGCCGGCCGGGTCCGTGGCCGCGCCGGATCGGCTGAGTGCGAGCTGGAGCGCGAGGAAGCCCATGACCGCGTAGACGATGCCCCGCACCACGTAGCCCAGTCTTTCCAGCGATTCGAGCCAGGGCGAGGTCGCCGCCTGGCGGGCGGCGGTTTGCGCGCGGCGTGCTTCCGCCGGGGCGTGGGTAGACATACAAGGGGAACGCCGGGCCGCCTCGCACGACCCGCCTCGTCTACTTGGGGGCCAGGAACTCCCCGACGCGCGCCGAAAAGGTACGCACGTCGATTGGCTTCGAGATGAAGCCGGCGCATCCCGCCGCCAGCGCGTCGCTCCTCCACTGCAGGCTCGTGTGCGCGGTCATCGCGACGACCGGGATGGCCGTCGTAGGGGACATGCTCTTCAGAAGGCGGGTCAGCGATAGGCCGTCCTTCCCGGGCAGCTCGACGTCCATCAGGATGAGCGCCGGCTTGGAGTTCTTCAGGTGATCGAGGGCCTGACTCGCCGTGCTCGCGACCTCGACCTCATAGCCCGCCAATTCGAGCACCTCCCGCGCCAGCATCTGGTTGGCCGCGTTGTCTTCGACGACGAGGATCAGCTGCTTTCCATTCACGTGCCGTTCAGTGTGGCATCAGTCCTCGCCGGGCCGGGCCCCGGCACTGACCGCGGCAGGAACGCGCGCACCTGCCCCGCAAACGTGCGAGTGTCGATGGGCTTGGAGATGTAGCCGGCGCAGCCAGCCTGCAGCGTCTGCTCGCGGTCGCCGGTCATTGCATGCGCGGTCAACGCAATGATGGTGATCTGCGCGGTGGCCGGATCGGTTTTCAGCCGGCGGGTCAGCGACAGGCCGTCCATACCGGGAAGCTGGACGTCCATGAGGATGACGTCGGGAGTGCGCTCTCGCAGGCGCTCCATTGCCTGCGTGGAGTCACCGGCGAGGTCGACCGCGAAACCTTCGCGTTCGAGCACGGACGCGGTCAGGAGCTGGTTGACCTCGTTGTCCTCCACGACGAGAACGACCGGGTGGGTGGTCACGCGTCCGCCGCCTCGTCTCCGATCGCCTGCCGGAGCATGCTGACGAGGTCTGAGGCGCCTGTCGTGCCGCGCTGGAGAATGCTCGACACGCGGCCGTTCAGCTGCCGCTTGTCGGCCTCGGTCAGGTCCTTGGCGGTGAGCACCATGATCGGGGTCCTGGATGTGGTCTTGTCCGAGCGAAGCGCCTCGACCACGTCGAAGCCCGACACCTCGGGCATCATCAGATCGAGCAGCACCAGGTCTGGGTGCCGCGCACGGGCGAGCTCGATGGCCTGGCGCCCGCCGCCGGCCGAGATGACTCCGAAGCCGGCCGGCTCGAGGACCTCTTTCAGCCACTCGCGATTGGCGCGCTCGTCGTCGACGACGAGCACCTGCGTCTTGCCGCCTCCATCGTTGGCACCGAACTTGAAACGGCGCAATCGGCCGATCAGCTCTTTGGCCGGCACCGGCTTCACGAAGTAGTCGACGGCGCCGAGCGCAATACCAAGCTCCGGGTTGTCGACGACGCTGATCACGATCACGGGGATCGAGCTCGTGGCCTCGTCGTGCTTCAAGCGGGTCAGGACCTCCCAGCCGTCGAGTCCCGGCAGGAGGATGTCGAGCGTGATCGCGGCGGGCTTCCGCTGCCGAGCACGGCTCATCACGTCCGAGCCGCTGCGAACGACCTCGGTGCGGAAACCAGCCCGCTGGAGCTGACGCGAGAGCAGCTCGCTAGCCGGCGGATCGTCCTCGACGATGAGAACCAACGGCAAGGCGGCGTCGCCGTTCGCGTGCGCGATCGCATCCAGTGACTCCGGCGCGGGCTGATGGGTCGTCGCTGCCAGTGGCATGTGGATCGTGAACACGCTGCCCTTACCCGGCTCGCTCTCGACCCGAACGTCGCCGCCGTGCAGGCGCGCGAAGCGGCGCGTGAGCGTGAGGCCAAGGCCGGTGCCCTGCTGCTGCCGGTCGATGCCGGAGTCAACCTGCTGGAATTCATGGAAGATGCGCGCCTGGTCGGAGATCGCGATGCCGATGCCCGTATCCGAGACGGCGACCTCGACCGCATCGGCGAGGCGCTTGCCTGAGATCCTCACCAGCCCGCCCGAGGGCGTGAACTTGATCGCGTTGGAGACGAGGTTGAGCAGCATCTGCTTGAACTTGCCGGCGTCGGCCTCGATGTCCCCGACGCCATCGACCGCCATCTCGAGTCGGATCTGCTTTTGGGCCACCAACGGCTCCACGATGTTGCGCACCTGGTCCGTGACCTCCGCGACTGCCACCGTCTGCAGGCGCAGCTCCATCTGGCCCGCCTCGATCTTGGAGAGGTCGAGGATGTCGTTGATGAGTCCGAGCAGGTGCTGGCCGCTGGAGTGGATCTGCTGGAGGAACCGCAGCTGCGTTTCCCTTTTGTGCTGGCCCTCGGGTGCGTCGATGAGCAGCTCCGAGAAGCCCAGGATGGCGTTGAGCGGCGTCCTCAGCTCGTGGCTCATGCTCGCCAGGAACACGCTCTTGTGCTTGTTCGCCTCCTGCAGCTGGGCGTTGGCATCCTTCAGGCGATCGAGCAGGCTGGCACGGTCGAGGGCGGCCGCCACCGCGGTCATGAACTGCTGCACGCGGCTGATCTCATCCGAGCCGAAACCCGGGGTGAAGGGGCCGGCCATGACCGCGAGCCGGCCGGCGTCTCTGGTGCCGCCGATCTGAAGGAGGAGGAGCGATGTGTCGGCGCCGTCCACCTCCACCCGATGCACCCCCTGGGGCAGCGGCTCGATCGCGTGCTTGATCTGCATCGCCTGGCTTTCGTTGAGGCCCCTGGCCGCCAGCACCGAGCCGTCGGCCTGCACAGCAATCGCCGACGCGCCGCCGGCCAGCCTCATCGCCCATTCGAGCGCCCGGTTGGCGAGGCCGGGACGACCCTCCCGGAGAAGCAAAAGATCCTGCATGAACGCACGCAGGCCTTCTTCCTCCGACGAGCGCCATTGCCGGCGCAGCCATGAGGGCGGCGCGAAGCTCACGTAGAGAAGGGGAACGATTCCGAGCACGACGAGCTGGATCGCCAGCTGCACGCCCAGGTTGGTGCCGGCTGCGCTCGCGCCCACCGCGAAGACGAGGATCAGGATGATGCCCGCAAAACCGAGGCTGAGCGACCGCAGCCTCCACGCCTGCACGGCGGGCAGCGCGCGCGCTACGAGCCAGAACCGGATGGTCGGCTCGACCACGATCGCGCACCACACGAGGATGAACGCGATCGCCACGCCAGCCCTGATAGCGGTCGGGATCGCGCTGCCGATAGAGCTCAGGATCACGAATGCACCACCGGCAGCCGCCACGGCTAGGACCGCAGCGGCATGCCAGCGGTTGGGAAGGGGGATGAGCGAGGATCGGTAGCGAAGCAGCGCATACGCGCAGCCGATGAAAGCGATGAGGCTGGCCTCCGTCAGCAGGGGCGGCGTGAAATGCAACCACGCCGGGATCCGCCCCAGCAGCGAAACGGACGAGAGCAGGACGATGGCCAGGGCGAGGTAGCCGGTAGAGCGGTCCCGGCGCCTCGCCCAGCCGATTCCAACCGCAACACCAAGAAGCGCGAACGCGACAGCATCTGCGTTTTGCATGAAAGCGACGACGCTCTTCATCTCGCCCTGCTCACGCCGCGCCGGACCGATGGAGGGCGGGGATCTCGCCCGTGAGGAGGCTCACGAGCTGGGGATCCCACTGCCTGCCTGCACCTCCGGCGAGGATCGCGATAGCCTCGCGCTCGGAAAGGCGGGGACGGTAGGGTCGGTCGCTGGTCAGCGCGTCGAACGCGTCGCACACCGAGACGATCCTTGCCAGCAGGGGGATGGACGTGCCGCGCAATCGATCCGGATAACCGTGGCCGTCGAATGCTTCGTGATGGTGGCGGACGATCGGCAGGAGATCGTAGCCGGAGCGAAGCGGACGGACGATGTTCTCGCCGATCTCAGGATGCGCCCGCATGATCATCAGCTCGTTCTCGTTGAGAGGGCCCGGCTTGAGAAGGATGGAGTCGGGGATTCCGATCTTGCCGATGTCATGGATGATGCCGCCGCGATACAGGGCGTCGAGGTCCTCTTCCGGTAGGCCCATGCGCAGGCCCAGGTACCGTGCGGATTCCGCGACGCGATTGGTGTGACGTTCCGTGTACGAATCCTTGGCCTCGACCGCTGCCGCGAGGCTGAAGATGACCTGCTCGGCGCTGTCCAGACGGTCGTACACGGACTTCAACCGCAAAGCCGAGCGCACGCGGGCGACGAGCTCGAGGCGCTCGACCGGTTTGGACATGAAATCGTCGGCGCCGGCCTCGAGGGCCTGCACGCGGTCCTCCGAGCGGTCGAGGGCGGTGATCATCACCACCGGCACGAGCCGGAGGATGGGGTTGGCCTTGATGCGCCTGCACACGGTATATCCGTCCATGCCCGGCATCTGGACGTCGAGCAGGATCAGGTCGGGCGCGGCCGACTCCACCGCCGCGAGGGCGCTCGGGCCGTCGTAGGCAAGCCGGACCGTGCATTCGACGTCGGCAAGGCAGGCCTCGATCAGCTCGCGGTTGGCCGCGCTGTCGTCGACCACCAACACCGATGGCAGCGTTCGCGTCGGACGGCTTCCGTTTCGGACCTGGCTCGTCGCGCGGGTGAAGGGCGTCGCGTGCTCGCGATGCACCCAGGCGGCGGGGGTGAGCGCGGAGACGAACTGGCTGGCGCTGTCGAAGCGATCGAGCGGGTTTTTCGCGAGAGCCTTGCGGAGGGCATCCTCGACGTGCGACGACAGCTCACCGACGAGCTCCCGCGTGGGTGGGACCGCCTTGTTGATGTGCGAAAGCAGCACCGCGGCCGGCGTCTCGGCCTCGAATGGAACGCGGCCCGTGAGCATCTCGTAGGCGACGACGGCCAGCGAATAACGGTCTGACGCGGGCCCCAAGGGGTCGCCGGCGCCCTGCTCAGGAGACATGTACTCGGGTGTGCCGAGAACAGTGCCGCTGGCGGTGAGGCTCCGGGTCGACCCGGCCATCTTCGCCAGGCCGAAATCGGCGAGCACAGGCGTCCCGTCGCGATGCATGAGGATGTTCGATGGCTTGATATCGCGGTGGAGGATGCCCTGGTTGTGGGCGTAGTCGAGGGCGCTGGCGATCGGCCGCATGATCCTGATCACGTCCTCGAGGTCGACGGGGTGGCCCAGGCGGTCGGCAAGCGTCCCGCCTTCCACAAGCTCGAGCACGAGATAGGTCACGCCGTGCTCCTGGCCGAAATCGAAGACGTTCAGGATGTTGGGGTGCTTCAGTCGCGCGACGGAGCGGGCTTCCTGCTGGAAGCGTTCGCGGTAAGCCTCCTCCTCGGCGAAGAAGTCGGGCAGGACCTTGATCGCGACGTCGCGATCGAGGGCGGTGTGGTGGGCGCGGTACACAGTCGCCATCCCGCCGCGCCCGATACGGTTGGTGATCTGGTACGAGCCCAGGGTGTAGCCCTCGGGCAGGCTCATCAGCCCTCCTCCGCCCGCGCGACCAGCGCAGCCAGCGGGAGCAACAAGAGGACGCGCGCGTGCGCGAACGACGCGAGCCAGGTCGTGGCGTCACGAGTCCAGGCCTGGGAGCCCGCGAGAAGGCTCGAGTCCAGGATCGCGATCACGGCCACCATCGCAGGCGCGAGCATCATCAAGAGAGCAAGGCCGGCGAGGGCGGCGAGCGCCGGGCGCCGAGGGCGCGCGGGGATCGGCAGCGCCCAGGCCTCTGGAGGCAGGGGTCGCTGCGACGCGATGTGGAATGTAGGGCGGGCAGCCATCGTCATCGCACCCCAGCGCGACCCACTGAGACTAGGTCGGCCTGTTGCGCCCTCCGCTACCAATCCGGGTGAATTAACGGCCCGATCGGGTGAATTTACGTACCCGATCGGGTAAAGCAGCGCTTATCGAAGGATGAGGGTTTAGAGCCAGCCTTCCCGCGTCGCCTTGCGGGCGAGCTCGGTGCGGTTCTCGGCCTCGAGCTTCTGCAGCAGCTGTCGGACGTGGAACTTGATCGTGTTCTGGCTCAGGTGGACCTTCTCGGCGATGTCGCGGTTGGAGTCGCCTTCCACCAGCAGAGCCAGAATCTCGCTCTCCAGCCTGGTCAGGTCCGGGACGGGCGCCTTCGGCTTAGGCTCAGCGGCTGGGCGCGCGTGCTGCAGCTGCCGGTACATGCCTGCGTTTTCGATCGCGATGGCCGCCTCGCTGCCGAGGGCTTCAAGGAACTCGTTCCACTCCTGGTCAGGTTCGAGCTGTGCCCTGTGGAACACCTCGAGCACGCCCATCAGCTTTCCGCGTGCGATCAGCGGCACGGCTCCGTAGGAGCGGAAGCCCTCCCGCGCGAACAGGGAGCGCCGCCGAAACTGGCTGAACGCGCCGAGGGCGGTGACCGTCTCGATCCGCCGGCCGACAGCGGCCCGGCCGGGCAGGTTCTCGTCGACGGGCAGGCGATAGTCGGGGATCGAGGTCGACTGGAATCCCGTGCTGGCCGCGAGGACCAGCGTGCCGTCCTTCTCGTCGAGCAAAAGCACATCCGCGGCATCGACCGTCAGCCCGGCCGTGACCTGGTCGAGGATCACCCCGAGGGTCAGGCGGAGGTCGGGGCTGCCGGTGATTGCCAGCCCCACGTTGCGAAGGGCAGTCAGGCGCTCGAGCCGGCTGATCGCGTCTACATAGAGCTGCGCGTTGTCGGCGGCCAGGCCCGTGCGATCGGCGATCGCCTGCAGCCAGCGGACGTCATGCTCGGTCAAGGGGTTCGACGACCGCCTCTCGTACAGCCCGAGCGTGCCGACAGTGGCTCCTCGCGCGCGCATCGGTACTACGAGGACGCCGAGGTATCTGACCGGCTCGCTCAGGGGCGGCTGATTCCTGGTCAAATATTCGCGGACGTCGTCGCGGAGCATGCCGAGGAACTGCTCGTATGGCACGCTCGGCATGAGCACCGGTTCGCCAGACTCCAGCACCCTGGTGGCCATCGTGAACGTTGGTGAGCTCGGCGACAGGTGCATGTCCTCGACGTAGCGCGCGATCAGCGGATCGGCATCGTTGGCCGCCACCACTCGAGCCGTGCGTGGATCCTTGTTGAGAAGAGATGCGACCCAGGTTCCAGGCCGCAGCCGGCTCAGCGTGCTGGTGACAGTCGTGATGATCGCAAGAGGGTCGAGCCTGGCGGCCGCGAGCTGGGTGGTGACCTCCACGAGGGCTTCGTCTCCGTAACGCGGGCGAGGCAGCCTGGTGTCCATGAGGATCTTGGTCACGTCGGTGAGGCTCAGCAGCACACCGCCTGCTTGCGGGATGGCGTCAACCTGGATCCATACCTCGCTGCCGTCCGGACGCAAAGCGCGGGCGACGACCCGGCGTTCAGGCTGGCCACTTCGGATCGCCGCCAGCGCCGGGTGCATGCCCTGCGCGTCCGGCCAGCCGGCAGGGTCGGTGCGGAGCCAGCCTGCCTCCGACGCGCGCGAGCCGACGACTTCGTGCTCCGATTCGTAGCCGAGGATCTCGAGAGCGGCCTTGCTGGCTTGGACGACCCGGCCTTGCTCGTCATAAACGACCAACGCGCCCGGTAGCTCGTCGAATCCTGGTGTCGGTGTCCGGCCGGTGCTGTCCATCACGGTTGTAAACCCGAGTGAGAAGCGAATGACGCAAAGCGAGTGGTTAAGGGGTGGCGTTCGCGCTGCGAGCATAAGGCACGAAGGCGCAGATCGATCTTAGTGCGGTTCGGTGAAGGTTCAATGAGGTGATAAGTCAACAAGGGGCCGGGCGGCCTTACGGCCCGATCGCAGCCGCGGGCTCGACGATCGAATCCGATGACCCCGCGCGGCCGTCGCCCGGCGCCCCTCTGGCTGCGGCCAGCAGGATCGGCAGCGCCACGAGCACAACCACGGGAATCGCCCAGATCGCCGTCGCGTAGCCGAATCGCGCAGCCATCAGGCCGAGGACGCTGCCGCCGAGGGCCGCGCCTAGGTCGATGCCGCTGTTCCAGAGCGCACTTATGGTGTTGCGATGGTCGTTCGTCCCGCGAGCGGTCATGGCGAGATACGCGGATGTCTGCACCGCGCCGTAACCGCCCCCAAACGCAAGCCCAGCGAACAGCACGAGTCCCGTGTTGGACCGGGCGCCAAGGGCGACCAGGCCCGCGAGGGTGAGCCCGACTCCGCTCGCGAGAACGAGCCGGCCGGGGCGGCGATCGCCCAGCACGCCGGCGAGCCACCGTGTGGCCGCGCGGGCGCCCCCGACGACGAACAAGAAAGCCGCGGCCGACCCTGCGCCCGCGGCGGGAAGGACAACGGGCGCGAATGTGATCACCGCGCCGAAGCTCGAGCTGACCATCACGAAGCCGGCGAAGATGAGCAGCAGGCCCGGCCGGCGGAGCGCGTGCAGCAGATTGGATGAAACGCGCGACGACGGCCCGGTGGTTCGCGGCAGCATGAGAGCGAGGAGCGCGCCGGCCAATCCGACGGCGAATGCGACCAGTGCATCGGCGCCCACGCGCCCTGCATCGAGCAGAGACACCGCCACGGACGGCAGCACGATGCCGGGTGCGCTCAACGCAAAGCCGAAGTAGCCGATGGCGCGGCCGCGGCGATCAGGCGTGGTGAGCTCCGCGACCAGCGCGACCGCGACCACGATCGCGACGCCCATCCCCAGCCCGCGTGCGGCGGTGGCCGTAAGCATCAGCGACGAATCCGGCTGCGGCAGCGCGTACACCAGGCTCGGTACCGCGGTCATCAGCTGGCCGGCGACCAGCAGGCGGGAAGACGACCACCGCGACATCAGCCACGGAGTGAGCAGCTCGCCCGCCACCGCTCCCATGAACAGGGCCGCGGTGGCGGCGCCCGCCGCGCCATGCGGTCCGCGACGCTCCACCAGCACGGGCACCACGGGGAGCAGCATGTTGAACGTGACCGCGATCGACGTCGCGATTCCGGCCAGCACGAGCTGGGGCGGTGGCGCCGCAAGGGTCGCTGTCCGCGCTACGGCTGTGCGTCCATGCGGCAGTGGTGCGCCTTGACGGCCGGGGCGGGCTGCATATGAGCCTCGACGAACGAGGTGGCATTGACGAAGCGATATGGGAACGCCGGGAATCCATCGCAGCGCGTAGGGGGCAGGGCGCCGTTCCACGTGTGGCTGTCGTAGTCGCCCATGAAAACGGCGAAATGGAAATGCGTGCGCGAGCCCATATCGGCGATGTCGGCGAAGACCTCTCCTCTCGTGACCGCGGTGCCGACCTTGAAGCCGGCTCGCGGCCAGACATGCCAGTACTGGGTGATGACGACCCCTTCGGCGGTCTGGTGGCGGATAAGGACCCCGCCGCGAAAGGTCGGGTCGACGATGTAGCCGATGATCACCCCGTTGGCGGCGGCACGCACGGGCTGGATGGCGGTCTGGATGTCCACGCCGGTGTGCAGCCAGATCGCCCCGCTGCCGGTGCACCGTCGCAGCACCGTGCCGTTGCAGTAGCGCCACTCGCTGCCGAACCCGAGGCAGTGCGGCTCCCACGACGGCAGTGGGAGCTGGAAGTAATCGGCCGGGGCGGCCGCCACGATGACCCTCGCCGGCGCGGCGGTCACGCTCGGCGCGAGGACGGTCGCGGGCGCCCAAAGCCCGCCGGCGGCGATGGCCGCGGCGGCGGCCAGCCTGAAGACAGCACGGCTCATCACAAAAAGATTAGGCGGAGTGGATGATGGCCGGCACGTCGCGATCTTCGAGCACCGACCCGGCCACGAGCTCACCCATCACGGACGCGAATTTGAAGCCGTGGCCGGAACAGGCGCTGAGGATGGTGACGCTCGGCAGGCTGGCGTGTCTCACCACCATGAATCGCTCGTCGGGCGCGTTCGTGTACATGCAGACGCGAGCGTCGAGCACGTTGCCGGTCACTCCATGCAGGTGTTCGCGCGCGAAATCGCGGACCGGCTCCACGTCCGCAGGATGGACCTCGCGGTCGATCGAGTCAGGGTCGGCGTCGCTCCCCTCGTGGTGTATGCCGACCTTGATGCTGCGGCCGTCCAGGGTCGGAAACCCATAACGAAACCGGCCGTCAGGGACCTCCCGGATGAAGATCGGAAAGTGCTGCGGCGCGAACGCCGCGGGATCGGTCGCATCGAGCCACACCATCACCTGGCGTTCGACAATGAGCGGTAGGCTGAGCTGTGGCAGCAGCTTCGAGGTCCACGCGCCCGCGGCGACCACCACTCGATCGGCTCCGAAGGTGCCCCGAGATGTCTCGACGACGACACTGTTGCCTGAAGCCTCGACCGCGATGACCTCCGTGTCGACCATCAGCGTGGCACCCAGCTGCTCGGCCCTGGCCGCAGCCGCGGCCACCGAACGCTCCGCCCGCAGGAAGCCGGCATCGTCTTCGACGACCGCGATGTCACGGGGCCCGAGCTGATGTTGCGGGTACACGCGGCTCATTTCTGAGGCGTCCAGCAATCGGTGCGGCAGGTCGTTCTTGCGCGCGCTCGCGAGGACGCCGGGCACGAGCTCGCCGTCGGGCGGCCCGATCGCCAGCCCGCCGGTGATGGTGAGGAGCTCGGCTCCGCTCTCCTTCTCGAGCTGACGCCACAGGACGTAGGCGCGCTGGAGCAGAGGCACGTATTCCGGGCTCTCGAAATACGCGGTCCGGAAGATGCGGGTGTCCCCGTGCGATGAGCCGCGGTCGTGCCCAGGCCGGTGGCGCTCGAAACCGATCACCCTGGCGCCCTGCGCCGCGAACCGCCACGCCGACAGCGCGCCCATCGCGCCGAGGCCGATGACGGCGACATCGGCGGTCGAGCTCTTGCCGGTCAAGGCAGGGCGCGCGCGCCGAGGTCGCGATCGCGCTTCAGGCGTTGGCCGAGGAGCCGAGCGCATTCACGCATCAGGTCGAGGATCTGGTCCTCGATGTCGATCTCGCCCTTGCTCGCCCCGCACAGGGTGCCGAAGAACTTGCCGTCGGCAGCGAAAACCGGATAGGAGACGAACGTCCGGATCTCCAGCAGCCGGGCGACGCTGCTCTTGGGAAACGCCTTGGGCACGTTTTTGGAGTAGTTCGGCGCGCCCTCGACAACAAACCGGCAGACCGCCTCGGACCAGGGCAGCGTGACGCCCTCGGGGATGTGGAAGATCTGGCTCGAGTTGTAGGAGAAGAGGATCCGCTGCTCGTCCTCCTTCAACCTCGTTTCCGCCAGATACGTCGAGCTCAGCCCGGTGAGCTGAGCGAGCCGGGCTAGGAGCCCGCGCGCGACAGTCTCGAGGTCCTCGCCCGCCGCGGCTGCCTCCGCCAGCAGTTCACGCGCGGTCTGTGGCATGGATCGCGCTAACGGTACAACCGCCGCTCTCAGGCTTGCGGCGTCTCGGCCCCCAGCTCGAAGCCCTTCTCGGTGATCTCGTAGCGGCGCACGACGGGCTGATGGTGCATGGCGCGCGTCTTCAGCACCGTCACCGCCCGAGCAAGCCTCGAGTCCTCACGAAAATACTGAAGCAGGATGACGTTGTCGGCGAGGTGGGAAAGGCCGTGCTCCGAGATTCGACGCATCTCGAACAGCTCCGGCACCTCCACGATCATCACCAGGCTGATCCCGCGCCGGGTGCACCGCTGGACGAGCGAGAACATCCACTCGCGAAATCGAACCGGGTCGTTGCCGGCGGTCGCCATGAGGTCAGGAAGGCTGTCGATGACGATGCGCTTGGCGTCCGTCTTTTCGACCAGGTCGAGGAGCTCGTAAACCCACTCGTCGATGTACATGTCGACCAGGCTGCGGCTCATGATGTGCACGCCCTTCTCACCGAGCGCCCACCCGAAGCTGTGTACGATCCGGCCGAGCTGGGTCTCATTTTCCTGGAACGTGGCCAGGATGCCGGGCTGATCGGCGCGAGCGCCGGCGTAGATGAAATGCAGGCCCAGCAAGGTCTTGCCGACTCCGGACGGCCCCGCGACCAGCGTCGATGCCCCTGCCCAATAGCCTTCACCCAGCATCTCGTCGAGGGCCTCAACACCGGTTGACACCCGCTCCGTGCTGAGCTTGTAAGAAGTACCGTCCTGGACGTCCGCAAGGCGAGGAAAAACATCGAGGCCCGCTGTCGAGATGCGGTACGTGTGCTCGCCCGAGAGGAAGCCGCTGCCGCGCAGCTTGAGAACCTGGAGCACACGCGTCTCACGCTCACCCACCTGCTTGGAGTTGAGCTCGATGACGGCGTCCGCCACGGCAAACTCCGCGGCATCCAGGGCTCGCTCGCGGGTGTAAGGAGCGTTCCAGATCGAAGTCACCGCGCTGGCGGTCAAGCGGCGAGTCAAGCCATAGAGGAAAAGCCTGAACTCCGTCTCGTCGGCCGCAAAAGCGTGGAACGCTTTGAAGCTGTCGATCACGACGATCCCGGGCCGAATCTCCCTGAGGAAGCTGTCGACCGTAGTCAGGACGTCACCCAGGCCGGCGTCGCCGAGCACATTCCCAAGGTCCTCGTAGATGACGCGGTGCTCGCGAAGCGCCGCGGGGTCGAAGAAGTCGAGGGTCTCCCCATAACGAAGGATCTTGTCGAGAGGCTCGGTCACCGTCGACAGGTACAGCGCCGGGCGCTCCGCCGTAGCGTTGTGGAAAACGTACTGCTGGCTGAGGATGGTCTTGCCCGTGCCGGGCACTCCGATTACGAGGTTGATCGCGTTTCGGAGGAGGCCACCCTGAAAGATGCTGTCCAGGCGGACTTGCCCGCTCGATAGGCGGTCGATCATCCGGTCACGTTTGCTCCCCGGGTTTCCCGGGCCAGCGCGCTGGTGCCGAGCAGGTCGCGAACCGTCGACACCAGCACGAGTGGTTCGAGCGGCTTGTGCAAGAACGCGGACGCGCCTGCCAGCAGTGCCTCGTGGGCGCTGTCGATCGAGGCGACTGCCAGCACCAGGCTCCCTGGCCGGGCGCTGAACTCTCCGCACAGCCGAAAGCCGGCGCCCCCCGAGATCAGAAGGTCGATCACGACCAGGTCAGGCGACCTTTCTTCGAAAAGCAGCTTCGCCTGGCGGGCATCGAGCGCCATGCACACGTCATAGCCCTCCGTGCGCAGGAAGTAGTCGGCCAGGTCGGCGGCGTACCTGTCTCGCTCGGCAATCATGATCAGGGGGCCGGGACGTCCCGGCCGCCAGCTCGAAGCCACGGGCACCCGGCCGGTTTGGAGCTCCTGCGACAGGAGTCGATGGGCGTCGGCGGCGCTGGCGCCGCCCTCGATCTGGGCCTTGATGAACCGGAGATGCTCGATCTGGCTGCGCGAGTAGAGGCGCTGCGAGCCCTGACTTCGCTCGGGCTTGACCACGCCGTAGCGGTCCTCCCATGCGCGGAGCGTGGGCGTGGGCACATCGATCATCTTGGCGACCGCCCCGATGCTGTACAGGGCTTCCTGGTCCTGCTGGCTCATCGTCGATGCGCCTCCTGGCGCAGCTCAAATATATGACAAATTGTTATGCGCAACTCATGCAAGACTACCAGCACCAACGTTGATTGAGGTATTGCATGACTTCTGTGGATGTAGTAAGGTCGCGATAGCTAGGGGCGCATGAGCAGAAGGGTTCTGCAGCAAGAATGCATAGGCTAGGCATCGAGGGGAAGACCTAAGCCCAGGGGGTCCACCAAGGATGAGTCTGTTGAGGGGTCCAGCCGCCGGCGAACAGCCCATGGCCGGGTGGCTGGAAGGTGAGCAGATGTACGGCGACCGGCAGCTCGTGATACGGCACACGATACCGACGAACGGCTTGAGCCTTGCCGGCATCATCGACATCCACAATGCGGACCATGTCGCCGACGCGCTGGCGTCGCAGCTGGACGGCAGCGGCGACCTGCATCTCGAGCTCAGCCGGGTGGAGTTCGCGGACGTCAGCGGCATCAGGGCGCTCGTTTCGGCCGCCGAGGATGCGTGTGGCCGGAGGCGACTGGTTCTTCATGGCTTGCCTCCGCTACTCCACAAGGTGATGACAGTGGTGGGCTGGGCCGACCTTCCTGGTCTGGAGCTCTGCAGCTGCGGGAGCGCGCTGTGAACGAGCCGATCACCGAAGCGCACTACCGTCACGAGGCTCTGCTCTATCGAGGCCTTGCGGACTTCGTGCGGCAGACAGCGCCGTTCATCCGCGGCGGGCTCGAGGCCGGCGAGCCGGTCCTCGTGGTCACCGGCGTGCCTGGGATCGCCGCTCTGCACGCGGAGCTGGGCGGCGACGCCGAGCGGGTCAGGTTCGCGGACATGGCCGAGGTGGGCGCGAACCCGGCTCGCATCATCCCGTTCTGGCAGGAGTTCATCGATAGCGAAGGCGCTGCGGGCCGGCCGCTTCGAGGCATCGGCGAACCGATCTGTGCCGGGCGAGGCGCGGCAGAGATGGTGGAGTGCCAGAGGCACGAATCTCTGCTCAACGTGGCCATCGACCCGACGACACCAATGTGGCTGCTGTGCCCTTATGACACCACCGGGCTCGATTCCGCAGTCATCGAGGAGGCGCGCCGCAGCCACCCTTTTGTCACCGAAGGGACCCACCGGCGAGACAGTCGGTCCTTTCGGGGCGTCGACGCGTCTGGCGCTCCATTTGCCGTGCCGCTTCCAGAACCGCCGTCCAGAGGCCAGACCCTTGCCTTCGGATCTGGCGACCTGGGCGCGGTGCGCGACATGGTGGCCGGCCGGGCGGCTGAAGCCGGCCTCAATGCGAGTCGTGTCCAGGATCTGGTCGTGGCCGCTCACGAGATCGCGGCCAACAGCGTTCGCCACGGTGGGGGCCGCGGTGTACTACGCGCCTGGCGCGACAACGGATCCCTGATTTGCGAGTTCAGCGACCCTGGCCGTTTTGATGATCCGCTCGTCGACCGTACGCGGCCACCGCCCGATGCGGCCGGCAGCCGAGGCCTGTGGCTCGCCAACCAGCTCTGCGACCTGGTTCAGATACGAACCCTGTCGTCGGGCACGGTCGTGCGTGTGCACATGCGCCTGCCGAGTTGAGTCTCCCAGTCGCCATACGCGTGATCATCGTCGAGGACCATCAGGTCGTAACGCAGGGACTGGCGGCCCTCCTCAACGACCAGCCGGACATGACTGTCATCGCCAGCGCAGGCTCGGTCGCCGAATCCATGCGGCTCGCGGAGCAGCACGCGGCCGACGTCATCCTGATCGATTTCAGGCTGCCCGACGGCAATGGGGCAGAGGTGGGCGCGCGCATTCGCGAGCTGCATCCCGACGTCAAGCTCGTCTTCCTGACCCGGGATGACAGCGACGGTGCGCAGATCGCGGCCGTCGAGGCGGGGGCCAGCGCGTTCATTCACAAGTCCCGCGCGGCAGCTGACGTCGTGGACGCGATCCGCGCCGTCGCGGGCGGCGCCATGTTGATCACTCCGCGCACGATCGCGTCGCTTCTCACCAAGCGCCGCACGATGAGCGCTCAGCTGCAGAGCCTGACCGCGCGCGAGCGCGATGTGCTGCGCCTCGTCGCCGCCGGCGTTGCCAGTCGCGACATCGCGAGCCGGCTGGGGATCACCTACACCACCGTGCGCACGCACATTCGGAGCCTTGGCCGCAAGCTGGAGGTACATTCCAAGATCGAGGCCATCGCGAAGGCCCGAGAGCTCGGCCTGGTCGAGTAGCTACTTCGCGCGGTCGAGCACGATGACGGGGATCTTCCGGGACGTCTTCTTGCGGTAGTCGTGAAATCCGGGGTTGACGTCGGCGTGGCGCTGATACAGCGTCTCGTACTCCTCGTCGTCGGCGACCTGGGCCCGGACTTTGAACTTCTCGCCCAGCACCTCGACCGTCACCTCCGGGTGCTTGAGGAGGTTGTGGTACCAGGAAGGATGCGTCGGGGCGCCGCCCTTGCTCGCGACGATGACGTAATGGTCACCACGCCGCGTGAATACCACCGGGTTCTCGCGAATCTCTCCCGATTTCGCGCCCTTGGTGGTGAGGATCAACACATCACGGCCGTGGAAGGGACCTGACGTTGCCTTGCCACCGTGCGCCCTCAGGTCCGCGATCAGGTTCTTGTTGAAGTCTCCGTATGAGCTCATAACCCGATTCAACATCGAACTTGCCACCCGAATTCCGGCTCGTCACGGACCGAGCATGTAGCCAAGCTTCCGCGGCAGGCGCGCGATCGCATTCGCGAGCGGGTTCGCGCGGCGTCCACGCTCCTCGGCCGTGTCCTTGGCGATGATCGCCCTGCGCACGACCGCGGCGCCTAGTGCGCGAAACGGCTGCGGCGGAAACGCATGCACGCTCGAGTTGACCATCGGCAGCCTCACCTCATCGGTGTCCGCACCCGTGACGAGATCGGCGAGGACGTGGCCTGCCAGGTTCGACGGCGCCACTCCGTTGCCCGTGTAGCCGAGGGCGTAGTGGACGTTCGGCCGCAGGCTGCTGAATGCGGGCAGGTGCGTTGGCGATACGTCGATCGGGCCGCCCCATGCGTCAACGATCGGAACGTCGGCGAAGCTGGGAAACAGGAGCCGGAAGCCTTCGGCCGCCTCTACGACCGCGCGCATGTCGTGCGTGAACGCGTCGCTGATTGCGGTGCCGGCGCGGCCGCCGCCGCCGCCGAACGCGATGCGGCCGTCGCGGGTGGTCCGGAAGTAACGCACCGACGTGCGCAGGTCGCTCACCAGCTCGCCGCCCGTCCACCCAATAGAGCCGAGGCGATCGGGAGCCGGCGCGGTGAGAACCATGTAGCTGCTCCAGGCCACGAGCTGCCGCGACAGCGAAGGCCAGCCGGTCGCCCATGCGTTGATGGCGATCACGGCGTGGGGCGCGCGCACCGCTCCATTCGCGGTGATCGCCGTCGCCGGCGGACCGTGTTCCAGCCGCTCGACACGAGTGCCCTCGTGAATCCTGACGCCGCGTCCGAGGATGACCCGGCGCAGGCCCCGCGCCAGCCGCGCGGGATGCACAGAGGCACCGTCACGCATGAACGCGCCTCCCTCGAAGGCCGGTGAGTCGCATCGCGCGCGAACCTCGTCCGCGCTGAGTGGTCGCATCTCCTCCGGCGCTCCAATCTCGCGTGCCGCCTCGACCATGTGCGCGCATCCCTCGAGATGCTGCCGCGCCGTCGCCGCGTACACGTACCCGGCCTTCGTGTACCAGGCATCGACGCCGTGGGCGGTGCAGAAGTCACCGATGGCGGTGATGCTCCGCGAGATCGCCCGGCAGGCCCGCTCAGCGCCATCCGCGCCGAACAGCGCAGCGAGGCTGTCGAGCTCATCCCACCATCCGCTGGCAAACCCGCCGTTGCGCCCGCTCGGTCCGCCGCCGCAGATGTCCTGTTCCAGGATCACGACGCCGAGACTCGGGTCGGCCTCGGTGAGGAAGTAGGCCGTCCACAAGCCGGTGAAGCCCCCGCCGACGATGACAACGTCTGCCTTGACGTTCTCGATCAGCGGCCGGCATTCGGCGCCCGGATCCGCGGCCAGCGCGTCTCGCAGCCACCAGCTCCGCTGCGCTCCGGGGGTCACGGCATCGCCCGTGAGGTTGAGCTTCGCGATGCTCGATGCCTCCGACACCTGCAACAGTTTCGCTGTGCGAGACTGAAAAGTGGTGGCGCAATCGAACATCGCTGCAGTGCTCGACCTGGGCGCTCGCGATCATCCTGCGCTCGTGGTGCCGAATCGTGTCTCGCTCAGCTACTCGCGAGTGCGCGAGCTGACCGACGAGGCCGCTCTCGCGCTCTCATCGAATGGAGTCGGCAGGGGCGAGCGCGTGGCGATGGTGTTCCCAAACGGTCCCGAGGCCATCGTGCTGTTCCTGGCCGCGTCGATGGTCGCGACGGCGTGCCCGCTCAACCCCGCATACAAAGAGGAAGAGTTCCGCTTCTACCTCGACGACGTGGGCGCGCGTTTCCTCCTGGTCCCTCCCGGCGAGGGTGAGGCGGCACGCCGCGCGCTTCCGCCGGGCGCCATCGTGATCGAGGCGAGCCTCGATGGAGATGGCCGGCTCCAGATGAACGGAGCGGGAGGCGGCCGGCCGGTCGGGTCTCTGGACGACGCAACGGACGGTGACGTCGGTCTCGTCCTTCACACGAGCGGCACGACCAGCCGCCCGAAACGAGTGCCGCTCCGCAATGGCAACCTGGCCGCGTCGGTGGCCAACATCATCGCCACGTACGAGCTCGGCCCCGAGGACGTCTCGCTGTGCGTCATGCCCCTGTTTCACGTGCACGGCCTGCTCGCATCGGCGCTGGCGACGTTCGCATCCGGGGGGACGGTGGTCGTGCCCGATCGCTTCGCGCCGCTCGGTTTCTGGTCGCTGATGCAGGCTCACCGTCCCACCTGGTTCACCGCGTCGCCGACGCCGCACCAGCTCGTGCTGGCACGCGTCCACGAGGATCGGCCGGCCGGCACGGAGCGCCTGCGCTTCGTCCGCTCGTGCAGCTCGGCGCTTTCTCCGGCGCAGATGGCGCTCATGGAGCAGCGCTTCGCCGTCCCCGTCCTGGAGGCGTACGGCATGACGGAGGCGAGCCACCAGATGGCGTCGAATCCACTGCCGCCAGAGCCGCGGCTCGCGGGTTCCGTCGGCCGCGGCACCGGCGTGGAGATCGCCATTTTCGACGAGGCCGGCGCGCCTGTCCCGACCGGGGCGTCGGGTGAGGTCGTGATCCGAGGACCGAACGTGATGCACGGTTACGAGGACAACCCTCAGGCCAACGCGAGCGCATTCGTGGACGGATGGTTTCGAACCGGCGACGTCGGCACCCTCGACGCCGCCGGTTACCTGCGGCTCATCGGCCGCATCAAAGAGCTCATCAACCGGGGCGGCGAGAAGATCGCGCCGCGCGAGATCGACGAGGTGCTGGAGGCGCACCCGGCTGTGAAGGAGGCGGTCGCCTTCGGCGTGCAGCACCCGACCTGGGGCGAGGAGGTTGCAGCCGCGGTGGTGCTCAGCGCGCCCGCCACAGAGAAGGAATTGCTTGCCTTCTGCCGCCAGCGGCTGGCCGACTTCAAGGTGCCCAAGCGCCTCTACATCGTCGATTCGATTCCGCGAACGCCGACCGGCAAGGTCCAGCGCCGGTTCGTCGCCGACCAGTTCTTGCCCGAATGAGGATCTGTGTGCTGGGCGCGGGGGCCATCGGCGGTTTCCTCGGCGCGCGCCTCGCACGCGCCGGCGTCGACGTCGTGCTGATCGCCCGCGGCCCGCACCTGCAGGCGATGAAGGAGTCGGGCCTTCGCGTCATCGACGCCCATGGGGATTGGACCGTCCCGGTCGAAGCGACCGACGACTTCGCAGCGATGGGCGACGCCGACGCCGTCTTCGTGACGCTCAAAGCCCACAGCCTTCCGCCGGTGGCGGCGCGGATGGCGGCGAACCTGCGTGCCGGGACCGCTGTGGTCAGCGCGCAGAACGGCATCCCATGGTGGTACTTCCAGCGGCACGGTGGAGAGCTCGAGGGCATTCATCTGGACACCGTCGACCCCGGTGGCGAGGTCGCTCGTGTCATCGACCCGATGCGCGTCATCGGCTGCATCGTCTATCCCGCCACCAGCCTGGTGAGCCCGGGCGTCGTGCGGCACGTCGAGGGCGAGCGCTTCTCGCTCGGCGAGCTCGACGGCCAGGTCACCGCCCGGTCCGTGGAGCTGTCGCGAACGCTGGCGAGCGCCGGCCTGAAGGCGCCCGTCCAGCCTAGGATCCGGGCCGAGGTGTGGATGAAGCTCCTTGGCAACGCCGTCTTCAACCCGCTCAGCGCGCTGACGCGGGCGTCGTTGAGCGAGATCGCCGGATCGCCGATCGTCGCGCAAGTGGTGCGTGCGGCCATGAAAGAGGTCGATGCGGTGGCGAGGGGCGCCGGCATCGAGATCTCGGTCTCTATCGACCAGCGCATCAAGGGCGCCGCGAGAGTCGGCGACCACAAGACCTCGATGCTGCAGGACCTGGAGGCGGGCCGGCCGATGGAGATCGATGCGCTGACCGGTTCGGTGGTGGAGCTTGGCGACCGGCTCGGCATCCCGGTCCCGCACCTGCGGACGCTCTACGCGTCGGTCAAGCTTCTGGGCGCCACCGCTTCAGTCGGGTAGCCACTGCGGCGGCCGGCTCTTGTGTCCGATCGCCCATCGCAAGGTCTCGAGAACTTCCTCGAGGTGGTCGCGCATGGCAGCATCCGCCGCCTCCGGATCGTGGGCGACGATCGCGCTGAAGATAAGCTCATGCTCGCGAAGCGAACGCTCGGTGCGGCCGGGCCGCAGCATCGTCTGGTACTGGAAGCGAAGGCTCTGCGATTTCAGCGTGCCCACCAGCCGGCCCGCGGTCGGGTTTTTTGCGGCCGCCCAGATGAGCTGGTGGAAGCGGGGGTTCAGCTCCGAGTAGCCGATCGCGTCGCCATTGGCGAAGCACCTTCGCATGTCGACCATCACCTGCCGCAGCTCGCGGAGGTCGCTTGCGTTCGCCTTCGCGGCGGCCTGCCGCGCCAGCAGGCGCTCCAGCGCGGCCCGCACCTCTTCGATCTGCAAAGCTTCGGCATCTGACACGAGGCGGACGCGCGCGCCTCGATTGTGCTCGCGGGTGACCAGGCCCTCCTGGTCGAGCCGAACAAGGGCGGCGCGCACTGCTGTCCGACCCGCGCCAAGCACCTTCGACAGGTTGGCTTCGACGAGACGCTCGTTCGGCACGAAGCGGCCCGCGATGATCGCCTCTCGCAAACGCCGGTACGCGTCGAGGCCCAGCTCCTTGGCGCCCTTGCGCCTCGGCCCCGATACGTCACCCGTGCGGCGCACCTTGGTCCTTGCCATCAGGGCAGATTATCCTCAATAATGTCGACAATCTGGCTGTCTGAAGCTACCTGATCAGGGGGCGAGCAACGATTGTGAGCAGGTTCAAGCCGTCACCATTCGTCTCGGCGGTCGTCGCCATCTTCATTCTGGCTGCATGCGGCGGCACCACCTCCACCGGCGGCGGGCTGGGCTCGGGCGATCTGCTTGTCGGTGTGATCGCGCCGTTCACCGGTGCGGATGCCGGTCTCGGTCCCGCGTACTACGCGGCGTGCCTGGCGGCGGCGCCATCGATAAACAGCAACGGCGGGGTCGGTGGGCGCAACGTGAAGTGCGAGCAGTTCGACACGCGAGGCGAGCCGGCCGACGCGGTACCGGCGGCCAACAAGATGATCGCCAGCAACTCCAACCTGATGGCCGTGGTCGGCTGCACCTCAGACGAGGCCGCGACCGTCGCACCGATCATCGACAGGGCGCACATCCCGATGTTCTGCATGACCGGACAGTCTGAGTTCAACAAGACCGCCCTCAAGTACTTCCACCGCCTGGTCCCGGCGGACGTGTACGACGCCTTCGCCATGGTCGGCAGCGCCCTGTTCGGCCCCGGCCATGACCCTTACAAAAAAGCGGCACTGGTGTTCGGCGACGACATCGGCTCGCAAGCATTCGTGGCGCCGGCCACGAACGCCTTCACCCACCTTGGCGGGACGATCGCCATCAACCAGCCGATCCACCTCGGCGCATCCTCCTACCGCACGGAGGTCGCCGCCATGCTGAAGACGAACCCTGATGTCATCCTCACCGAAGCCCTCGGGTCGGCGGGCACGTACCTGAAAGAGGTCAAGACGCAGAACGGCGGCAAGATGATCCCGTTCATCGGCTCATCCGCCACCATCGACCCGACATGGTTCCAGCAGGTTCGCGACGCCATCGGCATCAACGACCTCCTGAAGTACTACGGCGGCGTGGACCTCGGGTACACGTTCTCGGGACCCGCGTACAGCGAGTTCCTGACCAATCTCAACGCCGCGGCCTCCACTTTCGCGGACGCGCCCAAGTACAAGCAGCGCGGCTCTACGCTGCACCTGTACGACGGGATCATCATGGCCGCGCTGGCGATGGTCGCGACCAACAGCGCCGACCCGAAGGTGTACAACTCCAAGATCATCGACATCGCCAACGGCACGAGCGGCGCGACCGTGGTCAACACGTACAAGGACGGCGTGGCCGCGCTCAAGGCTGGCAAGTCGATCCGGTTCGTGGGCGCCGGCGGCGAAAACAACTTCGACCAGTACAACAACTCGCAGTCGGGATACATCCTGGTCGGATACGACAAGGACGGGAACGAGGTCACCGTCGGGCACCTGACCCCGGACCAGACCTCGAAGCTCATCGCGGCAGGCGGATAGTCTCGATAGTCCCAGGCGGGATCCAGGGGAGCCGAACGTCGTGGACCTTTATGTAGCGGCGTTTGGCTTCGGGCTGGTGGGCATGTCGGTGATCGCCATCGCGGCGGTCGGATTCACGATGCAGTTCGGGATCACGAACATGATCAACCTCGCCTACGGCGAGGTCATGATCTCTTCGGCCTACGTCGCGTACTACATCAACAGGGCCGGCGTCACGATCTGGGTCGGGATGATCGCGGGGGCGCTCTTCGGAGCAGTGTTCTCTTTCCTTCTGAACCGGTTCGTATATTCGCCCTTCCAGCGCAAGGGCACCTCGCACATCGGCATGGTCATCGTCTCCCTGGCGGTCTCGCTCATGATCGCGAACCTGCTGCTCCCGATCGTCGGTTACTACAGCGTGTCCTACCAGGACACAACTGGAGGTCTCCTCCGGGCGGGCGGAATCGTGCTGACCACCAACCAGATAGCGATCATCGGCGTCGCCGTCGTGATCATGCTGCTTGTCCACGGCCTCCTCAGATACACGCGGCTGGGCAAGGCGATGCGCGCGACGGCGGCCAATCCGACCCTTGCCCGTAACTGCGGCATCCCCACTCAGCGCGTGATCGACGCCGTGTGGCTGATCACCGGTGCGCTGTGTGGGCTGGCAGGCGTCGTGGCCGCGATGAACTCCGACTCGTTCGCCATCGCCAATGGGGCCGGCTTTCTCATCACGGCATTGGCTGCGGCCGTGCTTGGGGGAGCCGGCCAGCCCTACGGCGCCATGATCGGGGCCGTGATCATCGGCATGATCACAGAGCTCAGCGCCGCAGCCTGGGCGCCGGAGTACAAGGAGGTCGTGGCCTTCGGCATCCTGGTGCTGGTCATGGTGCTCCGCCCGCAAGGCCTGCTGTCGAAACGCGGGGCCCTGGCAGCGGCGGGATGAACAGCTACTACGCCGCCAATCTTCTCGTGTACGCGGGCGTGGACATAATCGCGCTCCTCGCGCTCAACCTGCAGTTCGGCGTCTCCGGCATCGTGAACTTCAGCTTCATCGTCTTCCAGGCCGTGGGCGCCTACACGGCAGCGGTCCTCTCGATGCCGCCCGACACTGCTCAGGGCTATGACTTTCAGATCTACATCGGCGGATACCAGTTGCCCTTCCCGCTACCGTGGCTCGGCGGCGCATTCGCCGGCGGCCTCGTGGCAATTCCGGTGGGCCTGGTCGTGCTCCGCAAGCTGCGGAGCGACTACCAGGCGATCGCACTTCTGGTGCTCTCGATCATCACCAACGAGGTCATCACCAACGCGCGGCCATTCCTGAACGGGGCGGCAGGCCTTGCACTCGTGCCGCCCCCGTTCTCGGATGTGATCGACCCGAACACGGAGACGTATCAGTACTTCTATGTGGCGATGACCGCCGTCTGCGTGGTGCTGGTGTTCGTGGTGGTGAACCGTATCGTCAACTCGCCCTATGGGCGCAGCCTGCGTGCGATGCGCGAACGCGAGCTCGCGGCGATGGCGATCGGCAAGAACCCGGTCCAGCTCAAGATGACGGTGTTCATCGTCGGCGGCGTCATTGCCGGCCTGTCCGGCGCGATCCTGGTGGGCTTCATCCAGCTGTGGGCGCCGTCGGTGTGGCTCTATCCCGAGACGATCATCCTCTTCGCCGCCATCATCGTCGGCGGGCGCGGCAACAACGTCGGGGCGATCCTGGGTGCGTTGCTCGTTCCGGTCGGGTTCGAGGAAGCGACTCGCTTCATCCCAAGCAGCTTCGGACCGCCCGGCCTCATCCCAGCGCTCCAGTGGGTGGCGATCGGCTTGCTCATCATCGGCTTCCTGTGGTTCCGCCCAGAAGGGGTGCGGCCGGAGCCGCGCCACGTATTCGAGGGCGCGCCCGTACGCGAGGACCTGGAAGATGCTCGAGCATCCTGAGGTCCGCGTGGTCGGCGACCGGCCCCTGCTGGTGGCGGACGACATCCACCGGCATTTCGAAGGCCTGCATGCGGTGGACGGCGTGTCGATCGAGGTGCCGCCCGGCCAGATCACGGGCCTCATCGGGCCCAACGGCGCCGGCAAGTCGACATTCCTGGCCGTCCTCGCCGGCACCCTGCCGGCGACCGGGGGCGCCATCGTCTTCGACGGCGTCGACATCACGCGATTTCCCGCCTACCGGCGGGCTCGGCGCGGGCTCGTGCGCACGTTCCAGCTCCCGTCAGAGTTCGCGCGGCTGACGGTGCTCGAAAACCTGCTCGTGGCCGCGCCCGACAACCGCGGAGACTCGCTGGTGGGGGCGCTGCTGGGGAAGCGTTACTGGATCGAGGACGAGCGCAGGCTCATCAAGGACGCCCGAGCGCTGCTCGAGCGGTTCGGCATGAGCGCCAAGGAGTCCGATTACGCCGGCGACATGAGCGGCGGCCAGAAACGCTTGATCGAGATCATGCGGGCCCTGATGCTCAAGCCGCGGCTTCTGCTCCTCGACGAGCCGATGTCGGGCGTGCACCCGAAGATCGTCCTCGAGATCCAGCACTACCTCCAGGACCTGCGTGCCGAGGGGCTGACGATCCTGATGGTCGAGCACGAGCTACACATGGTGGAGCGACTGTGCGACACCGTGGTGGTGATGGCGCAGGGAAAGGTGATCGGCAGCGGGACCATGGCGAGCTTGAGGCGGCAGCGGGAGATTGTTGACGCTTACCTTGTCGGATAGGCTCGCACGCGTGGAGGCGCGGCCGGTCCCGAGCCTGCAGGCGCACGGGATCACGGCGGGCTATGGCGGTGTGCCGGTGATCCGCGACGTTTCGATCGCCGTCGGTCCAGGCGAGGTGGTCGCGATCATCGGCCCCAACGGCGCTGGCAAGAGCACTCTGCTCAAGAGCCTGGTCGGCATCCTGCGCCTGGATGGTGGAACCATCCTGTTGGGCGACGATGACGTCACCGGGCGGCCTCCGGAGGAGCTGGCCCGGCGAGGTGTCGGCTACGTCCCGCAGGTCAACGACATCTTCGAACCGCTCACAGTGCTCGAGAACCTCGAGATGGGTGGCTACCTTCTCACCTCCGCGGAGGTACGAGCTCGTGTGCGCGAGGTCGGCGAGGTTTTCCCCCAGCTGCCACCGATGCTGCGGCGCCGGGCGGACAAGCTCAGCGGTGGGGAGCGGAAGATGCTCGCGATCGCGCGCGTGCTGATGCTCGACCCGAAGGTCCTGATCCTCGACGAGCCGACGGCCAACCTGTCGCCGAAGCTGGCCGACAGCCTCCTGCGCGAGCACGTCCGCCGGCTTGCCGGTCTCGGCAAGGCGCTGCTGCTCGTCGAGCAGCGCGCCCGCGCGGCCCTGCAGGTGGCGGATTGGACGAGCGTGCTGGTATCGGGCTCGGTCCGCCTGGAAGGAAGGCCGGCCGAGCTGCTCCAGCGACAGGATTTCGAAGAGCTCTTTCTGGGTGCGGGCACAGACCTGGCTGAGTCGGAAGAAACCCACATGGAGGAAACATGAAGCTGCTGATGTTCCGGCACGATGGCGAGCGCCGACTCGGCGCTCTGCGGCCCGGCCACGAGCACGAGGTCGTCGACCTCAGCGAGGTGGCGCCCGACCTGCTCGCCGTAATCGACGCGGGTGAGCGCGGTCTCGAGCACACCCGCAAGGTGGCGTCGAGTGCGCATCGAGGCCTACCTCTTAATGACGTGACCTTGCTGCCGCCACTCGATTGGCCGCGCGGAAACATCATCGCCATGGGCCGCAACTACCAGAAGCACGCGGAGGAAACCGCGACCGACGGCGATATCAAGCCGCCCACCATATTCACCAAGGCGATCACCAGCATCACCGGCCCGTACGACGATATCGAGATCGATCCATCGGTCAGCGACAAGCTGGACTGGGAGGTCGAGCTCGGTGTCGTCATCGGCACGCGCGGGGCCAACATCGCGCGGCGCGACGCCATGGATCACGTCTTCGGCTATTTCGTCCTCAATGACGTGAGCGCGCGCGACATCCAGAACGGATGGGGCGGGCAGTACTTCAAGGGCAAGAGCCTGGACCGCTCGTGCCCCACCGGCCCCTGGGTGGTGACGAAAGACGAAGCCCCCGGTCCTGAAAATCTCATCCTGCGCCTGACGCTCAACGGCATCGTCAAGCAGGAGGCCAACACCAGGGAGATGATCCACCCGGTCGACGCGATCATCGAGTGGGCGTCGAAGGGGATGACCCTGCTGCCTGGCGCGCTGATCGCGACCGGGACCCCGGACGGGGTCGGCTTCGCGCGCAAACCGCCCGAGTACCTGAAGGTCGGCGACGTGATGGAGACCGAGGTCGAAGGTATCGGCGCCCTGCGCAACCGGATGGTCGCCGCGAAGGTCCCCGCTGTTACCCGGTCATTACCCTAACCCTCGCCATGGCGTGAGAGGGAGCTCGCTAGCCGACCACTCCCACCGCGGCGCCTAGCGAGCGGAGCAGAGGCCGGACGTCGGTCCAGCGCGAGCGCGCATCCGCAGGCGTTGCGCCGGGCAGCGTGTGCGCGAAGGCGTCGACGACCGCCGGATCCCACTGGGTTCCACGCCCCCGCATCAGCTCGCCCAGGGCGATGTCCGATTCGAGCGCCTTGCGATAGGGCCGGTCGGAGGTCATCGCGTCCCACGAGTCGGCGACGGCGATGATCCGGGCGCCCAGGGCGATCGCCGCGCCCGCGAGCCCGCGCGGGTAGCCGAGCCCGTCGATTCTCTCGTGGTGGGCGAGCACGAGCTCGCGCCCTCGCCGGTACTCGGGGAACTTGGCGAGGATCTCGGCGCCTGTCTGGGGGTGCTCCTTCATGAGCTCGAACTCCTCCGCGGTCAGGCGGCCCTGCTTGTGGAGCACCTCGTCCGGGACGGCGATCTTGCCGAGGTCGTGGACACGCGCGGCGAGCCGGATCTGCTCGACCTCGCGGTCGGGCAGACGCAGCGTTTGCGCGATCTGAACCGCGTGATTGGCGACACTCTGCGAGTGCTGGAACGTGTACGGGTCCCGGCGGTCGACGACGTCCGCCATCGCCTCGACGGCTGCGATGGTCTGTTCTCTCAGCTGCACCGATCGCGTCAGGGCGACGTGGATCGCGGCCACCGGCACCATCATTACGAGCGCGAGGCCCGGCCGGCCGTTCGAGATTATCGCCAAGAGGTAGCCGGCGATGTAAAGCGCAGCCGTCTGCTTCCAGTCATTGCCCGCGATCTCGGTCCAGATCTCGAACGGGTTACGGCTGTTGTGCAGGCCGCCAGCGATTGCGTCGAGCCCGCTGTAGACGGCATAAAAGACCGCTCCGGCAAGCACGGCGCTTGCCACCTCGGTCCCACCAGCGCTGTAGGTGAGCGCAGCCAATCCGCCGGCCACCATGAGCTGAGAGCTGTTGAAGAGGAGGTCGATTGGTTCCCGACGATGAAATCCGGTGGCCGGATTGCGGCGGAGGCAGAGCAGGCCCTCACCGACGACGCGGCTTCCGCCGATCATCGCCACAGCGGTTGCCGGCGCAAACAGCAGAACCATCGCCAGGTAGACGGCCGGAGCCGGGTCTGCCTTGAGTCTCGGCGAAACCGTAACCGGGAAGTTGGTCGCCGCCGCTCCCAGAAACATGAGAACGGCCATCAACAGCGGATCGCCGTTGGCGGCCGCGGGCAGGCCGAGCAGCGCCGCCCCCAAGACGACGGCGGGCGCCGCCATGGTCAGCAGATAAGCTCGAAGGAGCGACGGCATCGGAGAAGCCTGATTACGGGAGGCCGATGCCGCCGCCGAAGGTCGTCGTTGAGCTGGTGGTGCTCGCGTAGACGGTTGTGGACGTCCCCAAGAGCGAGGTCGAGACCTTCAGGTTCGTCTTGATCGGGGTTCCGATCCCAAGCGTCGGGTCCAGCGAGCAGTAGGCCGCGCTGGCGTTGGTCACCCCGATCACGAGCATGCCGACGCACATGACAAAGCTAAGAAACACCCTCTTCATCCCAAATCCCACCTTTCCGTACAAATTCAGCCTTTGTTCAGGCTGCTCGCATCCGAATCTATGGACTCCCGTGTACAGAATGGTGAAGCCGTTGTTAAGACTTCTCAGGTCCCGCGGCCGGCGAGAGGCCGGCTGGCATAAGTCCGGCCAACCCGACGACGCCGCCGAGATCACCGCCTTCCTCGCCAACCGGCAAGCGGGAAGCGCGCGCCCGGGCGCGGGCTCCAAGTGGTACTGCCCACCGGCGCTGCATTTGAATACAGATTCGTGCCTCACCTCCGCTAGTTAGGCGCGGCAACCAAAAGTGGTATTGACCACTTGCCCAGACTGTGCTTTACTTCCCACCGATGGAAGGGGCTAGAGGGCTTTACCACTTCGTCAAAAGGCGCTCATGACGAAACAGGACGACACGCGTGGGCAGGTCCTCGACCTGATGGAGTCGCTCGACGTGGGACAGGCCATCCCATCCGAGCGGCAGCTCAGCCTGGACCTGAAAGTCTCCCGGCTGACGATCCGCGCGGCACTCGACGAGCTCGTCCGGGACGGCTACCTTGACCGCCGTCACGGCAGCGGCACGTACGTCACCGAGCCCAAGATCTCGCAGCCGCTGACGCTGACGTCGTTCAGCGAAGACATGCGCCGGCGCGGGATGGTTCCGGGCAGCCGCACGCTCGAGCTCGCCACGACATCGGCAGGCGCTCGCCTGGCCCGCCGCCTCCAGGTGTCTCCCGCGGAGCGCCTGGTTCGTGTGAAGCGGCTTCGCCTCGCGGACGCCCAGCCGATGGCGATGGAGGTCCTGCACATCCCGGAGGCCCTGGTTCCCGGGCTGACCAAGGGCGACCTCGAGAACCGCTCGTTCTACGACCTGCTCGGCGAGCGGTACGGAATCGTGATCGGCTCTGGCACCCAGAGCATCGAGCCCACGGTCACCAACGAGGAAGAGTCGGAGGTGCTGGGGGTGCCCCTGCACACGCCGGCTTTCCTGTTCGAGCGGACGACCCTCTCCGAGTCAGGGCGGATCGTCGAGTTCGTCCGCTCCATCTACCGCGGCGACCGATATCGCCTGGTCGCCGACCTGACACCGCAGCGAAGCCGCAACGGGCGCTCGGCCGGCGCCCCACGCGTGCCCGATCGCTCCGGCGATGGCGAAGCACGGCGACGGCAGTCAGGGCGCGCAAGCGCCCCATTCAAACCTTGGGGAGAAGATTGAAGATGAACCCGCGGAAGCTCTTGTTCACGGTCGCGGCGGCCTTTGCGCTGCTCGCCGCGGCATGTGGAGGCACGACCTCCAGCAACACGACCGGCAACGAAACCGGCACGCTCACGGTCTGGCTCATGAACGGGAGCGCGCCGCAGAGCGTCATCGACGGCGTCAACACGGACTTCAAGGCCAAGCATCCAAACGTCACGGTCAAGGTCGAGATCCAGCAGTGGTCCGACGTGACCACCAAGCTCGACACCGCGTTCGCCGGCAGCACGCCTCCAGACGTGATGGAGCTGGGCAACACGCTCGTCGCCAAGTACGCGGCGGCCGGCGCGCTCCAGGACATCTCGTCGAAGAAGAGCGGCTTCCAGAACTCCGGCACGTGGCTGCAGTCGCTGACCGACTCTTGCACCTACCAGAGCAAGCTCTACTGCGTCCCGTATTACGCAGGCAGCCGCGCGATCGTGTACCGCACCGACATGTTCACCGCTGCCGGCGTCCAGGTCCCGACCAGCATGGACGACCTCATGACCGTCGGCCAGAAGCTGATGGCCAAATACGGCTCCGACTCACGCTTCTCCGCGCTCTACTTCCCTGGCAAGTACTGGTACGCAGCGGCCCCGTTCGTGTGGGACTTCGGCGGCGACATCGCCACCCAGTCCGGATCGAAGTGGCAGGGCTCGATCAACAGCGCCCAGTCCCAGCAGGGATTGACCGAAGTCAAGAATCTCGTCTCGACGCTCTCGCGCGCCGACAAGACCGGTGACGAGGCCAAGCAGGACCAGACTTTCGCGCAGGGCCACGTCGCGATGATGATCGCCAACGGCTGGGAGGTCGGCGTGATCACCGACCCCAAGAGTGGCGACCCGTCGCTGCTGCCGAAGCTCGGGGCTTTCCCGATCCCCAGCCACAACCCCGGTCAGACCGCCCCGGTATTTCTCGGCGGCTCCGACCTCGGCGTCTCGGCCAAGAGCCAGCACCAGGCCCTCGCCCAGGAATGGGTCGGGCTGCTGGGCGGCACCAAGTTCCAGACCCAGATGGTGACTGTCGGCGGGGTCATCCCCAACTCGACCACTCTGACCTCGCTCAGCACCGGCTTGCCGGCCATCTTCGCGGCCGCGGCCAAGACCAGCCGTTTCACGCCGAACTCGCCCAACTGGGCCAACGTCGAGTCGGCTAACGTGCTGCAGGACATGCTCGTGTCGATCTTCACCAACAAGCAGTCGATTTCGGCAGCCTCGTCGGCCGCCAGCGACAAGATCACGCAGATACTCAACGGCTAGAACGCAAGACACCGAAGGGGGACGGCTTCAATGGGAGTGGCCGGGGATGCACGCCAGAGTGTGTCGTCCGGACTCGACCTAGAAGCCGGCCCCCGGCGGCAAGCTTTCGCGCGCAAGGCGCTGCCCTACGCGCTCATCGCGCCCGCCTCGATCGTCATCGTCGCCGTGCTGGGGTATCCGCTGGTGAATCTGGTCTGGATCTCGACCCAGCGGTACGGCTTCCGCGAGCTCATCCAGCACCAGGGCGTCTACATCGGCCTTCAGAACTTCGCCACGATCCTCACCGACCCGCAGTTCCTGTATGTGATTCGAACCTCGCTCCTCTTCACGGCCGTCAACGTCGGGCTGTCGATGCTCCTCGCAACGTTGATCGCCCTTCTGCTGGAGCGCGTGAGCCGGCCGGTGCGGATCCTCCTGAGCGCGGGCCTCGTTTTCGTCTGGGCGACGCCCGTGATTCCCGCGGTGAACCTGTGGCAGTGGATGTTCGATTATGAGTTCGGCGTC
Source organism: Candidatus Nitrosopolaris sp. (assembly GCA_035636885.1). Lineage (GTDB taxonomy): Bacteria > Chloroflexota > Dormibacteria > Dormibacterales > Dormibacteraceae > UBA10449. The sequence goes on from DASPYG010000176.1 coordinate 78,596, forward strand.
GTGAACTGGCTGCTCACGCACGTCGGAGCCGGCGACTACATCCACCACAACTGGTTCGAGAACCCGGTGCAGGGCTTCGCTGTGATCACGATCATCGTGGTCTGGGGAGCGATCCCGTTTCTTGCCCTGACCCTCTACGCCGGCCTCACGCAGGTGCCGCGAGAGCTGGTCGAGGCGGCTGAGATCGACGGCGCCCGACCCTGGCAGGTCTTCACGAATGTCACCCTGCCCATCGTCCGTCCACTGTTCATCATCCTGTTCAGCCTCTCCACCATATGGGACTTCGGCGTCTTCAACCAGGTCTGGGTCCTTCTCAATCAGCGGCCGAACAAGGACTACTTCCTGATCGCGGTTTATTCGTTCCAGGAGTCGTTCCGCGTCAGCAAGTACGGGCTCGGGGCCGCATCGGCGGTGGTGATGGTCGCGATCCTCGCGGTCGTGAGCATCTTCTACATCCGCGAAACCATCCGCCTCACAAGTGAGGAATTGCGATGAGGCGCACAGCCACCCGCGTATTTCTCGACGGCATCGCCATCCTGATCGTGCTGGTCATGCTGTTCCCGATCTACTGGATGGTCTCGACCGCGCTCAAGCCCGGAAAGCAGATCCTGAGCCTCACACCGGTGTTTGTCCCGACGCAGCTGACGTTCGACAACTTTCAGTCTGCGATCCACGTGCCGTTCTTCTGGAACGACGTGGTCAACAGCCTCATCATCGTCGGGACCACCGTGGTGGTTTCAATCGTCCTCGCGTTCCTGGCCGCGGCCGCGGTCGCGCGGTTCGGATTTCGCGGGCGGGCCGCATTCGTGGTCATGGTCATCGCCGTGCAGATGGTGCCCCTCAACGCGCTGGTGATCCCGATCTATCTGTTGCTCGACCGGGTGGGCCAGGTCGACAGCCTGATCGGCGTGATCGCGTACTACATGGCAGTGGTGCTGCCGTTCATGATCTGGACCCTGCGCGGGTTCGTCACCAACGTGCCCGTGGACCTCGAGGAGGCGGCGATGATCGACGGCGCCACCCGGGTCGGCGCGTTCATGCGCATCGTGTTTCCTCTCGTCGCGCCAGGCCTTGTGGCGACCGCGATCTTCGGTTTCATCCAGGCCTGGAACGAATACATCATCGCGTACGTCCTCCTCAGCACCTCGAGCAAGCAGACCCTCACCATCTGGCTCGCCTCTTTCACGACCCAGCACGGCACAGACTGGGGCGGCTTGATGGCAGGCGCGACGCTGACCGCACTGCCGGTCGTCGTCCTGTTCCTGATCGTCCAGCGCTACGTCCAGGGCAGCCTCACCGCGGGGGCGGTCAAGGGGTGACCATGGATTCCATCGAGCGCCTCGCGGATCGCTGCTTGCTGCCGGGCTTTGTCGGGACCGAGCCGCCCGAGTGGGTGCTGCGGCGCGCGGCGGCCGGGCTGGGCGGCGTGTGCCTGTACGCGCGCAACGTGAGCTCGCTCTCGCAGCTTGCCAAGCTGACCACGCGCCTGCATGCAGAGAATCCGGGGCTCGTGATCGCGATCGACGAAGAGGGAGGGGACGTCACGCGCCTGGAGGCCTCCACCGGCAGCTCCTACCCCGGCAACCTGGCGCTCGGCGCGGTCGACGACGTCGAGCTCACGCGCGCGGTCGCGCACGCGATCGGCGCCGACCTGGCCGCCGCCGGCATGGACCTCGACCTCGCGCCCGTCGCGGACGTAAACAGCAACCCGATCAACCCGGTCATCGGCGTGCGCGCGTTCGGCACCGTGCCAGGCCTCGTGGCGCGCCAGACTGTGGCGTGGGTCGAGGGCCTGCAGGCGGCCGGCATTGCCGCCTGCGTGAAGCACTTCCCTGGGCATGGCGCCACCTCGCTGGACTCCCACCTGGCCCTACCTGTCGTCGACGAGGATCCGCACGAGGGGGCGCTGGAACCGTTTCAAGCCGCGATCACGGCGGGAGCTCGCACGGTGATGAGCGCGCACATCGTCGTGCCGAGCATCGACTCCGTACCGGGCACGATCAGCCCGGCGATCATGACCGGGCTGCTGCGCCGCGAGCTTGGGTTCCGTGGCCTCGCCGTCAGCGACGGTCTGGAGATGCGCGCCATCGCCGATGGGGTCGGCATCGCCGACGGCACGGTGCTGGCGCTTGCCGCGGGCTGTGACCTCCTCTGCATCGGCGGCGGCCTGGCCGGCGAGGACATCGCGATTACGCTCCGCGACGCGATCGTGACTGCGGTCAGGGCCGGCCGCCTGAGCGGAGAACGGTTGGCGGAGGCGGCCGCGCGAGTGGACCACCTTGCGGCGTGGCGCTTGGAGCAGGCGGTCCCGGCCGCCGCCGATCGCGCTGTCGGCATGGCGGCAGCCCGGCGCGCCGTGCGCGCGGAAGGGCAAGTTCGCGTCGACGGCAGCCCGGTGGTCGTCCGGCTGAGCTCGACCCCATCGCAGGCAGCAGGGGTGGTGCCGTGGGGCATCGCTGAGCCGTTGGCCCAGCTCGGCCCGCGCGTGCACGCGATGGAGCTCGACGAGCACGCCGGCGTCGACGCCGCCATCGGCGCTTCAGCCGGTCGCAGCCTGGTGATCGTGGTCAGGAACCTTCACCGCCACACGTGGATGGCGGCCTCGGTCGAGTCTGCGCTTGCGCTGCGGCCGGACGCGATCCTGGTCGAGATGGGTCTGCCCGCATGCCGACCCGCGGCGGCAGCGGCCTACGTCGCCACGTATGGAGCGGCGCGCGTGTGCGGTATCGCGGCAGCCGAGGTCTTGATGGGTAGATGAGCGAGAACGCTCACCCACGCGCCGATGCGATGGACGGCCTCAGCACGCGAGAGCTGATCGAGCTCATGCATGGCGAGGACAGAACCGCGATTGAATCTGTTCACTCGGCGCTCGACCAGATCGCCGATGCAGTCGACCGGATCGCCGCCCGGTTACGTTCGGGTGGACGCCTTCATTACTTCGGGGCCGGCACGAGCGGCCGTCTCGCGTCGCTCGACGCCGCCGAGTGTCCGGCGACGTTCGGTGTCGATGCCGACCTCGTCCAGGCGCACGCCGCGGGCGACGGTGAGGCCGAGGACGATCACGGCCGCGGCGTCCGCGACGCAGGACGCGCGCGCCTCGGCTCTGACGATGCGGTCATCGGAGTCAGCGCGAGCGGCAGCACCGCATACGTGCTCGCGGCCGTCGGCGAGGCACGCCGTGCGGGAGCGCTAGTGGTCGGGCTCAGCTGCGCGCCGGGAACGCCGCTCGGAGCGGCGGCGGACATCGCCATCGAGGTCGATGTCGGCCCCGAGGTCATCGCCGGCTCGACCCGGCTCAAGGCGGGGACGGCCCAGAAGGTGGCGCTCAACATGATCAGCACCGGCGTTTTCAAGCGGCTCGGCCACACGTACCGCGGGCGCATGGTCGACGTCGTCGCGGCCAACGACAAGTTGCGTCGCCGCGCGGCGCGGATGGTGCGGGAGCTCACCGGCCGCTCGGTCCAGGAGGTTGATGCAGCACTTCGCGACGCCGGCGGCAGCGCAAAGGTCGCCATCCTGATGCTTCGCTTCGGGATCGATGCCACCGACTCGCGCGCGCGGCTGTCTACCGCAAGCGGCGACCTCGCGGTGGCGCTGGGAGAGCGGTCTCGGCCTTGATGACTCTGTTCCGCGGTCGCGTGCACGGCGTCGCCGGGGCCGATGCCGTGCTGGTCGACGATGGTGTGATCACCTGGGTCGGTGCGGGAAGCCCGCCCCATCGCCCAGACGACGAGGTGGTCGCCGACCCGGGCGGCTGGGTCGCACCGGGTTTCATCGACTTGCAGGTCAACGGGTTCGATCGACACGACGCCGCCGGCGGGAGCGACGAGATCGCGGCCATCTCAGAGGGCTTGCCACCGACCGGCGTGACTTCGTTTCTGCCCACGCTGATATCGGCGCCGGTCGAGGTCGGCGCGGAGTTTGCTGCTGCGACCGCGGTTGCGGCAGCCGAGGCGCGAGGAGCGCGCGTGCTCGGAGCTCATATCGAGGGGCCGTTCATAAACGCGGCCTTTCGCGGGGCGCACGACGTCGAGTGCCTGGCCGAACCATCGGCATCCGCTGTGGACGTGATCGCACGCGCGAGGCCGCGCCTGTTGACCCTTGCGCCCGAGCTGCCGGGCGCGCTGGACGCCATCCGGCGCCTGGTCCGCGCGGGAGTGGTGGTCAGCGCCGGGCACAGCGGCGCTGATTTCGACCAAGGTGCGCGCGCCATCGCGGCCGGGGTCCGCTTTGGGACCCACATCTACAACGCGATGTCACCCGTGCACCATCGAAGACCGGGCATCGCGCTCGCGCTGCTCCTCGACCGGCGCGTGACGGTGGGATTGATAGCGGACGGCGAGCACGTCCATCCGGCGATCTGTGCTCAGCTGGTGCGTGTCAAGGACTCCAGTCGCATCGCCCTGACCACCGACCAGACCGCGGCCGCGGGAGCGCCCCCAGGCTCGTACCACCTCAGCGGGCGGTCTGTGATCAGCGATGGCCTGGTGGTGAGACTGGAGGACGGAACCCTTGCGGGCAGCGCGGCCACGATGGACGGCCTCGTCCAGCGCATGGCCGCGATCCCGGGCACGAACGCGACGCGCGCAATCACGATGGCGTCGACTGTGCCCGCTCGCGTGCTCGGCGAGCGCGGCCTTGGGCGAATTCGCAACGGCGCCTGCGCGGACCTCGTCGTGCTCGACGCAGGCCTGCGCGTTCGGCTGACCATGGTGGGCGGCAAGATCCTGTACCGAAGGTGAGCCGCTTCCTCGACGAGATCCGCGAGCAGCCTGAGGCGGCCGCTCGCCTGCTGGAGAAGAGCCGGCCTGCGGTCGATGCGATCGGCGCGAGGTTCCGCCAATCGCGCCCGCGCGGCATCGTCATTGCGGCCAGGGGCAGCTCCGATCACGCGGCGCTTTACGCGAAATATCTCTTCGGGCGCCGGAACCGCACTCTGGTGGCCCTGGCCGCTCCCTCGCTCTTCACCCGGTACTCGAGCCCGCCCTCGCTGGACGGGCAGTGCGTGATCGGCATCTCACAGTCGGGCGAGTCGCCTGACGTGATTGCAGTGATCGAGGAGGCCGCTCGGCAAGGAGCGATGACGGTGGCGATCACCAACAATGCCGAATCCAGGCTGGCGGCGTCGTCGGAGCTGGTCGTGCCGCTTGACGCCGGCGCCGAGCGCAGCGTGCCGGCTTCTAAAACCTACACCGCCAGCCTTCTGGCCCTCGCTTTGATGTCGCAGGCGATCGATCCCGATGAGCAGTTCGGCGCTGCGCTCAGCCGCGTGCCGGAAAGCATCGCCGGCGTGCTGCCGGCGGAGGGGGACCTGGTACCGCTCGCCTCCGTGCTCGACGGCCCGCGCGCAATCGTGCTCGGGCGGGGCTTCAACTTCTCGACCGCCGAGGAGGTTGCGCTGAAGCTGACCGAAACCAGCTACGTGCTGGCGCGCGCATGGTCCGTCGCGGATTTCGAGCATGGCCCGATCGCGGTGGTCGAGCCGGGATTTCCAGTGCTGCTGGTGGGGGGCGGCGGTTCTGTCGAAGCCGACCTGGAGTCGATCGCCGCCCGCCTGGTCGATTACGGTTGCCGCGTGATCGGGCTGTTCGACTGCGGAAGGGCACCGCGTGGGCTGGAAGCGGCCGTCGTGCACGATTCCGGGTTGCCCGAGGAGCTGACGCCGCTGACCCTTGCCGTGCTCGGCCAGCTCCTGGCGCACTGCGTGGCGCTCGCCCGCGGCGCCGACCCCGACCAGCCCCGCGCGCTTGGCAAGATCACTCGCACCTGGTGACGAATAGGCGCCTGCTCGGGCTCGACATCGGAGGCTCGTCGAGCCGGGCGCGCCTGGTCGAAGCCGGGCGTATCGTCGCCGAGGCGGATGGCCCGGGCGCCAATGTGGCCGCCCTTCCTCCGCGCACGGTGGCCGTTCGCCTGGGCTCGCTACTCGGCAGCCTTGGCGCAATCAGTGCGGATGCGTGCTGCGCCGGCAGCGCCGGAGCCGAGGTGCCGGCCGGTCGCAAGCGGCTGGAGCGTCTTCTCGCCGCGCTGCTGCCAGGAAGCCGCATCACGATCGTGCACGATGCAAGGCTCGTCCTGGCCGCGGCGGGACTCGACTCCGGGATCGCGCTGATCAGCAGCACCGGATCGGTCGCATATGGCCGCGACCGTGACGGGCGAGAGGCTCGTGCCGGCGGCTGGGGCTGGCTGATCGGGGACGACGGGAGCGGATCGTGGCTCGCACGCGAGGCCGCGCGCGAGGTGATGCGCCGATCCGACGCCGGCGCGCCGCTCGGATCGCTCGGCGACGCGATGCTAGAGGCCACCCACGCGCGTGGCACCGCCGACTTGATAGGTGCCCTTCATCGCATGACAGAACCGCGAGAATGGGCTGCGCTGTCCGGGCTGGTGTTTGCAACCGCCGGCCAAGACCCCGCCGCAGAATCGCTCATCGAACGTGCGGCGGCCGGCCTCGGCGAGTTGGTCGCGGTGGTGCGGCGGCGGCTCGCCCTCGACGGCCCGGTCGTCCTCGCGGGCGGTCTGGTGCTCAACCAATCGCGGCTGGAAACGGCGGTACGCAAACACGTCGGCGCCGCCATGCGCCTGGAGGAACCCCCGGTCGCGGGCGCGGTCAGGCTGGCGGCGTTGTCGCTCGACTAGACAAACAAGGGCTCGGTCCGCGAGCGTTCGAGCAATGCCGCCATCTCGGCGTCGTTCGGACGCTCCTCGAAGCGTTCGGCCGCATCGAGCACGTGGGGCAGCAGGTCGATGTCGCCCGCGGTGTTGAGGAAGACGCCTGGCCGCCCGAGCACCCACCAGACGGCGAGATCGATGTCAGGCAGCTTTGTGAGCGGCTCGTACCACGTCGTCTGCGTGCGCTCGCGGCCCAGCCACGGCCTCGCCGCGATGGACTTGATGGTCTGCACGGCAACATTGCGCTCGGCGCACGTGCGGCCCAGGGCCTCGAAGTTCTCCGCGTAGTACGGCAGCTGCATGGTGACGAAGTTGTATGGAAGGAGCACCGAGTCGAAGTCGAACCGCGCAAGCGAACGCCGGTGGTTCGCGGCGATCTGAGCGCCGTGGCCCGTGACTCCGATCCACTTCACGAGGCCCTGCTCGCGCGCTTCCTCCGCCGCCTCGATCGCGCCGCCGGGGCTCAGCGCCGCGTCCCACTCGATCGGATCCGCGAGGTTGTGCAGCTGCCAGAGGTCGACATGGTCGACACCGAGGCGGTCCAGGGATCGATGGAGCTCGTCGCGCGCGCCTTTGGCATCGCGTGCGCCGGTCTTGGTCGCGAGGAAGAAGCGATGTGGCTCGCGCTTGAGCCATGGAGCGATTCGGAGCTCCGCATCGCCGTAGCTCGCGGCCACGTCGATGTGGTTGACGCCGTGGCGGAGGAGCACCTCCAGGGTCCTGTCCGCTGCGTCCTGCGTGACGTTCGAGAGCGACGCGGCACCGAAGATGGTCCTGCTGCTCTGGTGGCCGGTTCGGCCGAAGGCGTCCTGCCGGACCATCGGGCTAGAGGATCGCCGTGCCCGTCGGGCCGTCGAAGAGATGCAGCCGTCGCATGTCGATGCCGAGGCGGACACGGTCGCCCGGGCTCACCTTGAGGTTCGGGTCCACGCGGGCGGTGATCGTGTCCGCACCGACGACGCCGTACAGGAACTGGTCGGCGCCCAGCACCTCTGAAACCTCGACCTTCAGGTCCATGCCCGAATGCCCGTCGGTCGGGTGCTCGGTCAGGGCTTCCGGCCGGATGCCCAGCACTCCTTTCTCGACGCCCGGGGCGGTCGGAAGCTCGATGTCGAAACCGCTCGCTTTCGCGGTCTTGCCCTGGACCGTCACGGGGATGAAGTTCATCGTTGGGCTGCCGATGAAACCCGCCACGTACATGTTCGCGGGCTGGTCGTAGATCTCACGCGGCGGCGCCACCTGCTGCAGGATCCCGTCCTTCATGACGGCGATGCGATCGCCCATCGTCATCGCCTCGACCTGGTCGTGGGTCACATATATAAAGGTCGCGTGAAGCGCGCGGTGCTGCTTCTGGAGCTCGATTCGCGTCTGCACGCGGAGCTTCGCGTCCAGGTTCGAGAGCGGCTCGTCGAGAAGGAAGGCCTGTGGCTCGCGCACGATGGCGCGACCTAGCGCGACCCGTTGCCGCTGGCCGCCGGACAGCTGGCGCGGCTTGCGCTTGAGCAAGGGGCCGAGCTCGAGGATGTTGGCCGCGGTGTTGACGCGCCTCTCGATGTCCCCTTTTGGCGTGCCACGCATGCGCAGGCCGAAGGCCAGGTTGTCGAAGACGGTCATGTGGGGGTAAAGCGCGTAGGACTGGAAGACCATCGCGATGTCTCGATCGCGAGGCGGCATCTCGTTGACGACCTTGTCCCCGATCCTGATCTCGCCTTCGGTCACCTCTTCGAGGCCGGCGAGCATGCGAAGAGCGGTCGACTTGCCGCAGCCCGATGGGCCCACGAGGACCATGAACTCCGTGTCCTTGACCTCGAGGTTGAAATCGTTGACCGCCAGCGTTCCGCCGGCGAATCGTTTCGTGACGTGCTCGTAGCTGACCGATGCCATCTCTGCTCTACATCCTATTGGGTTATGGGCGTCTTTCGGAGCGCGGATTCTCCGTCCCGCGCAGCACGTCGAAGCTGCGCCGCCGTTTCCTCGGGGTGCGTGTCGTTCACGAACGTGCCGGCTCCAAGCTCGACACCGGCGAGGTACTTGAGACGGTCACCACGGCGGTGCGGTGGATACAGCTCGATATGGAGGTGGGCCTGCGGCCACTCGCGTCCGTCGGTGGGCGCCTGGTGCATGGCCATCACGTAAGGCGTCGAGAAGCCGAAGTGGCTGTCATACGCGCCGGTCGCGCCGAGCAGGGCTTGCGCCAGGTCTTTTCGCTCGCCGGCGTCGAGATCGGCGATGGAGGCGACATGCCGGCGCGGGTAGATGTGCACCTCATACGGCCAGCGAGCCGCCCGCGGCACGAACGCCACGATCGACCCTGCCCGGAGGACGACGCGGGGTCCCGATGCCTCGGCAGCGAGCTCGCTGCAGTGGAGGCACTCGCCTTGCTCTGCGAGGTACCGGCCCGAGGCGTCGAGCTCGGCACCGGCAAACGGCGGCACGAATGGCAGGGCGTAGACCTGGCCGTGCGGGTGATGGAGCGTGACCCCGACCTCTTCGCCCTTGTTCTCGAAGATGTAGACGTAGGCGACCTCAGGCCTCGAGCCGAGCTCGCGGTAGCGGTCGGCCCAAACGTCGACGAGGAGCCGGACCCGCTCCAGCGGCAGGCGCGCCAGGGTCAGCTCGTGCTCGGGCGTGTAGACGATGACCTCGCAGCCCGTCGTCGGTGGACGGACCGGACGCCCGTTGCGCCGGTCGGGCCCGAACGACGGAAAGCGGTTCTCGAACACAACGACCTCGAACGTGTCGAGAGGTACCTCGGATGTGCCGCCTGGCCCGCTTGGACACAGCGGGCAGAAGTCGGTGGGGAGGAAGGTCCGGTCGTTGCGCTCGGTGGCGTATGCGACCCATTCGCTCCGCAGTGGATCGAAGCGAAGCTCAGGCACCGCTTGTCAATGCCCCGGTTTCGCTGCGCGCACGGGCGTACGCAAGCAGGTAGCGGCCGTCGGGCAGCTCGTGGTTCTCCCGGGTCAGCAAATCTGTTCGGCGGGCGTCGTCGATGCTCCGCGGTGCACGGGGCCGCGCGGGCTTGCCGTCACGCGGTCGCGCGGCTGCTCTCGACATCGACATCCTCGCCGGCGACACGCACCTCGACCCCGGCGTCACGAATGGCCTGCAGCTCCGCGGGGTCTGCCTTGGAGTCGGTGATGAGCGTGTGCACGCGCGCGGCCGGCACCGTCTGGCACATCGTCTCCTGCCCGATCTTGGTGTGGTCCGCGAGCACGACCACGTGCTGGGCCGCGCCGGCAAGGGCACGGTCGGTTGCGGCCACCACCGGGCTTGGCGTGCTGAGCCCGCGGTCGGCCGTGAAGCCGTTACCCGAGATGAACGCCTGCGATGCGCGCAGCGCGCGCACCGATTCTTCCGTCGCGGGCCCGACCAGAGCGTGGATGGGCCGTCGCAGCGTGCCGCCCGTCAGGATCACCTCCACGCGTGAAGACTCCATCAACGCCTGCGCGACCAGCAGCGAGTTGGTGACCACGGTCAGCTCGGGGTAGTGCACGAGGAGGCGAGCAAGCGCGAGCGTTGTCGTTCCCGGTCCGAGCACAATCGAGTCGCCGGGACGCACCATCCTGAGCGCCAGGCGCGCGATGGCTGCCTTCTCGCCGGCGGCCTGCTGGGCCTTCTCCGAGTAGCTCGGCTCGTGGCCGAGCCCCGCGGGCTGCAGCGCACCGCCATGAGTTCGTACCAGCAGCCCGGCCTTGGCCATCGCCCGTAGATCGCGCCGGAGCGTGATCTCGGTCGTGCCGAGGGCCTCGGCCATCTCGGCCACCGAGACGACACCCCTCGAGCGCACACGCTCCGCGATCAGGCGCCTTCGCTCGGCCGCAAGCATTCGCCCGATGGTACGTCATCGATCACCTTTGATCAATAGCGAGCAGAACCGAAACTCATCTGTTGACAAAAGTGACCGAATCTGTAACCTTCCGCTAATGCCCACGCCGTTGCCTGTGCGTGAAGAGCGGACGACCGCGGCCTGAGGAGGAGGAGTTCTATGGGTGATTCAAGCCAAGCGAAACGGGTTCGGAACCTGCTGGCCGCGAGAGATGCCACGCTGAACCTGAACCTGGACCTGTCGCGCCGCGACGTGCTGAAGATCGCGGGCTATGGCAGCCTCGCGGCCTTCATCGCCGCCTGCGGCGGCAACAACACCACGACCACCACCGGCATCACGGCCAAGGGCGGCAAGGTGTCCCTCGGCAGCTACAACACCGACCCGAACTCCAAGAAGGGGACGCAGGCCATCGTGGATGCGTTCACCGCCGCCAACGGCGGCACCAAGGTCTCGATCAACACGGTCGACCACGGCACGTTCCAGAACCAGATCAGCTCCTACCTCCAGGCCACGCCCGAGGACGCGTTCACGTGGTTTTCCGGCCACCGCATGCGCTTCTTCGCCGACAAGGGCCTGGCGACGCCGATCGACGACGTGTGGGACGCGGTGAAGTCGAACTACACGTCTGGTTTCGAAGCTTCGATCAAGGGCAACGACGGTAAGGCCTACGCCATCCCCACCGACTACTACCCCTGGGCGGTCTTCTACCGGAAGGACGTCTGGTCGCAGCACGGCTACAAGGTGCCCACGACCTGGGACGATTTCAAAGCGCTGTGCACGAAGATGAAGGCCGACGGGCTGATCCCGATCGCATTCGCCGACAAGGACGGCTGGCCTGCACAAGGCACGTTCGACATCCTCAACCTTCGCCTCAACGGCTACGACTTTCACACCGAGCTGCTGACCGGAAAGCAGAAGTGGACGGACTCGCGGGTGACCAACGTCTACAAGAAATGGAGCGAGATCACCCCGTACTACTCGCCCGCGTTTGCCGGCCTCACGTGGGAGCAAGGGGCGGACCAGCTCCTGCGCAAGCAGGCCGGCATGTACCTCCTCGGCCTGTTCGTCTCCGACGAGTTCAAGGCGAGCGGCGCCCAGGCCGACCTCGACCAGCTCGATTTCTTCGCGTTCCCTGACATGGGCACCCAGTACGACGCCGAGAAGGCGCTCGACGCGCCGATCGACGTCTACATGCTCACCAAGAAGTCGCCGACTCTGCAGGCCGACCTCGGCCAGGCCAAGGCCTTCCTGGAGTTCGTGGCCAAGGGCTCGACGCAGGTCCTCTACTGGCAGAACGCACCCGGCTCCATCCCGACTGCCAATGACGCTGACACGAGCACGTACCCCGCGCTGACCAAGAAGGCGGTGCAGATCGTCAGCCAGGCCAAGAAGATCACGCAATACTTCGACCGCGACTCGCGCCCGGACTACTCGGGGCCGAATGGAATGCAGGGCTTCCTGCTCAAATTCCTCGCCAACCCGAAGCAGGACACGACCAGCCTGCAGGGCCAGATGCAGGCGTTCTGGGACTCACTGCCTCCCGAGTAAAGCGGACATATGATCTGATACGTGGCCAACACCACGACGAGCGCAGCCCCCGCCCGGACGCAGAAAGCGCCCGAGGCGGGGGCACTCGTCACCCGACGCAAGCGCCGCTACACCCTGCTGACCCGCCACGACAAGATCCTCATCGCCCTCATGGTCGGCGTGCCGCTCACCCTCGACCTCCTGTTGGTCTGGGGCCCGACCCTGGCATCGGTCGGCCTTTCGTTCACCAACTGGCAGAACATCGGTCCGATCACGGGCAAGAACTTCGTCGGCTTCAAGAACTACCAGTTCCTGTTCTCGGGCTACACGCTTTTCTGGCCCGCGTTCACGCACAACCTGATCTGGCTCGCGTGGCTCACGTTGATAGCCACGCCGCTGGGCATGTTCTTCGCGGTGCTGCTCGACCGCGAGATGCGGGGCACTCGTTTCTACCAGAGCGTGTTCTTCCTGCCGGTGGTGCTGTCGCTCGTCGTGGTCGGCTTCATCTGGGACCTGCAATTTGCCCCGACGGACGGTTTCATCAACAACGCTCTCGGGACCGCCAAATCGGCCAATGTGATCGACTGGCTCGGCAACCCGAGAATCAACCTGTTCTCGATCCTGATCGCCACCAGCTGGCGGCACATCGGCTACATCATGATCCTGTATCTCGCCGGCCTGAAGAGCGTCGACCCTTCATTGCGCGAGGCGGCTCGCGTTGACGGCGCCACGGAGGTGCAAACCTTTTTCGGGGTCGTGCTGCCGGTGATGGCGCCCATCAACGTGATCATCGTCGTCGTCACCGCCATCGAGGCGCTGCGCGCTTTCGATATCGCGTTCATCATCAACCAGGGCAAGAACGGTCTCGAGCTGCTGTCGATCCTCATCTACAACAACAGCATCAGCGAGGCGAGCCTCGTAGGGTTCGGCTCCGCGATCGCCGTCATCCTGCTGCTCATCTCGCTGGTGCCGATCGTCGCCTTCCTGTCGCGCGTGATGAGGACGCTCGCATGAGCACGATCACCGCCACCGCACCGCGGACCGCGGTACGCAAGGCGAGCCGGCGCATCAGGCCCGCGCGCGTGATCCTCCACGCCTTCCTTATCGCGATGGTCGCCCTATGGCTGTTCCCCCTGTTCTGGGCGATCTTTGCATCCCTACGCCCGTACGGCGACACCGTCCTGCATGGCTACCTCTCCTGGCCCGCCAACGGGTTGAGCTTCACCAACTATCAGACAGTGTGGACGCAGGCCGAAATCCCCTACTACTACCTGAACACCCTGGTGATCGTCATCCCCGGCGTCATCTTCACACTCCTTCTGGCGTCGATGGTCGCGTTCTGCTGCACCCAGTTCAGCTGGAAGTTCAACTTGATCGTCTTGATGCTCTTCACGGCGGGCAACCTGCTGCCGCCACAGGTCATCATCGTCCCGCTTTACTGGGTCTACCTCAACACGCCGATCGCGAATCTCGGCTCGATAGACATCGGTAACTTCTCGTTCGCCCTGTTCAGCGACAACAACCTCCTTTATGACCAGTACGTCGGCATCATCCTCATCCACGTGGTCTTCCAGACGGGCTTCGCGACGTTCGTGCTGGCCAACTACATGAAGACGATCACCAAGGAGATCACCGAGTCGGCCCTGGTCGACGGCGCCAACGTGTTCCGGATCTGGTGGAGCGTGATCCTCCCGCTTTGCCGGCCGGCGCTCGCGGCCATGGCGACGCTCCTGTTCACGTTCATGTACAACGACTTCTTCTGGGCGTTGGTGCTGCTGAGCCATGGCAACAAGCGGCCGATCACCAGCGCCCTCAACAACCTGCAAGGAGAGTTCTTGATCAATTACAACCTGATCGCCGCCGGGGCGTTGCTCGCATGCATTCCGCCCATCCTCATCTACATCCTCCTGCAGCGCCAGTTCGTTGCCGGCCTCACGCTCGGATCCACGAAAGGCTGAGCACCCCTGCGAGCTCGGCAGGATCAGGAGGCGCGCTCCTCGGAGAGAGGCTGCCGCACATCGCCTATGGCGGGGACTACAACCCCGACCAGTGGCCGGAGCCGGTGTGGGAGGAAGATGTCCGGCTCATGCAGGAGGCCGGGGTCAACCTCGTCTCGCTCGGCATCTTCGCCTGGTCCCGCCTGGAGCCGTCGCAGGGCTCATTCGACTTCGACTGGCTCGACCGGATCATGGACAGGCTTCATGGGGGCGGTGTCCGGGTTGACCTCGCCACCGCCAGCGCTTCGCCACCGCCGTGGCTGTCGCACGCGCATCCCGAGATGCTGCCTGTGCGCGCCGACGGCGTCCGGCTCTGGCATGGGGCCCGGCAGCACTACTGCCCGAGCAGCCCCGTGTACAGGGACGCGGCGGGCAGGCTGGTCGAAGCGCTCGCGACGCGTTACGCCGATCACCCGGCGCTGGCGATGTGGCACGTCGGCAACGAGTTTGGCTGTCATGTGCCTGCGTGCTACTGCGACGTTTCGGCGGAGGCGTTCCGTGCCTGGCTCGAGGAGCGATACGGCGACATCGAGGCGCTAAACCGTGCATGGGGTACGGACTTCTGGTCGCAGCGGTATTCAGAGTGGGACGAGATATTGCCCCCGCGCACCACACCGACCTGGCCCAACCCGAGCCAGCAGCTGGACTTCATGCGCTTCTCATCCGACGCGCTGCTCGAGTGTTACGACCTCGAGCACAGGATCCTGACGGAGCACAGCCCCGGAATCCCGGTGACGACGAACTTCATGCGCTTCTTCAAGCCCCTGGACTACTGGAAATGGGCGGCACACGAGGACGTTGTCAGCGACGACGTGTACCAGGACCCCGCCGACCCCGACGCCGGCATGCGGTCAGCCATGGCCAACGACCTCACGCGCTCGCTCGGCCGCGGCCGCCCGTGGATCCTCATGGAGCAGACCCCCTACCGAGTCAACTGGCGCGACGTGAACGTGCCCAAGGCGCCGGGCCAGATGCGGCTCTGGAGCTATCAGGCCGTGGCCCGCGGCGCCGATGGCGTGATGTTCTTCCAGTGGCGCCAGTCGCGCGCCGGCGCGGAGAAGTTTCATTCCGCGATGGTCCCCCACGGCCGGCCCGAGCACTCGCCCACCTGGCATGAGGTCGTCAAGCTGGGGCGCGAGCTGGGCCGTCTCGACACCGTGTGCGGCACGCGCGTGCGCGCGGACGTCGCCATCCTTCACGACTGGGAGTCCTGGTGGGCTCTCGAGCTGCCTTCGAAGCCGTCGATTCGCATCCATCACGTCGACCAGCTCGAGTCTTACTACCGCCACCTGTTCGAGGCCAACCTGACCGCCGACTTTGCGCGCGCCACCGACGACCTCTCCGGTTACCGCCTCGTGCTCGCGCCCACCGTTTACCTGGTCAGCGAAGAAGGAGCGGCCAACCTTGCGGCGTTCGTCGACGGAGGCGGCACCCTCGTGATGTCGTTCTTCAGCGGCATCGTCGACCCCTTCGAGCACATCCACCTCGGCGGCTATCCGCAGCCCTTCCGGCGCATGCTCGGCCTGGACGTCGTCGACTGGCTGCCGCTCGCGGACGGCGAGACGATCGGGCTCAAGTTCGCCGACGGCATCCAGTCCCACGGCGACCTGTGGAGCGAGCTGATCACACTCTCCGGCGCGGAACCGCTCGCGTTCTTCGCGGGCTCGACCCTGGACGGCCACCCCGCCGTCACCAGCCACAGCTTCGGACAGGGCCGCGCCGTGTATATCGGCACCCGGCCGGACCCGGGCGCCATGGGTCGGATCCTTCGCGCCGTGTGGACCGAAGCCGGCATCAAGCCCGTGCTCGAGGCGCCAGCGGGAGTTTCGGCGGTGCGCCGGTCTGGGCCCCGCAGCTCGCTCCTCTTC
>DASPYG010000177.1:0-2878 GCA_035636885.1 Candidatus Nitrosopolaris sp.
CACCGCGGCCAAGGAGCTCGACCCTCTTCGCCTACGCCGGGCGACCGCCCAGCTGCGCCACTGCCTGCAGCCGGACGAGGTCCTCAAGGACGCCAACGATCAGCACGAGCGCCGCTACCTCTATCTGAGCCAGACCTTCGATGGCATGTTTCGTATCGACGGCCAGCTCGATGCCGAGGGCGGCGCTGTGCTGGAGACGGCGATCAACTCTGTGATGGGTCCGCCCACCGCCGACGACAACCGCACCGCCGCCCAGCGCCGGGCGGATGCATGGGTCGACATCGCGCGCCGGCAGCTCGACATCGGTCAGCTGCCGCAGGTGGGAGGGCAGAAGCCGCACCTTATGGTCACCGTCGACATGGCAACGTTGACCAAGACGCCGGGTTCGCAGGCTGCGGAGCTGGAGTGGGCGCAGCCGATCCCGGCCGAGACCGCTCGCCGCTTCGCATGCGACTGCACGATCACGCCGGTGTTCATGGGCGCGGAGTCACACCAGGTCGACGCCGGCCGCACGAGCCGGGTGATCCCGCCATCGATGCGGAGAGCGCTGATCGCGCGCGACAGGCACTGCCGCTTCCCCGGCTGCGATCGTCCGGTGGCCTGGACGCAAGGCCACCACCTCGAGCACTGGGCGGATGGCGGACCCACGCTGCCGTTCAACCTCGCTCTCCTTTGCGGGAGACATCACCACCTCACCCACGAAGGAGGAATCAGGCTCGAATGGGGCGCGGATGGCGAGCTCCACGCAATCCCCCCGTAACCAGCTTCGCCGCCATAAGCTGACCCAACTCGGCAAGCGGACGTCGGTACGGAGCCAGCCGCCCCCAGGTGTGCGGACCATCGGGGTTGTACGGAAATCTCAGGTGTCCGCGATACGGTGGCACGAACCGACCCACCTCTAGCGAGGGGATGACGAGACATTCATTTCGAAAGGTCTTTGTGTCGCGATCCCATGCGACTCCGACCACCCATGTGGTCGGGCTGGGACGAAAGCTGGCCAGGTCGATATCGATCGTGTCGGACGGATGCCGGCGATCGATACCGATGGTCTTGACCTGGATCCCGAGCACTTGCCTCGACTTCTCGTGAAGCACGACGATCTCGGCCGTCTCCAGGTCTGGAAAGGGCCGATATATGTTGAGGTCATCGACGTCGGCGAGCCGGCGGGTGACCTCGATCTCTCCTCTGAAACCGGTTGACCGCGCCGCCGCGCCGCGAGCTCGCGGCGGCATCGACACGCTGACGACGGGCTTCACGCCCGCGAGCAACGCCTGTGATACCTCCTGTCGCCGATACACGTGAGTGGACCACCGGCTCTTGCGGCCGGGCACCAAGGACACCTGTGCCGCGTAAACCGGCCGGCCCTTGACCTGGCTCCGAACCGCCAGTCGCTTGAACTCGCGCTCGGTGACCACCAGCAGGTACGCGCCCAGGTGGTCTTCTTCGAGCGCGACGCCGACTATCACGGCATCGGGATCGACCAACGATGAATCGTGAACAGTGATTTGGAGGGATCCGTTTCGTAGGGCTGACCGGCCCTTGACCTGGACTGGAATCCACCGGCCGTCGTCAAGCCGGTGGATCAGGGCGTCGATGCCGCGATCGAGCATCGGCAGGAAAACATGCAGCCGCCCTTGCGACTGGACGACCAGCTCCGCCCACACCTCCCATTCCGCCAGCTGGCCGACGACGCTGTTCTGGTCGCGATGCCAGGAGGCTCGAATCACTTCGCCGCCGCGGCTATCTCACCGAGCTGAAGTCCACGGGCGACCGCGCCTCCCGGTTCACCTCCAGTCTGAAGATGTCCGGGCGCCCGTAATGCCCGGCGACGTCAAGAGTTCGCTTCGCCTTCGACGCCCGCTCCGGGTCGCAGTCGGCAAACAGGATGCCGTGCTCTTCGTGAAGTGGTCCGGCGACGAGCTTTCCGTCCGGGGCGACGATCACCGAGTCGCCGGGGTTGAACCATTCGTCGAGATCCGGAAACAGTTTTGCTCTTTGCGGAAAATCGGCGGGGATGTCCCGCCCCCTCATCGACGTGCCGTTGCCCAGGACCCAGCATCGGCCCTCGGCTGCGACGTGCCTCATCGTCGACACCCACGTGCTGCCCGCGTCCCACGTCGGTGCGACATACACCTCGCAGCCCTGCGCAAACAGCGTGAAGCGCGCCAGCGGCATGTAGTTCTCCCAACAGATCAGCGACCCGATGCGCCCCGCCGGCGTCGCGGTCACGTTCAGGCCGACGGCGTCGCCTATCCCCCACACCATCCGCTCCGGGTTCGTGGGCATCAGCTTGCGGTGACGATTGAGCAGCTCGCCGTCCGGGCCGATCAGGACCACGGTGTTGTAGAGGGTGCCGCGGCTGAACTCCGAGTCACGCTCGTGGATTCCGATCGACACGGTCTGCTGCAGGCGCCGCGCCGCGGCCTGGATCGGCTTCAGGTGTCCGGCCTTCAGGTCGACGGCGTTCTCGAGCAGCCGCCCGTAGAGCTCGCTCGTGATCTCGAAGTCATCTCCCGGCCGCAGCCGCCACAGCCATTCGGGATAGCCGGGCAGCCAGGTCTCCGGAAACGAGACCAGCCGCGCACCGCCGGCTGCCGCCTCCTCCATCAGCTGCACGCCCCGCTTGACGGTCTTGTCGCGATTCAGCAGCACCGGCGGGTGCTGCACGACCGCGACCCGGTGCGGGCTGGTGGATTTCTTCTTCGTCATGGCGCCATGTTGCGCGCCACTTGCAGCGCTGTCTATCCGGTGGTTGGAAAATCTCCCGCGCGCGAGACCATGCCGGGCAGCTCCTTGCCCAGCTGCAGCCCGAGCCAGCGCGAGCACTCGATGAGCGCGTCGAGGTCGATCCCGGTGTCCACCCCCATCCCCCGCAGGA
>DASPYG010000178.1:0-8301 GCA_035636885.1 Candidatus Nitrosopolaris sp.
TGGTCATCATCCTGGTCGGCGGCCAGTGGGGCGACGAGGGCAAAGGCAAGGTCATCGACTACCTCGCCTCGAAGGCCCAGATGGTCATCCGCACCCAGGGCGGCAACAACGCCGGCCACACCGTCGTCACCGAGCATGGCGAGTTCAAGTTCCAGCTGATGCCCTCCGGCATCCTCTACGAGCACTGCACCTGCGTCATCGGCAACGGCGTCGTGGTCGACCCCATCGTGCTGCTGCGCGAGATCTCGCAGCTGCGCGAGCGGGGGATCGAGCCCAAGAAGCTCGTCGTCAGCGAGCGCGCGCACATGGTCATGCGCTACCACCCATTGTTCGACCAGCTCGAGGAGGAATCCCGCGGCGACGACCGCCTGGGGACCACCTGGCGCGGTATCGGGCCTGCATATTCCGACAAGATCCGGCGCATCGGCTTCCGCATCGGCGACCTCCAGAAGGAGGCGTTCATGCGCAAGAAGCTGGCCTTCGTCGTCGGGCAGGTCAAGAACCCTGTCCTGACCAAGCTCTACGAGCGGGAACCCTACGACTGGGAAAACATGCTCGCCGAATACATGGGCTATGCCCGAGAGCTCGATCCCTTCATCAAGGACACCTTCCCGCTCATCCAGGACGCGCTCGACTCCGGCGCCAACATCCTTCTCGAGGGCGCCCAGGCGACGATGCTCGACCTCGACTTCGGCACCTATCCATATGTCACCAGCTCCAACCCCACCGCCGGCGGCGCCCTTACCGGCAGCGGGATTCCGCCGACGCGGATCGACCTGACCATCGGCGTCTTCAAGGCCTACACCTCTCGGGTCGGCTATGGACCCATGCCATCCGAGCTCCTCGACGAGATCGGCGACCAGATCCGCGAGCGAGGCCACGAGTTCGGCACGGTGACCGGAAGGGCCCGACGCATCGGCTGGTTCGACGCCGCCGTCGCACGTTACGCGGTCAAGGTGAACGGGGTGGGATCCGCCGCCCTGATGCGTTTGGACATCCTCGACGAGCAGCCCTTCCTGAAGATCTGCACGGGCTACAACTTCCGCGGCCGGCGCTTCGACCATCCGCTGGCGAACATCTCCCACTACAAGCACTGCGAGCCCGTGTACGAGGACATGCCCGGCTGGCAGCAGGCGATCGGCGGCGCAGCCTGCTGGGAGGACCTGCCGCAGGCCTGCCGCGACTACGTGGATCGGATCGGGGAGCTCATCGGCGCACCCATCGACCTCGTCGGCACGGGACCCAGGCGCGACCAGTTCGTGACCCGAGGCCGCAAGCTGTTCGACTGACGCCCGGCCGCTTGACGTAACCAACCGCCGATTGCGGTGTCTTGAAACATGTGGTCCATGCCGTGAATGTCTGGTTCACGATCGACGGCGGCGATCCGTGGATCAAGGTCTCAGCACTTCAGATCGCGTCCTGAAGAGCCCCGCCGGAAAGTCCGATCATTTCGGTGGATTGAAAGGCACGCCCGCAGCAGCCGCCGAGCTCAGGTGGGAGCAGGTGCACGCATTCCGGTTGACACGCCACCATCTGATTCGGCGGGGGCCGAAGAAGGATCTCGCGCGCGTCGTGGGCGACATCGGTGGCGCGCAGGCGCAGGTCATGTCCGCGGCCGAGCTCCAGGTGGCGGTGCGCGCGGATTGCACGGTCGACGACGTGCGGAAAGCGCTGTGGAAAGACAAGAAGCTCGTCAAGACCTGGCTCATGCGCGGGACGCTCCACCTCGTCACCGCGGAGGACTTGCCCGTGCTCACCGCCGCGATGAGCAGCCACCTGGTCCGAAGCCCGGCCGCGTGGCTGAAGTACACGCAGCTGACGGAGCGCGAGTTCACGGACGTGATCCGGGCCATCGGCGATGCACTGGACGGGCAGGCGCTCACGCGCGAAGAGCTGATTGCAAAGGTCGGCCAGGGCCGCTCGGAGCGCATCCAGATCGCGCTCAAGTCGGGATGGGGCGGCCTCCTGAAGCCTGTCGCTCGGAAAGGCATGCTGTGCTTTGGCCCCAGTCGCGGTCAGAGCGTGACCTTCGTTCAGCCGCGCCAGTGGTTGGGGCGCTGGCGCGAAATGGACTCCGAGACTGCCCTCGTCGAGATGGGCCGCCGATACCTCCGCGGGTACGGGCCCGCGACCAAGAACGACTTCGCACGCTGGTGGGGCAACTGGCCCGGAATCGGCAAGGCCGCCTGGACGGGCATGGCCGCCGAGCTCGCACCCGTCACCATCGAAGGCGAGCGCGCGGACATCCTGGCCGCGGATCTCGACGCCATCACGACGGCGCAACCCGCCTCAGGTGTGCATCTGCTGCCAGGCTTCGACCCCTACCTGATGGGCCACTCCAGCCGCGACCACCTCTTCGACGCGCAGTACCGCTGGCGCGTCAGCCGTATAGCGGGTTGGATCTCGCCGGTGGTGCTGGTTGACGGCCGTGTGGTCGCGACCTGGTCGCACCAGGTCTCCAAGAACGCCCTGGTCGTGTCCGTCTCGCCCTTTCGCAAGCTGGCCCAGCCGGTGATGAAGGATGTTCGTGTCCGTGCTGATGAAATCGCCGCTGCGCTGGCCCTGTCGGAGGCGATAGTGAAGGTCGCTTCGGTTTAGCTGGCCCGGGAGACGTCGCCGTTGACCACCCGAAGCTGCGCCTCGCGCTGCTTGAGCCGGCGATTCCTCTGCCATCGCTCGCGTAGGAGCGCGGCGCCCCACATGATCACCGCCACCACAGCCATCGCCGCCTGGATCCCCGCGACCGTGAACAACGCGGCCTCGATTCCGTAGCCCCTGCCACGGAGTCCGACCGCAAAGATGCCTCCCACGAGCCCGATCACGGGCCGCACGGCCCACGAGCCGGGAAGCAGGCGGCGGTCCGCAAGCAGCAGTCCGGCCACGAACCATGTCGGCCCGCTGTCGAGGTGGAACACCAGATCCCAATGGAACAGGTAGATCGGCACCAGGGCTCCGAGCAAGAATGTCGCGAGCACGACCAGGCTCAGCCGGCGCGCGTACGCCAACCATGCGATGGCGATGGCGACAGCGAGCAGCGACGTCGCGAAAACGGGCCCGGGCACGTTGCCGACATATAGGCGCACGGCGTCGATGGGAGCGGCCTGCGGCCCGAAATAGTGGAACCAGAGTCCGATCGGGTCCGAAAACTGACGGCCTGTGACCGGGTTCACGTATGCAAAGGGAGCCCCCCGTGTGATCAGCGCCACGGCCGCGTATGCCAGGAGGCCGACCTGCGCACGGATCGCGGGGACGTATCGGGCGCGGAGCACCTCGAGGATCACAGCCAGGGCGGAGATCGCGATCGTGACCGCGAGAGGCGCGCCGGCACCGACCAAGGCAGCCCCGAACACCGCGGCGATGAGAGGGCTCGCCTGCGGTCGTGCGACCTGACGGCGCCAGAGCAGAAAAACCAGCAGCTGTCCGCCCAGACCAAGCGCGAGCGCGGCGCCCAGCATCTCGACGGCGGGGAGCTTGAAGATGAGGAGACCGGCCGCGACCGGAGGCGTCAGCGCGATCCCGACGATGAGGCCATCCGGAAGAGAAGCCGGATTGAATGCGGCCCGGTCAAGCCAGGCCCCGGCGCGAGCCAGCACGCATGGATTGTAGGGATCTGGGCTCCCTGCTGATGCCGTGCGCCCCTTCCCGGCGGCGCCCTGGCCGGGCGCGGCCGGACCTCCCCATGGGACTGGGAGGCCAGCCGTTTGGGTGATAATCGGCAGGCTCGTGTCGCTTTCCAGCCGACGTCTTGCCGCGACGCTGGTGGCGTTGATCGGGGTTTTCATCGTCAGCGCCGGCGCCATCGCCGAGACGCTCCCCGACTCGACGTGGGTGGGCCTGACCCAGCTCCCCCAGCAAGGCCGCTCACCGGTGTTCGCGCTTGCGGTCGATCCCGTTGACGCTCACGCGGTCATCGCGGGAAGTTCGCAGGGTTCGCTGCTGCGCTCCACTGACGGCGGTTCGACATGGACCGCGGTTCATAGCGGACGTGTTCCTGTGACGACCATCGCCTTCAGCCCGTACGCGGCCGGGCTCGTGCTGGCCGGCACCCGCGGAGGTGGCGCGCTGATCAGCACTGACAGCGGAGCGAAGTGGAACGTGGTCAGTGGCCTGGATGGGCGAGACGTGCGTGTGTTTGCTTTCGCGCTCGCGCTCGTTGCGACAGGCACCGACAACGGTGTTTACGTCAGCTCTGATGGCAGCTCGTGGAAGCAGTCTGGACTGCCCAACACGAGCATCGACGCCCTCACGGTGGCAGCAATTCACCCTCCTGTCCGACTCGTCGCCGGCAGCGACACGTCCACAAGCGTGGCCGGTCCGCCGCTCTACGAGAGCACTGACGCAGGCGCGACATGGAGCTCGATCACCGCTCCCATCAGCGGCACGGTCATCTCCCGGCTTGCGGCGGGACCCCTGCCGCCGACAGGTAACGTGCGGCCGCTGGTCGCCGGCACGAACTCGGGCCTGTTTCTGTCCAGGGACAACGGAGCAACCTTCTCACCTCTCAGCGGCGGTGACCTGCTCCCATCCATCGACTACACGCAGATTGCCTTCGTCACCGATCATTACGACCGCTTCTATGTGGCCAGCGACGGAGGTGGGTCGCGAACAGGCGGTCTGTGGCTGACGCGTGACTCAGGCAAGAACTTCACGTGGCTGGTGCCGCCGATCGCGTCGATCACAGCGCTGGCCGTTTCGAATGACGAGGCGCCCATCCTGTACGTTGCAACGTTCCGAGCGTCGGATCACAGCCCCGCTTTGTGGGCGTATCACGACACTGGGGCATCGCCGCGAGGCTCGGCCACCGCGACCCCAACCGCAAGCGGCGTTCGAATCGGCCAGAACAATCAGAACGGGCTGCTCGATTTCCTGCGCCCACTCTCGTCGTCGCAGACGCCGTACATCGCCCTCGGCGTGGCGGCGCTGCTCGTCCTGGCGCTGGCCGCGGTCTCGCATTTCCGCGGCAGCCGTAGGTAGACTCGCCACTCAATGACATCGCCGCACGAGCGACTCCGCGACCTGGGCCTCGAGCTTCCCGCCCCGCCGGTTCCGCTCGCGTCGTACATCCCCACGCGGTTGGTGCCGATCGGAGACGGCAGATCCCTCCTGTACATCGCCGGACAGGTATCGGCCCGGGACGGCAAGCGCCTGACCGGCCGCTGTCCGGATCAGGTGAGCGTAGAGCAGGCACAGGATGCCGCCCGCGCATGCGCGCTCAGCCTGCTGGCCCAGATGGAGGCCGCGGCCGGGCTGGACACGGTCGAGCAGGTGGTGCAGCTCACAGGATTTGTCCTGTCGACTGAAGACTTTGGCGATCAGCCGAAGGTGATGAACAGCGCGTCAGACCTCATCGCGGAAGTGCTTGGCGAAGCCGGCAAGCACACACGGGTCGCGGTGGGCGCCCATGCGTTGCCCTTTTCAGTGACGGTCGAGATCGCAGCGGTCGCGGTTGTCCGCACCGGCTGAGGTCGAGCGGGCGCAGCCCCGCCGCCCGCGCATCGTCCTCGTCGGCAGCGTCCTCTACCTGGCGTTGATCTTCGGCGTGATGTTGTGGCGCGGCATCTCGATCGAGCCCGAGTGGGTGGTGCTGGCGCTGCTCGTCATCGCCATCGCGCTCGGTCGGGGCCGTTCGTTCATCGTCGACTGGGCCCCTTTCCTGCT
The DNA here is from genome assembly GCA_035636885.1 of Candidatus Nitrosopolaris sp. Taxonomy (GTDB): domain Bacteria; phylum Chloroflexota; class Dormibacteria; order Dormibacterales; family Dormibacteraceae; genus UBA10449. Next base: position 5,659 of record DASPYG010000178.1, read on the forward strand.
CCTGTTCTTCGCGTACGAGGCGATGCGAGGGTTTGCGGCGAAGACGGGGTTCGCGCCGCATGATCTTTCCGGCCTGGAGCGCGGCCTCTTCGCCGGCACGCTGCCCACGGTCACGCTGCAGAACGCCTTCTACCGATCCGACGCCGTGAGCCCGCAGGACCTCATCGCGATGTTCTTCTATTTCATGCACTTTCCCCTGCCGATCGTGGTGGGGTTCATCTTCTGGGTCCGCAGTCGCGACCATTTCCGGCGCTTCATCGCGGCTCTTCTGGTGATGGCGCTGCTCGCGTTCATCACGTACCTTTTCTGGCCCTCGGCTCCGCCGTGGTATCAATTTCGCGCGAGCGCCGGCGGGGGAGAAGAGGTCGTGCACAAGGTCCTCAACGAGACCGTCGACAAGCTCTGGGGTCCGAACTACTGGGTGTCGCCCCTGTACACGCACCTCAATCCCAATCAGTTCGCGGCCTTCCCATCACTCCATGCCGCCTTTCCCGCGCTGGCCGCCGTCTACGCATGGCGCAGGTATCGATGGCTGTCGATCGCCCTGATCGGTTGGACGCTGGCCGTTGCGCTCAGCATCGTTTACCTCGGCGAGCATTACGTCGTCGACGCACTCGACGGATTTGTCTACGTCGCCGCGGCCGCGATCATCGTCGAGGTCTTCAGCCGATGGCGAGCTCAGAAACCCGAGGCGCGGACGCTGCCTTAAGCCTGCCAGACCTTCCGCATGATCGCCCGAGCCAGCTTGTCAGGGTCGTGGTGGGACGGGATGCGGACGTTGACGACGTCGGCGGGGATGAATCGAACCTCTGGATGCTTGATCGCGTCGTCGGACTTGAAGATGACCTGGGATTGGCCGCCCGTCGGCTGGTGCGAGTGGTTGGAGTTGACGAGCACGAAGTCGAACATGTTCGAGCCCACGTGGTCGTGGATCACCCGCAGGTAGTCGTTCACGTCGTACCCGTCGGTCTCGCCTTGCTGCGACGCGAGATTGCACACGAGCACCTTGAGCGCCGGTGAGGCTTTGATCGCTTCGACCATGCCTTCCACCAGGAGATTCGGCAGGATCGACGTGTAGAGCGATCCGGGGCCGATCACGACCAGCTCCGCGTTGAGGATCGCCTGTGACGCCTCGGGATTCACCTGCGCGCCGTCGGGCTTCAAGAACACATGGCTGATCGGCGCGTTTTGTTTCGGGATCTTCGACTCACCCTCGACCGAGCGCCCGTTGATCGAAGCCACCAGCGTCACGTCCTGCAGGGTCGAGGGCACGATCGTGCCTTTGACCGCGAGCACCTTCCCCGACTCCCGCAGCGCGTGCTCGAAGTTTCCGGTGACGTCGGCCATGGCCATGATGAAGAGGTTCCCGAAGGAGTGGCCGTTGAGCGATCCCTCCTTGAAGCGATGGTCGAAGAGCTGCTTCATGAGCGGCTCGGCATCCGCCAGCGCGATGAGGCACTGGCGGAAGTCGCCAGGCGGAAGGATGCGGTACTCGTCACGAAGCCGTCCCGACGAACCGCCGTCGTCGGCGACCGTAACGATGGCCGAGAGGTTTGACGTGTAGGTCTTGAGGCCGCGGAGGAGCGAGCTCAGTCCCGTTCCGCCGCCGATGGCCACGATGCGCGGCCCGCGTCCCTTCAACCGGAACGCGTGGATCACGTCGACGACGCTCGCCGTCGAGTTTCCGGGAAGGAATGGACCAAGTACAGATTGCGTCAGCTTCACGTAGCTGTAGATCAGGAGCCCGACGCCGAGGGTGCCGAAGATGATCGCGCGCAGCCAGTGGGGGAGGAACTGCAGCGTGATGTAGTAGAACTGGCCGGGCAGGGTGGCGGTCTCGTAGAAGGCCTTGAGGATGTATGCCAGTCCGAGCACGAGAACGAGCTCGGCGAGCATGAGCAGCAAGAGCCACCGCTTGATCTCGAGACCCGGTGTGAGCCATCGCAGCCAGCGTGTCGTGGACTGGAATCTGGTGGCCATCTACCCCACCTGCGGGAACGGGTTCAAGACGTCAAAGGTTATCGTTGGAATACTCTTCAATTCGAAGTATGCGTACTTTACGTGGGCTGCGCCGTCTGATCCGGGTTGCGGTCGTCGGACTGGTCGTGGCTGCAGTCGCGACCGAGCTGTCCAAACCCGAAGAGGAACGGACCTGGCACGGTCGGGTTGGAGGCGTGGTTCCGTATGACTTTCGGCCACCAACGTGGGAACGCATACGCTCGGCCTACTGGAACCCCGAGTCGGACGGATTGTTCAGCGATCGAGTGTTCGGGGTCGGCTGGGCGGTCAATCTCTACCAGGCCAAACGCCTGCTCGAATCCATGTTCGATCGCCTGATCGGCGCTCCACCGCCGCTCTCGATCCGGATGAGCACCCGAGAGCCGACGTCGGGATCGTCACGCGGCCGCGGCCGCGAACGCGGCTAGCCGGTAGCCTACCCGGTCGGGACAGGTAGGCGGCGGAAGGCCGCCAGGCGACCACAGGTGTGGAAAGCATGTGGAAAACCGGCGATAAAGGGTTGGTTCGGGCGCTGGCTAGAATAGGCGGCCGGCCCAGACCGGGTGTTTGGGGAGTGGCGCAACGGTAGCGCAGCTGACTCTGGATCAGAAGGTTGAAGGTTCGAATCCTTCCTCCCCAGCCAAC
>DASPYG010000179.1:0-16456 GCA_035636885.1 Candidatus Nitrosopolaris sp.
TACTCGCGTTCCATTGACCGATATCCGCGGCGCGGGTTCCATGATTCGACGACCAGCCGGTCGCCCGCTTCGTTCAGGCGCGTGATGACAACCTCGTGAACGTCGATCAGGAAGCGGTGCGCATCGCTGCCCGAATCGACCTCTCTGGCCTTACCTGCGATCTTGGCCTCGCCTTTCCAGCCCGCGGGCTTATTCGGAGGCGGATCGTTCGTCGGCCCGTGAATCGCGACGCGGGGATCTCGACGCAGGTCCATCGCTTTCACCGCTCGGGGCATCGATCCAATTCGCAATTCGCCATCCGCGAACTCGACCTCGGTGCCGCTGATCCGTGGCGAGCCGTCGCTCCGCAGCGTCGCCATGGTGAGGTGCTTGCGCGACGTCACCAGGTTGCGGACGCGCGAGGCGAACTCGGGCTCTGCAGCTTCGAATTCAGCCCACGATGCCATTGGCTCTCGAGGCCAGCGTAACCTCGTCGGATCATGCCCATCGCCGCCGACTCGATCATCCATACCTCCAACGTCCCGATCGCCGTGCGCGACTACGGAGGCGCCGGGGTTGGCATCATTCTCATTCCGGGGCTCAGCCGCACCCTCGTGGACTGGAACGTGATGGGACCGCTGCTTGCCAACGCTCATCACGTAGTCGCGATGGATGTGCGAGGCCACGGCAAGTCAAGCGACGCGCCCTGGTCGTGGACCGCTGCTGTCGAGGACGTGGATGCGGTCGCGAAACATTTCGGCATGAATGCACCAGCGGTTATGGGCCACTCACTCGGAGGGATGATTGCCTCGATGTGGGGCCGTGACCATTCGGAGTCGGCAGGAGTGATCAACCTGGACGGACATGGCAACCCGCGCACCGATCAGTATCTCGGGCTGGATCCGGCCTGGGTGACAGAGAAGCGGGCGCAGCTTGATGCCCTGCAGAAACAGCAGCTGGCACCACTGAGCGGGCCACTTGACGAGGCCCGAGTCGAGGCGTTGATGGCTCAACAGAAGGCGGTGGCGGCGAGTGTGAACGCTCCGGAGGACCTGTTTGTCGAAGGGCTGCGTCGGATGCTCGAAGTGCGTGAAGGTGGGGCCTATCTACGCCCGGCCGTCGACGGGTTGGGTGCCGAGATCCATGCAAGCCTCGACGACATCGACATGTTCAGCGTCTATCGGGAGATCCGCTGCCCGCTGCTGCTCATCAATGCGGTCGAACCATCGGGCCGGACCGGTGGGACTCCGTGGATCGCCGAGTTGATGTCCGCTTTTCGAAAGGGCCAGACCCGCGATCTACGCGCTGTTTCATCAAGCCAGGCCAACGTACGAGTGGAGACGGTGAACGGCAGCCACGGCCTCCTGTTCGAGCAAGCGAAGTCGATCGCGGAAATCGTTGGCGACTTCTTGTGAACCCGATGCAACGGCCCAGCGATCCGGACAAGATCGAACGCCTGCGGCAGATCTGTCTCGCCCTGCCCGAGGTGACGGAGAAGATGAGCCATGGTGAGCCGTCGTGGTTCGTCGGCGGCAAGCAGTTCATCACCAGCGCCGACCATCATCACGACGATCGCCTGAGCGCCTGGTGTGCGGCGCCTGAAGGCGCGCAAGAGATGCTCGTCAAAGCGGCACCGCTGCGTTTCTTCCGGCCGCCCTATGTCGGGAACCGCGGCTGGGTTGGCGTTTACCTCGACATCGTGGTCGATTGGGAGGAGGTCGGCATCATCGTCGAGCGCGCTTACCGCCGGGTGGCGCCTAAGCGGCTCCTCACTTAAACCGCGTTTGCCAGACTGAGCCAGCGATCTTCGAAATCGAGCCCGCGGCGCCGGGCTCCCGGATCTGACATGGTCTGAGGTGGCGCGGGCGCCGCGTGGCCCAATTCCTGCTTTCGCGTGCGTCGGTAAGGACGCCATCGCATGATGGAACACCTCCGGCATCCCCCCGCGTGGGGGAAAGCCAGGGTCAGTCGTGCTTGTGTGCGACAGCCAGGTCGGCCCGGAGGCGTTCGCCCATCGCCGCCAGGACCTTGACCAGCAGCGAGTCGTTCGCCTTGATCGCGTCGCGGAACTGGGCATGGCTCATCACCAGCAGCTGTGAATCCTTGGTGGTGGTGACCGTCGCCGTGGCCAGGCCCCGGTCCAGCATGCTGATCTCGCCGAAGAAGTCGCCCGTGTTCAACGTCGGTCTGGGCTTGCCGTCGACATCGACCTTGGCCTCGCCGTCGAGCAGCAGGTAGAACGAATCGCCAGGCTTTCCCTGGGTAGTCAGCTGCCTGCCCGCGCGAACGTCGACCTCGTCGCACCGGCTGGCGACGAACTCAAGCTCGCTCGGCGACAGTTGTGAGAAGAGTGGAACCCGGCTCAAAGCCCTCGTCTTCGGATCGCTCATCGGCGCCAGCATATTCTGCTGGGGTGATTTCCGCGTGCTCGGTTTGCGGCCGTCCACTTCCGGAAGGCGCCCGATTCTGCCCGAACTGCGGGGCTTCCGTGGGCCCGCTCGTACATACCGAGGAACGCAAGATGGTCACCGTCCTCTTTGCCGACATCGTCGAGTCGACCCGCCTCGGCGGCCGGCTCGACGCGGAGCGGTCGCGCGAGGTGCTGGGCCAGTTCTTCAAGGGCGCGGCAGAGGAGCTCCTGGCGCTCCGGGGCAGGCCCGAGAAGTTCATCGGCGACGCGGTGATGGCCGTGTTTGGGCTGCCCACCGTGCACGAGGACGACGCCTTGCGCGCGGTCCGCGCCGGCCTGGCGATCCGGGCTCGCACCCGCCGCCTGGGCGAGGCGGCAGGCCTGCCCGAACCGCTGGAGGTCCGCATCGGGATCGAGTCCGGGGAGGCCGCGACCGGCCGGAATCCCAGCGGCCAGATGCTGGTGACCGGGCAGGTGGTGAACACCGCGGCGCGCCTTCAGGCGGCGGCTCAGGCCGGGCAGCTGCTGGCGGGTCCGACGACGCAGGCGCTTACGAAAACGAACGTGTCCTTCGGGCGGCGCCGGCGCGTGCGGGCCAAGGGCTTCGATCTGCCGCTCGAGGCCTTTCCGGTTGAAGGCCTCAGCACCCGTTCTGCGCGCCGCACGATCCCTTTCGTAGGCCGCACCAGCGAGCAGACCATCCTCGACCAGAGCCTCGGTCTGACGAGCTCGAACGGGCGGCCCGTGCTGGTCACCGTGGTTGGGGAGCCCGGTATCGGCAAGTCGCGCCTGGCCGATGAGCTCGCTGCCGGGGTCGGTGCCACGGTCGTCGTCCTCCAGGGCCAGCCACGTTCGTATACGGACACGGCGACGTTCTCGCCGGTCGCCGCCATCATCGGCGACCTCGCCGGCATCGACGCCGGGGATGATCCGGACAAGATCCGTCGCCTGCTGCGCGAGCTGGTCGACCGCTGCTGTGACCCGGCCGAGGCCGACCTCACCGTCCAGCGGCTAGGCCTGCTGTTCGGCCTCACCGAGCAGCGCGAGGAGGCCGCTTTCGTCCACGACGTCCAGGCCGGCTTCATCGCGGTCGTCGACGGCCTCGCACGCGATCACCCGGTCCTGATGGTTTTCGAGGACGTGCACACCCTGAAGCCGGCGATGCTGGACCTCATCGAACGCCTCGCTTTGCCCGGGCGGCGCGGGCCACGCCGGGCGCTGATCCTCGCGCTGGCTCGCGACGACCTCCTCGAGCTGCGTCCGAACTGGGGGTCGGAGAGCGGAAACTCGGTCCTGCTCCGCCTTGATCCGTTGTCGAGCGAAGAATCCATCCACCTGGTCAGGCACGCAGGCGCCGGGCAGATCGCGGACGCGCAGGCCAACGCGATCGCCGCACGTGCCGGGGGTAATCCCTTCTTCATCATCGAGACGACCGGAATGCTGATGTCGAACGGCGACGGAGCCGTGGCCGGTTCGCGTACGGCCCTGCCACCGACCGTTCAGGCAGTGATCAGCGCGCGCCTCGACGCACTGCCCGCACGGCTCCATGACCTCGGGCGGCGCGTGTCGGTGTTCTTGTATGGGTTCGACCTCGAAGAGGCTCAGGTCGTCGACGAGGCCGCGAACCTGAGCGAGCTGCAGCAGCTCGAGGATGCGGAGGTTATCGTTCGCGACCAGCCCGCGTCCGCAACCCCAACGTGGCGCATGCGGCATGCCACTTTGAAGGAGGTGACCTACGCGAGCCTGCCCAAGCGGGAGCGGCTGCGCCTCCATCAGCTGATTGCAGAGCATTTGCTGGACAGCGGGCATTGGACAGTGGCCGCGGATCATCTGGAGCTCGCCGCCATGGCCTCGCTCGATCTCGATCCGAGCGACCGCGCCGCGCCTGAGCGGGCTGCAGATGCGCTGCTCGTAGCCGGCGATCGCGCCCGCAGGCGCATGGAGAGCCGGTCGGCGGTCGACCGTTATGTGCGTGCCCTCGTGATGGCAGGGCCCGAGAAGGACTGGGGCGTCCGCGAAGCGCGCATCCTCGCGGGCATCGGCGAGTCCCGCTACTGGCTCGGCGAATACCCGGGCGCTCTCGACGCCCTCAACCGGGCCGTGGCACTGGCGGAGGACAAAGGCGATCTGTTCGCGCTGGCGCTCGCGTTGCGCTTCCTCGGCGACATCGCGATCAACTACGAGGCAGACGTCGACAAGGCAGAAAAGCTCCTGGCGCGCTCGCTGGAAGCGGCCGAGCAGCTTGGCGAGCCGTGGGCGGTCGTGCGCACGCTCCTGTTCGCCGGATGGGTGCCGTGGACGAGGGAGCGATTCGATGAGGCGGAGGCGATCTGGCGGCGAGCCCTCGAGGTGGTCGACGCCAGGGACCATTGGGCGCGTGTTCGAACGCTCACAGCGCTTTCGATCAACCGAAGCGAGATGCACGACTCAGAAGGCGCCTTGAAGCTGATCGACGAGGCGTCCGCTCTGGCGGAGCAGACCGCAGACCAGTTCAGCGTCGCCAACACATCGGTGCAGAAAGGTCGCGTTCTCGAGGAGCTCGGCCGTGCCGAAGAGGGGCTGCCGTGGTTCGATCGTGGAGTCGCCATCTTCACCGAGCTGGGCGCTCGATGGGAGCTCGCGGACGCGAGAGCCGCCCGCGGCATCGCGAAGCGGGAGCTCGGCCGGCTGGACGAAGCGGAGGAAGACCTGAAGCACGCGATCCGAATCGCCGAGGAGCTTGGCGACCGCCAGCTGCCGGGCTGGACCTGGCGCGCGCTGGCCAAGGTGTCCGAGCTGCGTGGCGACCGCGCCGAGGCCGAGGAACGATGGCGGAAATCGCGAGAAGCAGAGTCTCGCGGCCCGCACTAGGGGCTTCCCGATCAAGGGCCGCTGAGCGCTTCGTTCCACTCCTTGATCTGCAAGCTGCGCACAACGCCGTGGAGCACGAACGGATCGCCTTGCGCGAACTCTTCAGCGGCCTTGCGAGTCGTGAAGATGGCCATCGAGCCGGACAGGTCGGAGAAAGTCCCGATCATCAAGAGCTGGCCGCGATCGCTGAATTGCTTCCACCGCGACTGGTGCTCTGCGAAGTGAATCGGCGCCTTCTGGCGAACGTCGTCTCCGGATTCGTACATGACCACGTACCTCTTCGTCATCGCGCTGGTTTCTCTCCCAGGTAAAGCGTTTGTTTTCCGAGCAACAGCCAGGCGAGGGGAAACGCCAGATACGCGCGCACGAGCATCGGGTGCTGGGGGATGCGGCTCTTGGTCGTATAAGGGAGAAAGCGCGCGATGACCTCCTTGGTCTTGAAGCCGGCCATCGTCGCAGCCTCGGCGAGGCTCTTTTCGGTCAGCGCCGTCTGATGGTCGATGAAGTCCCAGTAGGAGCCGCCGATGAGCCGAATGTTCGGCTGCAGGATCAGCAGGCGCCCGCCGGGCTTGAGCAGCGCAAACGCGACGCGCAGCTGCTGGAGGACGGCTTCCGTCGAGGCGAGATGTTCGAGGTAGTTGCTGAAGAACGCGAGGTCGAAGGTCTCCACCGGCAGCACACCCGCCAGCTCCAGGCCGCTGGCTCGAACGAAATGGACATCGGGAGGCAGCGTCGCCGCGACGTCACGGATGTCCGTCGCCCACCGGTCGGCGGCGTGGATGTTGCGTATGAAATACCCGAGGTCGCAAGCGACGTCCACCACGCGTCCGTCGGCCGGCACATACCGCTGCAGGAAACGGCCCAGCTCTCGCCAGATGGCTTCCTTGCGCTCCTGGTCCGCCTCGTCGAAGCGGAGCTCGTATACCTCCTTGAGGATGATCGGAGGCGGTTCTTGGACCGAGCCTGGGGGCTGCGTCTCTTCTGTCACTGATACACGAGGTTGGCGCCGAAGCGCGAGAACCCCAGTTTCTCGTACAGGGCCGCAGCCTGGTCGTTGGCGGCGTCCAGGAACACGAAATCACCGTTGACCTCGAAATGGCGGCGGACGAGCTCGGACGTGACCGTCGCCGCGACTCCTCGGCGCCGCTGCTGCTTCTGGGTGACGATGCCCACGATCTCGGCCGCCCCGTTGAGCGAGTGCGAGATGCCGGTGCCGGCCGCCTGCCAATCGAGCCAGGCGAGCAGGAAGACGCTGCTGGGCGCACCGAGCGACATGCGTAGGGTTTCGATCGGCGGCACGTGCGCCTTGACATCGCCACCATTGGTCCAGCGGATCTGCTGGAAGGCCTCGAGCTCTGCGGCGGTTGCGGTCGCCCTCAGCTGGGTGAGGTGCACCTCTTCGGCCACCGACGGCTTGAACATCTCCGGGCGGCAGGCCATCAAGGGATTTCTCTCCGCCAGCTTCAAGCCCGCGGCTTCGAGCCACGCGCCCACCTCTGGAAATGCGGCATCGTTGAACTCGATCTCGAGCTGTGAGCGGTGCTTCTTGAGCGCCGCTTTCAATTTGGGGACTGCCTTCATCGTCTCGGCCTCGTTGGCCGAGCCTTCGACGAGCGTCACCCAGCTCCCGGTGGGCGCGGCTTTGTCCTTGGAGAGAGCGACGCGAAACGGGCCGATGGTGAGCAGCTCGGAGTCGGCGGCTCTCGCCTCGAGTGTGTCGCGTTGCCAGGCGGCGAACCTTTCGGCATCAGCTGCAGCGGGCTGGGTCACCGCGGCCGCCTGTATCGGTTCACAGTAACCGTAGTGTGGGCCATCAAATGCCCGTGAGCAGCGCCGAGACCGAGTTCGCCGTGAAGCTGTTCAGGCGACTGCCGTCTCGCTATGACGTGCTCGCGGAGATTCTGTCATTCGGCCAGAACGGCCGCTGGCGGGAGGAGCTTCTAAGGCACATCGTGGTGAGCAATCCCGAAAGGGTCCTCGACGTGGCCACCGGCACAGCCGGCGTTGCGATCGCGACGGCGCGCCTCACCGATGCCCACGTCATAGGCATCGATGTCAGCGAGGAGATGATGGAAATCGGCCGCGGGCGGGTAGAGTCCGCGAGGCTGCGATCGCGCATCGATTTGCGGGCAGCCCGCGCCGAGGAGCTGCCATTTGGCGACGCCTCTTTCGACGTGATCAGCTTCACGTACGTCCTTCGCTATGTCCGCGACCCGGCCGCGACGATCACGGAGCTTGCTCGCGTGCTGCGTCCCGGCGGCGTCATGGCCGGCCTCGACTTCTTCGTACCGCCCAAACTTTTCTGGCGCCTGGCGTGGTGGTCGTATACACGTCTGATACTTCCAGTCGCGGGCCTGGCGCTCGGTGGGCGGGCCTGGTGGGACGTGGGCCGATTCCTCGGCCCGAACATCTCCGGCCACTACCACCGATGGCCGCTCCCGCGTCTTCTCGAGGCGTGGGACGCTGCGGGAATGATCGGCGTCGAATACCGCGTGATGAGCCTCGGTGGAGGGATCGTGATGTGGGGCACCAAGCGTGCCTGAAACGCTCGCGCCCGCTTACTACACGGCGCTGGGGCGAGGCTGGCGCCGAGACGTCTGGGCGATCCTGCATCCGCCGTACACCGCATGGCATCTCGCCTACGTCGTGATCGGGGCGAGCCTGGCGCCCGTGGTCAGCGGCTACCGGCTCGTGGCCACCCTGATCGCGTTTTTTCTCGCGGTCGGCATCGCGGCTCACGCTCTCGACGAGCTGAACGGGCGACCTCTTCGCACCGCCATTCCGAGTTGGGTGCTGAAGGCCGCCGCGCTGGTCGGTCTGGCGGGTGCGCTTGGACTCGGTTTCGCGGGCCTGCCGGTCGTCGGCGTCGGCCTCCTGCCCCTCATCGCACTGGGCGTACTTTTCGTGTTCGCGTACAACCTCGAATTGCTCGGCGGCCGCATGCACGGTGATTTCTGGTTCGCGCTGTCGTGGGGCGCCTTCCCTTTGCTCACCGCGTACCTCGCGCAGGCAGGCAGCATCTCGATCGGCGCGATGGCCGCCGCTTCCGGCGCGTTCGCGCTGTCCTTCGGCCAGCGGTCGTTGAGCACTCCCGCCCGCACGCTGCGCCGCAAGACGATTTCGGTCACAGGAGAGGTGACGCTGAACGATGGGTCGCGCGTGAAGCTGGACGAAGGGAAGCTGCTCGCACCGCTGGAGCAGGCGCTGAGCGCGTTTTCATGGGGCGTGGTCGCGCTTGCCGTGGGCCTGATCGCGTCTCGGCTTCTCTAAGCAACCGTATGATGCGGCGTGTCATGAACCTTCCAGCGGTGACGCTGCCCAAGCCCCTTCTTCGGGGCTGGTCGCACGCCGGCGCCGCCCTGGTTTCCATCGCCGGCCTCGTCACGCTGGTCATCAGCACCCGCGATGACCCGGCCAAGCAGATTTCGATGGTGGTATACGGGACCGGCCTGGTCCTGCTCTTCGGGGTGAGCGCGACGTACCACATCTTCAACTGGCCTCCGCGCGTCAAGGACTGGCTGCGCCGTGCGGACCACGCGACGATCTTTGTTTTCATCGCCGCCACGTACACGCCGCTCGTCTTCAACATCCTCGGTGGATGGTGGCGCGTGGGCGTGCTGGTGACGATCTGGATCTTCGCGCTTGGCGGCGTCCTCGGCGCAGCCCCTTTTCTTCGCATGCCGCGCGGAGCGCTCGCGAGCCTCTATCTGGCGATGGGATGGCTGTCAGTGATCGCGCTGGTTCCTCTCACCGCGGCTCTTGGCTGGGTCGCCGCCGTTTTGATGGCGGTCGGCGGCCTGCAGTACTCGCTCGGCGCGATGGCATACGCATTCCGGAAGCCGCGTCTGTGGCCGCGGGTCTTCGGCTACCACGAGCTCTTTCATCTCGCAGTGATCACGGCCAGTGTCACGTTCTTCGCGGTGGTCGTCTACTACGCGGTCCCGTACCACCGCATCGGCTAGACCGGCGGCACTCCATGTTTGCGGTCCGGCCGCGCTGATTTCCTGGTCGCATATGCGCGAAAGCGCGCGATGAGATTCACGCGCAGCTCGTCCGGCTCGACAACATCGTCGACGATGAGGTTCGCCGCCAGCTTGTAGAGGTCGACATCCTCTTGGTACTCGTCCTCGAGCTGCTTGCGCCTGGCTGCGCGTTCGGCCTCCGGCAGCTCGGCCAGCTTGTTGTAGAAGACCGCGTTGACCGCCGGCTCGGGGCCCATGACCGCTATCTGCGCCGACGGCAGCGCGATGACGCAATCGGAGTCGAAGGCCGGACCCGACATCGCGTACAGCCCCGCGCCGTACGCCTTGCGCACGATCACCGAGATCTTGGGGACCGTGGTCTCCGAGACCGCGCTGATCATCTTCGCGCCATGACGGATGATGCCGCGGCGCTCGACGTCGGTGCCGATCATGAACCCAGGCACGTCGGCGAGGAACAGTAGCGGGATCTCGAATGCGTCGCACAGCCAGATGAAGCGCGCGGCCTTGTCCGCCGAGTCGTTGAAGAGCACGCCGCCCTTTTGCATCGGTTGGTTGGCGACGATGCCGACCGCATGGCCGTCCAGCCGCGCGAAACCGGTCAGCAGCTCTTTCGCGAAGAGCTTCTTGATCTCGAGCCAGCTGCCTTCGTCGATCAAGGCGTCGATGACCTTGCGCATGTCGTAACCCTTGTTCGGTTCTTCGGGGATGAGGTCCGCGATCGGTTTCGAACCCGCCCCGGGCGCCTTGGCTGCGCATGGCGCCGGGCGCTCGCCCGAGCGCTGCGGCATGTACGCAAAGTAGGCGTGGGCGAACTCGATGGCCTCTTTGTCGTCCTGGACCAGGGCGTCGCCGCAACCGCTCTCGGTGCAGTGCATGCGCGCGCCGCCGAGCTCCTCGAGGGTCACTTTCTCGCCGACGACCACCTCCACCATCCGCGGCGAGCCGAGGTACATGGAAGCGTTGCCCTCGACCATCACCACCACGTCGCAGAACGCCGGGATGTACGCCCCGCCGGCGGCCGACGGGCCGAGCAGCAGGCAGATCTGCGGCACGTGGCCGGAGAGCTGCACCTCGTTGAAGAAGATCCGGCCGGCGTGGCGGCGCCCGGGGAACATGTCGATCTGGTCGGTGATCCGAGCGCCGGCAGAATCGACGAGATAGAAGAGCGGAACGCGGATCCGTTGCGCCGTCTCCTGGATACGCTCGATCTTCTCCACGGTGCGGGCGCCCCAGCTGCCGGCCTTGACGGTCGGATCGTTGGCCATGACCGCGACCTGGCGGCCCTCGATCGTGCCCAGGCCGGTGATAACCCCGTCGGCGGGTAGCTCGTCGGCGAGGACGTTGGCGAAGAGGCCGTCTTCGACAAACGAGCCCGCATCGAGAAGAAGGTCGAGCCGCTCTCGCGCGGTTAGCTTGTTCTGCTCGCGAAGCTTCGGCAGGTAGCGGGTGCCGCCTTTCAGCGCCGATTCCCGCAGCTTTCGATATCGGTCGCTCATCTCCCCTCGGGGACGGCGACCGGCGCCGTCGGCGGATCTTTGGGCCCCATGCGGCCCCATCCGGTTGTCAGCTTCTGCGCTCCTCGCTCGCGCATACCAAAATGCGCTCGCTCCGGTGCTCGGCGCTTCCTACGGCTGGGACCACCTGGATGCCCAAATCTCTCGCCGCCCGCACCAGTCACCGCCCCTCGAAGTTCGGCTCGCGTTTCTCAAAAAACGCCAGCACGCCTTCCTTCGCGTCTTCGGTGGACACAACCTTCAGCAGCTCGCCATACAGGTACTCGAGGGCGTCATCGAACTCCATGTCCTGTTGCCGGTAGAAGGCGTCCTTGCCCAGCCGCATCACCACCGACGACTTCTTGGCCAGCTTGCCGGCGATTTCATCGACGGTCGCGTCAAGGAGCTCGCGGTTGACGACCCGATTCACGAATCCGACCGCCTGCATCTGCGTCGCAGTCCACCGCTCGCCTAGCATCGCCATCTCCAGCAGGATCTTCCGCGGTAGGTTCCGCGCCAGGACGGCCTGAATCATCATCGGCCAGACGCCGACGTTGATCTCCGGGGTTGCGAATGTCGCCGTGTCGACTGCGACCAGGAGGTCGCAGGAGCCGGCAAGCCCCATGCCGCCCGCGAGGGCGTGTCCGTTGATCCGGCCCACGATCGGTTTGCCGAGCGCAGTCATCGTCAGGAAGAGCTCGACGAAGGCGTGCCTCTCCTTGTGCCGCGCCTCTTCGGCGACGCCGGCGCCGAAGCTGCTCAGGTCGGCGCCGGAGCTGAAGGCGCGATCGCCGGCGCCGGTGAGGACCACGACCCTGACCGCGTCATCGCCCTGGCACCACTTGAAGGCCGTGACGAGGTCGCGCAGCATGCCGGACGAGAGCGGGTTGCGCTGTTCCAGACGGTTGAGCGTGATCGTGGCGACGCGGTCGGCAGTCGCGATCAGCACGTTTTCGAGCTCGGGCATCGGACTCAAAGCTGCGAACAATCCTAGGCCGCGGTGACTCCTAGCCAAGGATGCCGAAGGCCAGGGCCAGGCCGACCAGGATCAGGACGCCGCCGCCAAGCTCCTCGCTCCACGCTTCGATCCGAGTCCCGAGACGGCTGCCGAGCTCGAGGCCGACCAGCGACATGGCGACGCTGATGACCCCCATCGTCACCGCTGCGAGGACGATCGGGATCCGGTAGACAGCCAGGGCAAAACCGACGGCCAGGTTGTCGATGCTGAGCGCGAGGGCCGTGACGAGCAGGCGTCGAGCCTCGGGCGGCCCTTCGGGACCCTTGTCCGGGACTCGGCGGCCCTGCCAGATCGTATAGGCGCCGGTCAGGATCAGGATGGCGCTGCCGACGTACTTCGCGATATGGCCGAAGTAGCCGGCCACAGCCTGGCCCAGGAGGAGGCCGGCGATCGGCATCAACGCTTCGAACAGGCCGAAGACGACGCCCACCCTGAGCCTTGTGCGGCCGTCGATCCCGGTCAGCCCGATGCCGATAGCGCCGGCAAAGTTGCTGAGGCCCACGGAAACGCTGACCAGGAGCAGCCCCACAACCCCCGACATATGGCTGCTAACTATATGGAGCCTGGCTACCTACGACGTTTTGTATTTATTACTTAACAACAACACATTGCCGCCGACGAATAGGTCGCGCAGAATTGCGGCGGAAAGCTGTATCCGTCCCTGTAACCCAAAGTTAGGACGTCAATCGCTCAAACCATATAATCGGCCCGGACAAGAAGCTCATGAAGGCCAGACAGCGACTTTCGGTCGCGCCATCCACATCCTCCCGCGACACCGGCATCGACCTCGACAAACCCATATTCACGCTGAGTGTGGCGGCCGAGATCCTCGAGACACACCCACGCACTCTGATGATGTACGAGCACCTGGACATGATTCATCCCAAGCGGACCGTCACGAATCGTCGGCGTTACTCCCGCCGCGACGTGATGAAGTTACAGGCGATCCAGACGCTGACGCGAGAGCACAGAGTCAATCTCGCCGGCGTCCGCTACATCCTGGCGCTCCTGAAGCGCCTGCAAACCGCAGGAGTTGAGCCACCGGAGGGGTTAAAGAATCTGGATGTGACGCTACTCGACGTCTGAGTTGCGACCCGGCGCTCCGGGTTGGTTGCCGGCAATGAATTTGAGAACGGTTTGAGCAAATGTCAAAAAAAAGACGGCGGTTAGAGATAAAAGTGGATCCCCTGCCTCGGCCATTCATGGACGAGACGGCCTCCTGCCCGGTGTGCGGCCGCGATGCCGCCGCAATCGGGAGACGTCAGCTTCAGATCGTGTTCAGGTGCGATGGCTGCAAGGTGGTCTTCAAACGAAACCGGAGCTGGCCTTACATTTATTAGGTAGCGGAGCCGCCGGAGTGGCTTCGTTCGCGTCTTGTACCCTCGTGCTATGAGGCGGGTCGGACGTGCGGCGATGTTCGGCTTGCTTGCGGGCCTGGCCACCGTGGCGGTTGCGGAAGCCGTGCGTCCTCGGGGCGGCACGTCGGTGCTCGTCGATTGGGACGAGGTCCGTGACGCGGCGAATGCCCATCTCGAACAACCGGAGATCCCCACCGCGTCGCTGGCTGTGGCGCAGCGGCGCTACCGGTCGATGGCATCGAAGCTCGAGAAGCCGCTGCTCGAGTTCGTGGGCGGGCTGCCGCCCGGGGTCAAGCTGCCGCGCTTCGAAGCCGTGGATCGCGAAGGATGGCTGGACCTGAACCTCAACATCCTGCGTAGGGTCATCGACCCAGTCCTCGAGGCAGGCCGCGTCTCCAACTCACTGATCGTGGAGGTGGGCCGCGCCGGCCTCGATCGTTACGTCGGCTTCATGCTCGGTTTTCTTGGCCGGAGGGTCCTCGGCCAGTACGATCCCCAGCTGCTCGGCGCTGAGTCGGTCGGCGGTGAGGGCCTTTACCTGGTCGAGACAAACGTCGAAGAGTGGGCCCAGAAGGCGGAGCTGCCGGGAGAGGACCTGAGGCGCTGGCTGATCCTCCACGAGATGACGCACGCTTGGCAGTTCGCCGCACATCCATGGCTGAGGGCCGACATGGAGCGCTCGATCACGGCATTGCTGGAATCCACGACCCGAAAGGCGCCTCCGGCGGCCCGGTTTGCAGCTTTCGCCGGAGTTCTCCCGGCCCAGTGGAGGCTGATGCGCCGCATGCAGAGCACGATGTCGCTGATCGAGGGCTACAGCAACCTCGTGATGAATGAGCTGGGTTCCAGGCTGCTGCCTGGATTCGACCAGCTGGAAGCCGCCTACCGCACCCGCAGCTCGGGCAAGAGCATCCTCGAGCTGCTGATCTGGAAGCTCTCAGGCCTCGACCTGAAGCTGCAGCAGTACCGCAAGGGGGAGGCTTTCGCCGGCGCGATATATGACGCACACGGGATGGGTGTCCTGAACCTGGCGTGGGAGGGCTCGGATGCAATGCCGCGGCTCGAGGAGCTGTCGAACCCCGAGGCCTGGTATCGCCGCGTGGCGCCTGTAGGCGCCCGACGAACCTAGTCACGGAGCTCTTCCTGGGCAGTTTCCTCGGTGATCGGCATTATGGCGACAGGAAGATCGGAGATGTCGAAGTAGCGCACGGGCTTGTTCATGCGCTTGGCGATCCCGACCTGAACCTTCACGCCAAGGGATAGGCGGCCGAACACCCATACCTCGTCGCAACGCGCGAGAAGATTGTTCATCGCTTCGCGCACGATCTCTTTGGAGACGGTGTGCATCAGGTAGTAGTCGAAGAGCATGAACGGGCTCACCGGCACCATTCCGGAGTCGAGCACGAACTTCTGGATGTGAGCGCGCCAGTAGAAAGCTTTGTTCGACATCGCGACATAGACGAGGCGCTTCGGGTGTCGCAGCGTCTCCTCGGCCTGGTCCATCGCGCTCGGTTTGGTCATGGGCTGAAAGATGCGCTCGAGAATGTCCTCAGCCGCCTTCCCCGAGATCGCCAATGCGGGGGCTATGGTATCAGTCGTGCAATCGAGCTCCAGGTTCGACCTGAAGGGGCGCGTCGCCCTCGTGACGGGGGCCAGCCGGGGCATCGGGAGCGCCATCTCCGAGGCGCTGGCGGAGCAAGGCGCCCAGGTCGTGCTGTCCAGCCGCAAGCAAACAGATCTCGACGACGAGGCGGCGAGGATCAACACCAGGTTTCCCGAGCAGGCCGTGGGCATCGCCGCTCACGCGGGCCGGCCGGAGGACCTTCAGCGGCTGGTCGAAGAGGTTATGAAACGCTTCGGGCGCATCGACATCCTCGTCAACAATGCCGCCACCAACCCCTACTTCGGCCCGGTTCTCGGCGCCGAGCTGGGCGCCTGGGACAAGACCTTCGAGGTCAACCTGCGCGGCATCTTCATCCTCATCAAGCTCGTGTATGAAGCTTCGATGGCGCAGCACGGAGGCGCCATCGTCAACGTGTCCAGCGTCGGCGGCTTGCGACCTGGGCTCGGGCTCGGCGTCTACAACATCACCAAGGCGGGCGTGATCATGCTGACGCGGCAGCTGGCCCGCGAGCTGGGCCCAAAGGTGCGCGTCAACGCCGTCGCGCCGGGCCTGGTGAAGACGCGCTTCGCCGAGGCGCTGTGGGGCAACGAGGCGATCCTGGATCGCGTGGTCAGCTCGAACCCGATGGGGCGGATCGGGGTGCCGGACGAGATTGCCGGGGCGGTCGTCTTCCTGGTGTCAGATGCCGCGAGCTACGTGAACGGGGAGGTGCTCGTCATCGATGGGGGCGGTGGGGAGCCTTAGCCGGCAGGGCCGCCGTTTCCGTCTCGCCATTCTCTGAGGCCAGCTGGCGGCTGTGGATAAAGTCCTCAAGCTCCTTCTCGTACTGATACGCATGGCGGTCGGGCTCGTAGCGGAGCACGCGCCGCTGCTGGATGAAGTCTTCGAACGCCGCCTGGGTATCACGCGCTGCGCGGAAACGAAGCTCGCGCGCCGCCTTCGCGGTCGAGAGGGTGCGCCCCCAGCGAAGTAGGTCCACGAGCTGAGGCGAAAGCGACGCCAGACCGCTGCGCCGCAGCGCGAACGCCGTGAGCTCGAGACCGAACGGCGGCAGGAGCGGGGCGTGGAGCTTGCCCGCTGCATCGAGCAGCTTCGACAGCGGGGCGGCGCCAGGGGCGGCGATGTTGTAAGCGCCGGCGGGCCCGCGCTTGGTGGCCAGGTACAGCGCCTCCACGGAGTCGTCACGGTGGATGAGCTGCAGGGTCGGGTCGTAGCCCGCCACCGTCGGCACCAGCTCGAGGTCGAGGTATCGCGCCAGCGGCTGGGGCTCGTCTGGGTTGAGGCTGTTGCTGAGGCGAAGCGTGAGGATGTCGATGCCGGGATTGCGGGCGGCGAAGTCGGAGACGTAAGACTCGACCTCGACGATATCGCGCACGAATTGATGCTTCGAGTTGGAGTCGAGCCTGTGGTCCTCGCGCAAGCTCGCCGGCAGGTCGAAGCGCGAGCCGTAAACATGACCCGACGACTTCAGGATGAATCGCCTGACCGGGCTGTCCTTGCCGGCGCAGCCCGCCAACAGATTGAGAGTGCCGATGACGTTCATCTCGTGCGCGCGCCGTGGGTCGAGGTCGAACGAATCGACTCTCGTGAGAGTGTGCACGACCGTATCGATCCCGACCGCCCGCACGAGCTTGCCGATGAGCGAGTGGCGGATGTCGAGCTTCAGATAGTCGGCGCGGCCCAGGTCGTAGCGTGGCTCGCGGATGTCGATACCGATGACCTCGGCGACGTCAGGATCCTC